>NZ_BAAANN010000024.1:0-143655 GCF_039529815.1 Amycolatopsis minnesotensis | reverse complement strand
TCCCGCAGCGCGGCGGCTTTCTCACGCGCGGTGAGTTGCCACAGCTCCCGCTGCGGTACAAGGGAAGAAGTCTCGGACACCCCACCATTCTACCCCGCAGTCGCCCAAACGTTCGATACCCCATCCGAGCGAATTTTCAACAAGTGTCCAAAGTGGACCGTTAAGAAACCGTTGCGAGGCAAGAAACAACGCAACTGTCGGCCAGGCCAAGCAAGCCGCCCACCTCCTTCAGTCCAAAGCTATCTTTAAACCGCAACCCAACACGGCGAACCAGCCAGGCACCGCCTCTGGGGTTCTATCGCGCAACAAATACAAGAGTCAGCGCGGGATCCGGGTCTCCAGTCCGTCGAGCACGGCGCGGAGTCCGTAGTCGAAGCTGCTCTCGCGGAGTTTGCCGTCCTCGGCCATCGTGTCGGTGCCGTAGGCGCTGAGGCGTTCGAGCAGGCGCGGGTACGGTGCGGCGATTTCGCGGCCCGTGGTCATCAGGCGGTCGATGAGATCCTTCTGGTCCTCGCCCATTTCCTGCAGCTGGGTTCGCCATGCTGCCTCGCCGAGCGCGGCCCCCAGCACGTACGCGTCCACGGTTCCCATCACCGAGTCGAGCTCGTCGTCGGGGAACCCGGCTGACTGGTACACGCCGATCGTGTGGTCCTGGAACCGCGCCAGGTTGGGGCCGTAGAACAGGCGTGTGGCGAACACCGACACCAGCCACGGGTGCCGCAGCACCATGGACCGCATGCCGTCGGCGAGGGCCGTCACCGCGGCGCGCCAGCCGATCTCCGCCGCGTCGGGTAGTTCGATCTCGGCGAACGCGTGGTCCGAGGCCAGCTCCAGCAGCTCGTCCTTGTTCTTCACGTGCCAGTAGATCGAGGTGGCGCCCGCGTCGAGCTTCGTGCCGAGGCGCCGCATGCTCAGGCCGTGCACGCCCTCGGTGTCGAGCAACTCCATCGCGGCGCCGACGATCTGCTCGCGGCTCAAGGTGTCCGATGCCATGACCCCACCCTAGAGCAATCTCGCACAGTGTTCGAGATAACACTCGCACACTGTTCGATTCTGTCGTACAGTGTGCGAGAAGGCGGACTCGAACACTGTGCGAGAGGGTGGGTCATGAACGACTCGGTAGTGCTGGAACCCGATGAGAAGGCGGCGAAAGCGGAGGTCAAGGTCCCGTCGAAGGCGTGGCTGAGCCTGATCGCGGTCGCGCTGGGCATGATGGTCGTGCAGCTCGACGGGACGGTGGTCTCCATCGCCAACCCGGCGATCGCGACCGGCCTGCACGCGAGCCTCGATGGCATCGGCTGGGTGACGACGGCCTACCTGCTGGTGCTCGCCGGCCTGCTGATCCCCGCGGGCACGGTGGCGGACAAGATCGGCCACAAGAAGGCGTTCCTGATCGGGATCGGCGGTTTCTCGCTCGCCTCGCTGGCGTGCGGTCTCGCGGGCTCGATCGAGGTGCTGATCGGCGGCCGCGTCCTGCAGGCCGTGTTCGGCGCGCTGCTCGGCCCTGCCGGTCTCGCGGTGCTCAGGGCCGCGTTCCCGCCGGAGAAGCTGGCGATGGCGTTCGGCTGGTTCGGCTCGGTGTCCGCGGTGGCACTGGCGGGCGGCCCGGTTCTCGGCGGTGTCCTGGTCGAATACGCGAGCTGGCCGTGGGTGTTCTTCATCAACCTGCCGTTCGGCGTGGTCGCCGTGCTCGTCGGGCTGACCGTGATCCCGAACAGCGCCGAGCGCTCGGCGCACCGGCTCGACCTGCCTGGTGCGGTGACCCTGACCTGCGCCATGGTCAGTGCCATCTGGGGCGTGACCCGCGCGCAGGCCGAGGGCTGGGGTTCGGTGAGCACGCTCGGGTTCATCGCGCTCGGCGTGGTGCTGCTGGCCGCGTTCGTGGTGATCGAGCGCCGGACCGCGAACCCGATGGTGCCGCTCGGCCTCTTCCGTAACCGGACGTTCACGGTCGGCTGCCTGCTGATGCTGGTCACGATGTTCGCGTTCTTCGCGATCCTGTTCTACCTGACGTTCTTCCTGCAGGGTGTGCAGGGCAAGAGCGCCATCATGGCCGCGGTCGCGATGCTGCCGCTCACCGCCGTGTTCACCTTCGCCTCGCCCGTCGCGGGCTGGGTCACCGGAAAGCTCGGTGTGCGGGGGACCCTCATGACCGGTGCCGTGTTCACGGTGGCGTCGCTGGCGCTGCTGCTGCGCCTCGAACCGGAGTCGGGCTTCATGACGCTGGCGCCCGCACTCGTGCTGGCGGGGATCGGTGTCGGGTTCATGATGGTGCCCGCGATCCAGGCGATCGTCGGCAGTGCCCCGGTCGACAAGGCCGGAGTCGCTTCCGGCGTCCAGCAGTCGACGCAGCAGCTCGGCAGCACGCTCGGCATCGCGGTCTTCGGCAGCCTGCTCTCCTCGGTGGTCGGTTCCCGGTTCGCCACGGCGGTTCGCGAAGCACTGGGCGGCGGCCCGGTCGCGGACCGGATCGCGAACGACGAGCAACTCCGCAAGAGCGTCGAACTGGGCTTCCCGCCCGCGGCGCAGCAGGGACTGCCTGCCGAAACCGCGAGCGCGGTGACCCGTGCCGCGCACGACACCTTCGTCGGCGGTATGCACACCGTGTTCCTCGTCGCCGCCGCGGTCGCGGTGGTGGCCGGGCTGCTCTCGCTGCTGGTCCGCGCACCGGAGGCGAGTGCCTGAGCACTCGTGAGCAGAAGAGCCCGGCCCCGATCGCCGTCGCGGCGAGCGGGGCCGGGGTCGTCGCACGAGTCGGTGACAAGGTCATCGCGGGCAGCACGAACGCGGTGAACCTGAACGAAGCGGGCTACCCGCCGGTCCCGTACTTCCCACTCGCCGACGTTGACGAGAAGGGTTGGTGGCGAGCGAAAGCCTGAGCGGTTCAGGAAAGCATTTTGGCGAGCAGGTGAGCGAGCTGCTCCTGCTCGTCGTCATCGAGGCGGGCGACGCGCTCGCGCGGGAACGTGAAGGATTTCGCGACCGCGCGACGCAGGCGTCGCCCGTCGGGGGTGATGGCGACCTGTTTCACCCTGCGGTCAGCCGGATCCGGCGTGCGTGACACCAGGCCGCGGGTTTCGAGGCGCCCCACGATCTGCGTGACGTTCGAGGCGTCGCACAGCAGCAGTCCGGCCAGTTCGCTCATCGTGTGCTTCTCACCGGTCAGCGGCGTGAGGGTGCACGCTTGCGCCGCGCTGAGCCCGTTGTCCTCCGACGCGCGGTCGAACGCGGCGTCGTAGGCGGAGACGAAGTCCCAGAGCTGCTGTTCGAGTGCGCCGATCCTGGTCACCATGGACCCGATAATACTTGACACCCTCAAGTAACGGTGCTTGCATTGGCCTCGTCCCGATACTTTATCCAATCAAGCATTTGGAGGATGGCCATGACGCGCGTGCTCATCACCGGTGTCCGCGCCAAGACGGGGTACCCCCTCGCCGAACAACTCGCCGCCCGCCAAGGGGTGGAAGTACTGGGTGGCAGCGCTGACCCCGCGTCGGTGTCGATCGCCGGGGTCCGGCCGGTCGCGTTTTCCTGGGACGACCCGTCGACCTGGAGCGCGGCCGCGGACGGGATCGACGCGCTGTTCCTGATCCGGCCCGATCTGGAGCAGGCGCCCGAACTGATCGAGAAACTGCTCGCGGTCACGCCGTCCGGCGCCAGGGTGACGCTGCTGTCCGAATTGGACGCGGACTCGCTCGGCGCGGAGAGCTGGGCCATGCGGGCGGAGGGCGTGGTGCGCCGCGGCGGGCACCGGTGGACGATTCTTCGCCCGTCGTGGTTCATGCAGGTGTTCACCGATCGCCGGTACTACCGCGATGAACTCGCGCTCGACGCCAGGCTGACCTTCCCGGCGGCTGGTGCGGAGGTGGCCTGGATCGACACCAGGGACATCGCCGCGGTCGCGGTGCGCACCCTGCTGGAAGACGGGCACGACGGGAAGACCTACGAACTGTCCGGTCCCGCCGCGCTCAGTCTTCCGCGCACCGCGGAACTGCTCTCGGTCGCGGTGGGGAAAACCGTTGCGCACCAGGACATCTCGATCGAGGACGCGGTGGGCGGACTTTCCGGTTTCGAGCGCTATGCGTTCACCGTGACCTTCGAGCGGCTCCTGCGGGGTGGCTTCGCGACGGTGACCGGCTCGGTCGAGGAGGTGACCGGCCGCCCCGCGCGCTCGCTGGAAACGTTCCTCGCCGACGTCGGGCCGTTCGCCTGAGTCGCGGCGGTGACACGGCTCACCTCGGCTCGTGTGCTCCGGTGGGAAGGAATATTCTGAACGCGGCGTTCAGTATTTCGTCCGACCGCTCGCGTCCCCGGAGGCTCCGTGTCCCAGCCAGGAATTGTCCGCGCGGCCGAAGGTGCCGTCGACCCCCGTCGGTTGCGCTGGATCACGGTGGTGCTCGCCTTCGCGGCGGGCGCCACCGTGGCGAACCTGTACTACGGCCAGCCGTTGCTCGACCAGGTGGCGTCCGCGTTCGCGGTGAGCCACGGCACCGCGGCGCTCGTGGTGACGCTGACCCAGCTCGGCTACGCGCTGGGCATGGTGGTGCTGATGCCGCTCGGCGACCTGCTGGAGAACCGCGCGCTCATGGTGCGTACGCTGCTCGCCACCACGCTCGCGCTGGTCGTCGCCGGAGTGGCGCCGGGGTTCGGGCTGTTCCTCGGCGCCTCCGTGCTGGTGGGCATGACCTCGGTGGTCGCGCAGATCCTCATCCCGTTCGCCGCGCACCTCGCGCCGGAGGAGCAGCGCGGCCGGTTCGTCGGCACCGTGATGACCGGCCTGCTGCTCGGCATCCTGCTGGCCAGGACGTTGTCGAGCTTCGTGGCCGCGGCCGCGGGCTGGCGGACCATCTACCTGGTCTCGGCGGTGCTCATGCTCGTCGTGGCGGTGACGCTGCGGCGCGTGCTGCCAGCCAGGCGCCCCGATCACGTCGCGAGTTACGCGAAGCTGATGCGGTCGATCGTCGAGCTGGTGCGGACCGAGCCCGCGCTGCGACGGCGCGCCGTGTGCCAGGCGCTGCTCTTCGGCGCGTTCAGTACATTTTGGACAGCGGTCGCGTTCGAACTCGTCAAGCACGGTCTCAACCAGGCCGAGATCGGGGTTTTCGCACTCGTCGGCGCCGCCGGTGCGGCCGCGGCACCGATCGCGGGCAGGCTCGCCGACCGCGGTCACGGGCGGATCGGCAGCGGGATCGCGCTGGTGCTGGCGATCGCTTCGTTCGTACTCGCCTACCTCGGCGCGGGCAGCGTCATCGTGCTCGCGCTTGCCGGGGTCGTGCTCGATCTCGCGGTGCAGGGCCACCAGCTCTTCGGGCAGCAGGAGATCTACGGCCTGCGTGCCGACGCGCGCGCCAGGATCAACACCGTCTACATGACGACCGTCTTCGTCGGCGGCGCGATCGCGACGGCGATTTCGGGCACCCTCTACGACCGCGCCGGCTGGCAGGGGGTCACCGTGTTCGGCGCCGTGCTGCCCGCGATCGCGCTGGTGATCTGGGCGGTTTCGGCGGTGCGGGCACGCCGCTCAGCGGGTGATGGCGCGCAGCGTCTGCTTCAGGAGAGCGGCGGTGAGTGACTCGTCGAGCGGTGCGTGGCCCATCAGCAGCCGGTAGTAGAGCGGGCCGAACAGCTGGTCCATGGTCACCGCGATGTCGGTGTCGGGCCGCACCTCGCCGCGCTCGACCGCGGCGCGCAGCACGCGTTCCACGGCGGTGCGGCGGGGGCGCAGCCAGTGCTCGGTGAACGCGGCGCGCAGCTCGTCGTCGGTCTGCGCCAACGCGACGATCTCGCGCAGCAGCGCGGCGTCCGGCGGGTTCCGCATCAGGTCGAGCAGCGCGTCGAGCTGCGCGGTGAGGCCGTCGGCGAGTGACTCGTGGCGGTCGACGATCGTCGCGGTCGCGGCGTGCCGGGTGAAGAAGCTCTCCAGCGCGACGTGGCCGCGCGAAGGCCACCACTTGTAGATGGTGGCCTTTCCGACCCCGGCGCGCGCGGCGATCGCCTCGACGGTCGCCGCCGCGAGCCCGCCCTCGATGAGCAGGTCCGCGGTCGCCGACAGCACCGCCAGCCTGGACCGTTCGCTGCGCGGCCGTCCGCGCCCCGACTCGGCCATCAGGTTTCGCCGTCCTGTTCGTCCCGCATTCCCGCAACGCTAGCCGAGGGCCGCACTGCTGCAACAGAGTGTTCATAGTTGATTGAAAACTGATCATAATTTACATTTGTGCGCATCACTCGCCGCGGACATGGATCGGAGACCTCCATGCGGCTCACCTCTCGTCGTTTTCGCACCGGGTTGCGCGCCACCACGCTGGGCGTGCTGGGGGTGCTCGCCGCCGCGGCGCTCGCCCCGGCCGCGCAGGCGGCCACCCCGGCCACCGGCACGCTTTCGCTCGGCGGCGACCACACCGTCACCTGGCAGAGCCCGCACTACGACAAGGCGAACACGCCGAAGCCGCAGGAGTGCGCGAAACCCGATCCGGACAACAAGGTGTGCGACCGCTTCGACCTCACCGTGGACGTCCCGGCGAGCTACTGGGCCGACAACCCCAACGGGGGTGTGCCGATCTCGATCACCTGGGCGAACAAGGCGAACGACTTCGACCTCTACGTGTACGACGCGGCGGGCGGGAAGGTCGCGGACAGCGCGGGTGCAGGGAACCGGGAGGCGACCGTCATCCCGAACGCCTCCGGGCTGTACCACGTCGTCGTGGTGCCCTACTCGGTGACGAACGACGCCTACACCGGCAAGGTGGACCTGCCGCAGCCGACGGACATCGGCGCGGTCACCGGGTTCTCGGACAACCAGGGCACCTACGACGTCGCGGCGGGTGCGGCGAAGGCCAAGGTGGACTTCGTCGCCGAGGACCGGTTCCGGCTGAGGGTCGCCCCAGACGGCGTGTTCACCGACCCGGCGGGCAGCGAGATCGTGCGCACCACCCCGCCGACGATCAGGACGACGCGCTCGTGGGACGCCGGTGACTACTACGCGATCGCCAGCGGGAAGCTGGTGCTGCGGGTCTACAAGCAGCCGATGCGCTTCGCGCTGTACCGCGCGGACAACCGGACCGTGGTGTGGCGCGAGGACAAGGGCCTGCGGTGGACCGAGCAGGGCATGCGGCAGAGCCTGGCGCGCGGCGCGAACGAACAGTTCTTCGGCGCCGGTGAGCAGAACGGCTCGTTTTCGCACCGCGATCACGTGGTCAACGTCGCCAACAACACGAACTGGGACGAGGGCGGTTACCCGAACTCGCAGCCGTTCTACGTCTCCAGCGCGGGCTACGGGGTCTTCCGCAACACCTTCGCGCCCGGTGTCTACAACTTCGGCGATCCGGTGCGCACCGGGCAGCAGGAGAAGCGGCTCGACGCCTACTACTTCACCGGTGACGTGAAATCGGTCATCGGGCAGTACACCTCGCTCGTCGGAAAGCCGTTCATGCCACCGGTGTACGGCCTCGAACCCGGTGACTCCGACTGCTACCTGCACAACGCGAACCGGGGCGAGCGGCACACGCTCGACTCGCTCAAGATCGCGAAGGGGTACCAGGACAACCAGTTGCCGCTCGGCTGGATGCTCGTCAACGACGGGTACGGCTGCGGCTACGAAAACCTGCGGCAGACCGGCGAAGGGCTCCGCCAGTCCAACGCGCAGCTCGGCCTGTGGACCGAAAACGGCCTGCCGAACCAGGACGAAGAGATCAAGGCGGGCGTGCGGGTGCGGAAGCTGGACGTGGCCTGGGTCGGCGGTGGCTACCAGTTCGCGTTGAACGGATGCGACCAGGCGAAGGCCGGGATCGAGCAGAACAGCGACGCCCGCGGGTTCGTCTGGCTGCCGGTTTCATGGGCGGGCGCGCAGCGCTGCGGCGTGCTGTGGAGCGGCGACCAGAAGCTCACCTGGGACTACCTGCGCTGGCAGATCCCGACCTATGCCGGTGCCACGATGTCCGGGATCGCCTACAACACCGGCGATGTCGGCTCGATCTACGGCCACGACCCGAAGATGTACGCGCGCGACCTGCAGTGGAAGGCGTTCCTGCCGGCCATCATGACGATGGACGGCTGGGCGCCGAAGGACCAGCAGCCCTGGGTCGACGGCGAGCCGTACACCTCGATCAACCGGAAGTACCTGCAGCTCAAGGAAAGGCTGCTGCCGTACATGTACACCCTCGCCGAGCAGGCGCACCGCGACGGTGTCGGCCCGGTGCGTCCGCTGGCGCTGGAATACCCGGACGATCCGGTCACCGCCACCGACGCGGCGAAGTACGAGTTCCTGCTCGGCAAGGACTTCCTGGTCGCGCCGGTGTACTCGGACACCGAGACCAGGGACGGCATCTACCTGCCGAAGGGCACCTGGGTGGACTACTGGACCGGGAAGACCTACCAGGGCCCGGCGACGATCAACGGCTACCACGCGCCGCTCGACACGCTGCCGCTGTTCACCCGTGCCGGTGCGGTGGTGCCGATGTGGCCGAAGGGCACGCTGTCCTGGCAGAACCGGGACAAGTCCGAACTGGACTACGACGTGTACGCGCAGGGCAGTTCCGACTACACGCTCTATGAGGACGACGGCGTCACCCGTGACTACGCGAAGAACGCCTCGGCGACACAACGGGTCCGGGTTCGCACGCTCGGCACCGGGCACGGCATCACCACCGTCTCGGTCGGCGCCAGCGTCGGGAACTACCAGGGCAAGGCCGGGTCGCGTTCGTACCAGTTCACCGTGCACGCCGGTGCCGCCCCCGGCATCGTCGTCAGCGGCGGCACCGTCCTGAAACGACAGTCCACTCAGGACGATTACGACCGGGCGGCGGCGGGCTGGTTCGTCGACGCGCAGGGCGTGACCCATGTGAAGACGCCGAAGCAGGCCACGGACCGGTCCTTCGAGGTGCAGCTCATCGGCGCCGGTGCCATCGCCGGTCGCTGAGCGTTCCTCGGAGCATCGGTGCCTGTGCTCCGAAGGCGGCCTTCAGGGACTGCGCAGCGGACCTCACCTTGGATCTCCACAGGAGCATCCTTCGGGGCATCGGGCAGTATTTCCGGGGGGCGAAACACCGCTGTGCGCTTTTGCCGGGGTCGCCGACCGGGTATCAACGGGGTATGAACGATCGGCGCCTGGCGAAGTACCGGGAGATGCGCGACTTTTCCCGCACCGCCGAGCCGTCGGGGAGTGCGGCGGCGACGGCGGGGAAGCGGTTCGTCGTGCAGCGCCACCGTGCCCGCCGACGCCACTACGACGTGCGCCTCGAACTCGACGGCGTGCTGGTGAGCTGGGCCGTGCCGAAGGGGCCGACGCTCGACCCCGGCGTGCGGCGCATGGCGGTGCACGTCGAGGACCATCCCGTCGAATACGCCGACTTCGAGGGCGTGATCCCTTCGGGGGAGTACGGCGGCGGGGACGTCATCGTGTGGGACCGCGGCACCTGGGAGCCGGTGGACACCGACGACCCGCTCGGGGCGATCGAGGCGGGCAACCTCCACTTCGACCTGTTCGGCGAGAAGCTGGCGGGGCGGTTCGTGCTGGTCAGGCCGCATCGCCGGGGTGACGAGGACAAGGAACAGTGGCTACTGCTGCACAAGCACGACGACCACGCGGAGCAGGGCTGGGACGCCGAGGACCACCCGCGCTCGGTCAAGAGCGGCCGCACCAACGACGAGGTGGCCGCCGATCCGGACGCGGTGTGGCGCGGTGACCTGCCCGCGGCCGAGGCCGAGATCCCGGTGGCGCGACGGAACTGGACCGGGCCGACCAAGGACGAGCTGAAGGAACTGGCTTCGCTCGGCGAAAAGGGCACCTGGCAGGTGGGCGGCCGCAAGGTCGCGCTGACCAACCTGGACAAGGTCCTCTTCCCGCCGCGCGGCAAGGAGAAGCCGGTGACGAAGCGCAACCTCATCCGGTACTACGCCGAAATCGCGCCGGTGATGCTGCCCTACCTCGCCGCCCGCCCGCTCAACACGCACCGCTTCCCGGCGGGCGTCGACCAGCCTGGCTTCTGGCAGAAGGCGGCGCCGAGCCACGCGCCGGACTGGCTGAAGCAGTGGCACTACGCGCAGGCGGGCCCCGGCGACTCCCAGTACTACCTCGTGCCGGACAGCGTGGCGGCGCTGGCCTGGCTCGCCAACTACGGCGCGCTGGAGCTGCACGCCTGGACTTCGCAGGTGACGGACGTGGAGCGCCCGACCTGGGCGCTGTTCGACATCGACCCCGGCGAGCAGACCCCGTTCGAGGACGTGGTGGTGCTCGCCCGCCTGCACCGCACCGCGCTGGCGCACCTCGGCGTCGAGGGCAGGCCCAAGGTCACCGGTCAGCGGGGTATCCAGGTGTGGGTGCCCGTCGAGCCGTGCTACACCTTCGCCGAGACGCGCGCGTGGGTGGAGACGGTGTCCAAGGCGATCGGCCGCACCCTGCCCGACCTGGTCAGCTGGGCGTGGACGCGGGACAAGCGCCACGGGCTCGCACGCCTCGACTACACCCAGAACGTCCGCAACAAGACGCTGGTCGCGCCGTACAGCGTCCGGCCGAGGCCGGGGGCGCCGGTGTCGGTGCCGATCGAATGGGACGAGCTCGACGACCCGAAGCTCGCGCCGGACCGATGGACGGTGCGAACCGTGCTCAAGCGCGTCCGGGACAAGGGCGACCCGTTTTCGGCGCTGCTCGGCGCCCGGCAGCGCCTCCCGAAGCTGTGACCGGCCCTTCCAACGGGTGAACAAGTTCCGGCGCCCGCCTGCCGAGTATGTGCACGAAGGGTCAGCGAAGACGAGCCCCATGGGCGGTGCGTCGGTCCGCGACCGTAGGTCATACTGCGGTGGCGACTCGGAACGGGAGGTATCACGATGACGGGCCGGATCACACCGGAGTCCATGGCGGTTTCGCTGAGCAAGATCGAGGCCAGCATCGGGAAGCCGAGTGTGGCCCGCATCTACGACTACATCCTCGGCGGCACCCACAACTACGCCGTCGACCGGGAGTTCGCGAAGCAGCAGCTCGACGTGTGGCCGGGGATCCGGAACGCGATGCGGGCGAACCGCCGCTTCCTCGGCCGCGCCACCCAGTACGCGGCGGCGCAGGGCATCCGCCAGTTCGTCGACATCGGCTCCGGCCTGCCCAGCGAGGGCCAGGTGCACGAGATGGCCGACCTGGCCGCACCGGACGAGTGCGCCGTGGTCTACATCGACAACGAGCCGATCGCGCACGCCCACGCCCAGATCCTGCTCGGCGAGACCGCCGACCCCGACCGGCACTTCGCGCTGTACGCGGACCTGCTCGACTACGCGGACCTGTGGAAGCAGGTGGCCTCGATCGACGGGATCGACGTCCGCAAGCCGATCTGCCTGTTCGTGGTGGCGCTGCTGCACTTCATCCCGGACGACCGCGATCCGCAGGCCGCGCTGGAGTTCCTGCGCTCGAAGCTCGCGCCGGGCTCGATGCTGGTGATCTCGCACGGCGGTGACGTGTCGGACGAGGCCGTGGCCGAGGTGGTGCGGAACTACAACAAGCAGTCGACGGCGACCGTGCTGCGGTCCCCGGAGCGGATCCGGGAGTTCTTCGGCGACTTCGACCTGGTCGACCCCGGGCTGTCCTGGGTGCCGACCTGGCGGCCGGACGAGGCGGAGCGCTGGCGCGGCAACCCCGCCGAGTCGGTCTACCTCGGCGCGGTCGGCGTCAAGCACTGACCGCTACCGGATCGGGAACTCCAGGCCGTGCTCTTCGGCCGGGCGCGGTCCGTGGATGCGGCGCTGTGCTTCGGTGATCTCGACGTCGTTGATGCTCGCTTCGCGGCGGCTCATCAGGCCCTGCGGGGTGAACTCCCACAGTTCGTTGCCGTAGCTGCGCCAGAACCGGCCGTCCGCGTCGCGGCATTCGTACTGGAAGCGCACCGCGATCCGGTCGCCGGTGAACGCCCACAGCTCCTTGCGCAGGGCGTAGTCGAGTTCGCGCTCCCACTTCCGGCGCAGGAAGCCTGCGATCTCCGCGCGGCCGGTGACGAACCGGTCGCGGTTGCGCCACACCGAATCCTCGGTGTAGGCCAGCGAGACCTTCTCCGGGTCTCTCGTGTTCCAGGCGTCCTCGGCGGCCTGCACCTTCTTGCGCGCGCTGTCCTCGTCGAACGGCGGGAACGGGGGTCGGGCGTTCATCTGGCCTCCTCTGGTCCGTGGCACCAGGGTAGAGAACGATCGTTCTCAGGCGGTGCCCGGGCTTGCGATCGCTCGCGGACGTTCCGGTGGGCGGAACGATCCGCTGGTACCGGGAACCGCGCCGGTGCGACCGTCCCGGTATGACGCAGCAACGGGTCACGGCCGCGATCGTCGGGCCGGGCAACATCGGCACGGATCTCATGGCCAAGCTCCGGCGCAGCGAACTGGTCGAGGTGACGCACGTGGTCGGCGTGGTGGAGTCGGACGGCCTCGCCAGGGCGCGCGCCGATGGCGTCGAGGCGTCCGCGGCGGGCGTGGACTGGCTGCTCGCCAGGAATCCCTTGCCGGACCTGGTGTTCGAGGCGACGTCCGCGGGCGCGCATCGCGCGAACGCCCCGAAGTACGCCGAGGCCGGCATCCAGGCGATCGACCTGACCCCGGCGCACCTCGGCCCGATGGTGTGCCCGCCGGTGAACCTCGGCGCGCATCTCGACGCGCCGAACGTCTCGATGATCACCTGCGGTGGGCAGGCGACGATCCCGATGGTGCACGCGGTTTCGCGCGTCACGCCGGTGCCCTACGCGGAAATCGTCGCTTCGGTCGCGTCACGGGGCGCGGGACCGGGCACGCGCGCGAACATCGACGAGTTCACGCACACGACCTCGGGCGCGGTGGCCGAGATCGGCGGTGCGGCGCGCGGCAAGGCGATCATCATCCTGAACCCGGTGGAGCCGCCGATGATCATGCGGGACACCGTGTTCTGCGCGATCGGCCCCGATGCCGACCGCGACGCGGTGACCGCGTCGGTCCACGAGATGGTCGCCGAGGTCCAGCGCTACGTCCCCGGGTACACGCTGCGCGCGGAGCCGCAGTTCGACGAGCCCCGCGAGGACTCGGACGGCAATGCCAGGGTCGCGATCTTCCTCGAGGTGCGGGGAAACGGCGACTACCTGCCAGCCTATGCGGGAAACCTGGACATCATGACGGCCGCGGCGGCCAGGGTCGGCGAGCTGATGGCGGCACGGAAGCTGGAGGCGGCGGCATGAACGACCCTCGTACGACCAGGCCGGAGCTGGCGCACGACGTCAGGATCATCGACACCACGCTGCGCGACGGCAGCCACGCGATGGCGCACCAGTTCACCGAGGCGCAGGTGCGGGCCACGGTCCGCGCGCTGGACCGCGCCGGGGCCGAGGTGATCGAGGTGACCCACGGCGACGGGCTCGGCGGCTCGTCGTTCAACTACGGGTTTTCGCGAACCCCCGAACTGGACCTGATCGCCGCCGCGCGGGACGAGGCCGAGCGGGCGAAGATCGCGGTGCTGCTGGTGCCGGGTATCGGTACCGCGGACGACCTCCGCCGCGCGCACGACGCGGGCGCGCAGATGGTGCGCGTCGCCACGCACAGCACCGAGGCCGACGTGTCGCCGCAGCACTTCGGGCTGGCCAACGAGCTGGGCATGGAAACGGCCGGGTTCCTGATGATGGCGCACCGGACCGGGCCCGAAGAGCTGGCGAAACAGGCGCGCATCATGGTCGACGCCGGCTGTCAGGCGCCGTACGTCACCGATTCGGCAGGCGCGTTGCTGATGCACGAGGCCAAGGCCCGCTTCGAAGCGCTCGTCGCGGAGGTGGGCGACGAGGCGTGGGTCGGCTATCACGGGCACCAGAACCTGTCGCTCGGCGTCGCGAACTCGGTGCTCGCCTACGAGGCGGGTGTCCGTTACGTCGACGGGTCGCTGTGCGCGCTCGGTGCCGGGGCCGGCAATTCGCCGACGGAGGTGCTCGCGGCGGTGTTCGACCGGCTCGGGGTCACCACCGGGCTCGACGTCGGCGGCCTCGTGGATGCCGCGGAAGAGGTGGTGCGGCCGTACCTGCCCCGGTGGCCCAAAATGGACCGCAACGCGATCGTCCAGGGCTGGGCCGGGGTGTATTCGAGCTTCCTGCTGCACGCCGAACGGGCGGCGGACCGGTACGGGGTCCCGGCGCAGGACATCCTCCGCCGGTGCGGGGAACTGGCACTGGTCGGCGGCCAGGAGGACATGATCATCGACGTCGCCGTCCAGCTCGCCCGGGAGTCGCGTTAGGACGGTGCCGTGCCCTGCGGTGCCGCCGATCCTGCCGGTGCTTCGCGGTAGCGTTGAAATCGGAGGTCCCCCTGGGCGAACGAAGTGGCATCTTCGTTCGCCCAGGGGGTTCCGATCGAGGCGGCCGCAACACGGCGGCCCGCAACGGGGTCGCCCGAACAGGACCAGCCTGAACCGGGGAAGTCCGGAAGGGACGGTCAGTCCGTGAGTCGTACGGCGGCGCCGCTCACGCGGATCCGGGGGTCGTCGGCGCGCAGTTCGACGCCGAGTTCGCCCGGCCTGCCGAGGTCTTCGCCTTGGTGCAGCGTGATCTTCGTGGCGGGCGGCACCAGACCCAGTTCGCGGAGGTAGGCGCCGAACGCGGCGGCGGCGGCCCCGGTCGCCGGGTCCTCGACCACGCCGCCCACCGGGAACGGGTCGCGCACGTGGTAGACCTCGGCGGAGGAGCGCCACACGAGCTGCAACGTCGTCCAGTCCCGTTGCCGCATCAGCGTTTCGAGCCGGCCGAAGTCGTAGTCGAGGTCCGCGAGCCGTGCCCTGCTCGCGGCGGCGAGCACCAGGTGGTGCGCACCGGCGTAGGCGACCCGGGGCGGCAGCGCGGGGTCGAGATCGTCCGCGGCCCAGCCCAGCGCCGCGAGCGCTTCCGCGAGATCGGCCTCGGAGACCTCGGCTACCGAGGGCTCGACACTCGTCAGCGTCGCGCGGAGCGTGCCGGAGCCGTCGGCGACGACGTCCACGGGGATCGTCCCGGCCGGCGTCGCGAAGACCAGTTCGCCCGCGCCGATCCGCTCCGCGAGCGCGACCGCGGTGGCGACGGTCGCGTGCCCGCAGAACGGCACCTCCGCCTTGGGACTGAAGTACCGCGCGGTGAACGCCCTGCCCTCGGTGCCGAGACCGGGCGGTGGCCCGGTGAGGAACGCGGTCTCGGAGTAGCCGAGGTCCGCCGCGATCGCCAGCATCGCGGCCTCGTCGAGAGCGCTCGCGTCCAGCACGATCCCCGCGGGGTTCCCGCCGCCCGGATCGGCGGTGAACGCGGTGTAGCGCAGGACTTCGGTACGCGCGGAAGCAGTCATGCCCATCGCCAACGTGCCTGCCGCTGTTTTCCTTCCCGGCTCAGTCTTCCCGGTTCACTGCTGGAAGACCTTGCCGGGGTTGAGGATCCCGTGCGGGTCGAGCGCGCGCTTGACCGCGGCGTGCAGATCGAGCACCGCGGGTCCGAGTTCGTCCGCGAGGCCGGGCCGTTTGAGCAGGCCGACGCCGTGCTCACCGGTCACCGTGCCGCCGAGGTCGAGCGCGCCCGCGATGATGTCGTCGAACGCGGCCTGCGCGGCCCGCCTCGCTTCGTCGTCACCGGGCGGGGTGATCAGCAGCGGGTGCAGGTTCCCGTCGCCGATGTGCGCGATGTTCGCGATGGTGACGCCGTGCCGCCGCGCCGCCGCGTCGATCCGCGCGAGCATGTCCGGCACCCGCTGCACCGGCACGCAGACGTCCTCGGTGAGCACCGGGCCGAGCCGTTCGAGCGCGGGGTAGGCCAGCCGCCTCGCCGCGAAGAGCGCATCCGCCTCCGCCTGGTCCGAGGACTGCGCGGCCCACGTCGCCCCCGCTCCTTCGAAGCAGCGCAGGACAGTCGCGGCCTCGTGCTCGCCGGACGCACCCGGCACGTCCGTCCTGGCGAGCAGCACCACGTTCGCGTCGGCCGACAGGCCCATGTTCTTCCACGCGTCCACCGCGGCGAGGCAGTGCCGGTCGACGAGTTCCAGCGCGGACGGCACCACCCCGGCGGCCACCACCGCCGCGGCCGCTTCACCGGCGGCCACCGTCGAGTCGAAGAACCCGGCGATGGTGCGTTCCGGGGCGCGCCGCGCCCGCAGCCGGACGGTGATCTCGGTGAGCACCCCGAGCGTGCCCTCGGAACCGACCATCAGCCCGGCGAGGTCGTACCCCGCCACGCCCTTCGCGGTGCGGCGGCCGAGCCGGACCAGCTCACCGGTGCCGGTGACCACCTGGAGCCCGAGCACGTAGTCGCGGGTGACGCCGTACTTCACGCAGCAGACCCCGCCCGCGTTCGTCGCGACGTTGCCGCCGATCGTCGACCACGGCGAGCTCGCCGGATCCGGCGGGTACCAGAGGCCGCGCTCGTCGCACGCCGCGCGGAGGTCGTCGTTGACCACGCCCGGTTCCACCACGGCGAGCCGCTCCAGCGGGTCGATCTCCCTGATCGCGGTGAGCCGGTCGGTCACCAGCACGACCCCGCCTTCGATCGCGTTCGCGCCGCCGGACAGGCCGGTGCCCGCGCCGCGCGTGACCAGCGGGGCACCGTGCCGGAGGCACTGCCGCACGGTCGCGCGGACCTCCTCCGCGGTGTGCGGCCGGACGACCACGGCGGGCATCGCGTACGGCGCCCATTCCGCTTCGTCGTGGGCGAACCCGCGCAGCACGTCGGGGTCGCGCACGAGCCGGTCTTCCGGCAGCGCCGCCGCCAGGTCGTCGATCACTGCCGCGTTCATCCGCCCAGGCTACGACAGTCCGCTTTGGACATTCGGCGGCCGCCTAGAACGCGGTGACGCTGGACGGCGCGCGTTCGGCGCGGCTGAGCGCGCGCAGCACGGCGGTCGGGCCGTGCCGCCGCACGGCGAGCCGCGACAGCAGCCCCACCACGGTTTCGACCGCGCCCGGCGTGAGTCCGGGCGTGGGGACGCGCGCGCTCACCGCGAGGTCGTCGGAGTGCACCGCCAGCTCCATCATCCTGGTGACCAGCATGTCGTCGAGCGAGAGCGACCAGCCGTCCCAGATCGGCAGGTGCACCGCGCGCGCCGGTGCCGTGCCGAGGCTCCCTCCGAGTTCTTCGACGACGGCGGCGGTACGGGCCGCCAGCGCGGCCGGGCCCTCGGCCGCGATCCGCGCGCCCCCGGCGCGGATGCGGACGTTGATATCGGCGTCCAAGCCGCCGTCGATCCATTCCACCCTGCCGTAGTGGTCGAGCAGCGGGATCACCGGTTCGCTCGGTACCGGTGCCGACAGCGCGTCCGGCACGGCGAGGATCTGGTAGGCGAGGTGCCCGGCGAGCCCGCCGACGGTGAACTCCGGCAACGCGCTCGGCGAGTCCCACGCGGCGGCGACCGCGGGATCGCGCAGCAGCCCTGCCGCCGAACGGCTGGTGGCGAGGAAGTCCGATCTGATATCGCTCATCCTGGCCCCTTTTCGCGGATCCGTGCGGTTCCAGGCTGCCACAAGCGGCCGGGCCCGAACCGGCGACAGCGGGTACGTTCGGTACCGGGTGATCGAACGGCGAAGGGTGGAAGTGGTGCTGGACCGCATTGCCGACCGGGTACTCGGCCTGCCGCGAGCCGAAGGGCCCGCTCCCGAGGTGACCAAGGACCTGCGCGTCCCGATGCCCGACGGCGTGGTCCTGCTGGCCGACCGGTACGCCCCGCCGGTCACGGGCCCGGCGCCGGTGGTGCTGATCCGCACCCCGTACGGCAAGGGCACCGCGCTGGGAAAGCTCTTCGCCACCATCTTCTCGCGGCACGGGCTGCAGACCGTCGTGCAGAGCACGCGCGGCACCTTCGGCTCCGGGGGCGAGTTCCGCCCGTTCCACACCGAACGCGAGGACGGGCTGGCCACCGCCGAGTGGCTGCGCGCGCAGCCGTGGTGCGACGGACGGCTCGCGATGGCGGGCGCGAGCTACCTCGGGCACACGCAATGGGCGGTCGGGCCGTACCTCGACCCGCCGCTGGAGGCCATGTGCCTCGCCGTCACCGCCTCCGAGTTCGTGTCCGCGTTCTACCCGGGCGGGGTGCTCGCCGCGGACAACATGGTGTCGTGGTCGGCGCAGATCGGCAGGCAGGAACTGCCGCTCGCGCAGTTCCCGAACCCGGTGCAAACGCGCCGGAACCGCCGCGCGATGGCCGGGCTTCCGATCGCGGGCGCCGACGTCGCCGCGATCGGGAAACCGGTCCGGTTCCTCCAGGACGTCACCGCGCACGCCGAGCCAGGCGACGACTACTGGGCGATGTCCGATCACCGCGCCGTAGTGTCCACACTGGACACTCCCGTCAGCATGGTCACCGGCTGGTACGACCTGTTCATCACCGCGCAGCTGCGCGACTTCCGGGCGCTCGCGGATGCCGGGAAGTCGCCCCGTATCACGATCGGGCCGTGGTCGCACGGCGAGCCGGCCAGCATCAGGACCCTGCTGCAGGACCAGATCGGCTTCCTCGCCGCGCACCTCGACGGCGATCGCACCCAGCTGCGCCGCTCGCCGGTGCGGCTGTTCCTGCAGGGCGCGAACACCTGGCTCGACTTCGACCAGTGGCCGCCCGAGTCGACGGCGACCGACGCGCACCTGCGCCCGCTGGGCCGTCTCGGCGACGCGGTCGACCGCGACACGCCGCCGGACACGTTCACCTACGACCCCGCCGACCCGACTCCGGCCGTCGGCGGGCCGTTGCTGACGGGGAAGGCGAAGCAGCGCGACAACACCGCCGTCGAGGCGCGTCCCGACGTGCTGGTGTTCACCGGTGAGCCGCTCGAACACGACCTGGACGTGCTCGGTGACGTCGGCGCGACCGTGCACGTGCGCACCGATCTCGGGCACGCGGACGTGTACGTCCGGCTGTGCGACGTCGACCGCGACGGCGTTTCCCGCAACGTCACCGACGGCATCCTGCGGTTGCGCCCCGGCGCGCCGGAGGCCGGCGCCGACGGAGTGGTGACCGCGGAGGTCGCGCTCGACCCCACGGGGTACCGGTTCCGGCGGGGGCACCGGCTCCGCGTGCAGGTGGCGGGCGGCGCGTTCCCGCGGTTCGCGCGCAACCACGGCACCGGCGAGCCGGTCGCCGCGGCCGTTGACGGGAAGCCGTGCCGGTTCGAGATCTTCCACGACGCGGCCCACCCGTCGAAGATCACGCTTCCGGTGTTCACCGGCTGAGCCATCCGGTGCGACCCGCGCTCCGAATGCCGGGGGCCGCGGGTGTTTTCGGGAGGAAGTCATCGTCGAACGGGTGAGTGTACCGCATCCGCTGATGCGCGTGCTCGGCTGGGTTGTACCCGGTGTTTCCCGGGTGGCCGCCCAGAAGCAGCCTTACGCCGACGCCTGGCGCGAGTCGAACGAGCGCGCGCTGCGCGCGGACGGCCCGCTCTGGGCCGTGCTCGGCGACTCGATGAGCCAGGGCATCGGTGCCGCGTCGATCCGCGGCGGCTGGGTCGGCCAGCTCTCGGAAACCCTCGCGGAATCGGGGAAACCGGTACGGGTCGTCAATCTGTCCCGCACCGGCGCCGGCATCGGCGACGTCCTCGGCGAGCAGATGCCGCGGCTGCGGGAACTGCCGGTGGCGCCCGCGATCGTGACCGTGCTCGCGGGCGCCAACGACATGGTGCGCCCGCGCCGTCGCCCCGCGGCCGTGGCGGGGTTCGCCCGGTTGCTGGCCGACCTCCCGGACACGGCGGTGGTGGCGACCCTGTTCCACGAGAACAGGTGGGCGCACGAGATCAACGCGCTCATCGACGCCGCCGAAGCGGGCGGCGCGATCGCGACCGCCGAGCTGCGCGGTCCCGCGCTGGGCCCGGTGCGCGGTTCGCTGGCCGCGGACTGGTTCCACCCCAACGAACGCGGTTACGCCACCATCGCGAACCTCTTCCGCGGCCCGGTGGAGCGCGTCCTTTCACGACGGCCCGCCTGAGCGGACGGCCTCAGGCGAGGACGACGCGGTTGCGGCCACCGCGCTTGGCTTCGTACAGGGCGGTGTCCGCGGCGCGGACCACCCGGTCGAGGACCGTGCCCGCTTCGGGGTAGAGGGCGGCGCCGATCGACGCGGACAGGCCCGTGATCGTCGATGCGGCGCCTTCGTGCTCCTCGATGGCGACCTCGAGCGCGCTGATCGCGCCGCGGACCCGTTCGGCGATCCGTTCGACGTCGGCCCTGCCGACCCTGGGCAGCAGCACGACGAATTCCTCGCCGCCGAAGCGGCCGACGCAGTCGCTGGTGCGCACGGCTTCGGTGATCGCGGCGGCGACCGCCTTGAGCACGGCGTCCCCGGCGAGGTGGCCGTGGGTGTCGTTGATCCGCTTGAAGTGGTCGAGGTCGATCATCAGCACGCCGATGGTCGAGCTGGTCACATCGGCCTTGGCCAGTTCCTGCCCGGCGAGGTGGTGCCAGCCGCTGGTGTTGAACAGGCCGGTCTTCTCGTCGGTCGTCGCGGCGATTTCGAGCTGTTTGACCAGCACGCCCCGGTGCAGGAGCAGCAGCGGCGGGATGACCGCCAGCGCTAGTGCGGGCTGGGTGGCCAGCGCGAGCGCGGTGAGCACGCCGAGACAGAGGGTCGCGCCCTCGAGCATGTTGTCGACCCAGCCGCCGAGCAGCGCCTTGACGCTGAGCGACGTGGTGTTCAGCGCGGGCAGGATCAGCACGGCGCCCGCCACGAAGTACGTCACGACGGTCAGCGCGACGATGCCGGCGCCGCGCCAGCCGCCGTCCAGCGCGTCCCGCACGCCGTGCAGGCCGGCGACCGCGAGGACGAGCTTGGCGCTGTAGCAGGTGAGGACGACGACGCTGGCGTTGAGCACGGTCCGGAACGCGGGCACGCGCCGCAGCCGGTACCAGCTTCGGACCGCGAGGTGCCAGTAGAGGACGGCGACCAGCGCCGCCACCAGCGGGGCCGGGAGCATCAGCACACCGGCGAAGGTCCACACCGAGGTCAGGTTGATGTGCGGGGTGCCGTTGACCCGCCGTCGCACGCGTTCGACCTGGCGGCCCAGTTCGGCCTGCAGCACGCCCATCGCCGCGAGGGCACCCAGAAGAGCGACCTCGGAGTGGCTGACCGGAACCCGCGGTGCCACGATCACGGTGGTGGCCAGCGCGACCGCTTCGACCGCGATGGCATAGGCGATCAGCCGCAGACGCTGCGTCCACAGGGCCCATCGGTGGGGTGAGAGCACATCACGGATCGGCAGCGCACGTCTTCGCCGCCCGTGGTAGTCGCTCATACTCATCCAACGAGCTCCCTCACGTGAGGTCACCACTCAATCACACTCGGCCGTCGAGCGCGCCGAACGTGACTCGACCGGAGCAACGGGAGGAGGTGGCCCCGATGCGCAACCGCGACTCGTGAACCACGTACTCCACCCGATCCATCATCCTCCGCCCCCCGCGTCACGGCACGCGTGCGCCGTGACGCGGGGGAACCTCCTGCTCGCGCTCGGGGTCCGGATGCTCACCAAGAGCGGAGCCGCGCCGTGTGATCCAGATCTCTGCAACCCTGCGCCGGGCTCACGGCCTGTAGGAAGTGCGTGGCCGTTCCGATGTGGACGGACCCGTGCCATGGCCATTCCCGTTCGCGACAGTGAGGACGTCTTGCCGGAGGAACCTGTCCGCGGGACCGCGCCGAGGTGGGAGGGCGAGTTCGTCGCCTACTTCGAGGCGAGGTCGCCGTCGCTGCGCTCGACCGCGTTCGTCCTGTGCGGCGACTGGCACCGCGCCGAGGACCTGCTGCAGGCCACCTTCCTGAAGCTGTACCAGGTGTGGCCCCGCCTGGTCCGCCGCGGCGAGCTGGACGGGTACGCCCGCCGCGTGCTGGTGCGGGTGTTCCTGCACGAGAACAGGCGCTTGTGGCGGTCGCGCGAGCACATCAGCGCCGAACCGCCCGAAACGGCGGCGCCGGGCGACCCCGACGTCGTGCAGCGGCTGACCGTGCGCGCCGCGCTCGCCGCGGTACCCCCGAAGCAGCGCGCCGTGCTGGTACTGCGCTTTTGGAACGACCTCAGCGTCGAAGGCTCCGCCGACGCGCTGGGGTGCTCGGTCGGCACCGTCAAGAGCCAGACCGCGCGAGGACTGGCCACGCTGCGCAAACGGCTCGGTCCGCAGCTCGACGACCTGGTCCGCGGTGGGCGGAAGGAGCACTGGGCATGAACGAAGACGAAGTCCGCGCGCTGATCACGCTCGCGGGTCCCGGCGACGAGCCGGTTCCGGCAGGGCCCGGCCTGCCGCGCCTGCTCGCCCGCGGGCGGCGGCAGCGGCGCAACCGCGCGCTGCTCGTGGTTTCCGGCAGCGCGCTCACCACGGCGGCCGTGGTGCTGTTCGTCGTACTGGTGGCGGGCCGCGCGCAGGAGGGCGAGCCGATGCGGCCCGCGAACGCGCCGGTGGCCACCACGACCACGACCACGACCACGAAGCCCACCAGGACCACCGAGGCCCCGGTCTCGACGGGCACGGTGCCCAAGCATTCGTCGACGGGGAGCACGCCGGGCGCCACGAGCACCACGCGCGGCACTCCCGCGCACGCGGGCTCCAGCGATCCCGCGACCCCGAGCGGGCACGTGCCGGCCACGACGGCACGGTGACCGTGGTCGCCGTCGCCGAGCCGGACCGCCTGATCCGGGAAAAGCCTTTACCGCGAACGGTTTCGCGGGTGCACCCCTACCTCCGCGCCGCCGCGTTGTACCTGCTCGTCAGGGCGGCCGGCGTGGGGCTGCTCGCCCTGTTCGCGGCCAAGGTCAACGCCCCGCTGCTCGGCCGCCTCACCTCGTGGGACGCGCAGTGGTACCTCAACATCGCCGAGCACGGGTACGGCGGCGTCACCACCGGCCTCTTCGACGCCGAGGGCAACTACGCGCCGCACACCCCGCTCGCGTTCTTCCCGGCCTTCCCGACCTTGGTGCGCCCGCTGAGCGTGCTCACGCTGGGGAACACCGTCGTCGCCGCTTTCCTGCTCAGCCTCGTCGCAGGCGTGGTCGCGGCGTGCGGGCTCTACCGCGTCGGACGGCTCGTCGACGGCAGGCAGCGCGTCGGCATGCTGCTCGTCGCGTTGTGGGCGGGCGCGCCGATGGCGATCACGCTCTCGATGCCGTACACGGAGGCGCTCTTCACCGCGTTCGCCGCGTGGACGCTGGTCGCGGTGCTGGAGCGGAACTGGGTGACGGCCGCGCTGTGCTGCCTCGGTGCCGGGCTCACCCGGCCCACCGCGGTGGTGCTGGTCGCCGTGGTGGGGATCGCCGCCATCGTCGCGCTGGCCAAGGGGAAGGCGGGGTGGCGCGCGATGGTGTGCGTGGCGCTCTGCCCGGCGGGGCTGGTGGGCTGGTGGGGCTATGTCGCGGTCCGCACCGGGAGCCCGACCGGATGGTGGGACCTGGAGTGGAAGAACTGGTGGACGCGGTTCGACTGGGGCGCGGAAACCGTGCGCTTCGCCCGTGACATGCTGGTTTCCGGGCGATCGGCGATGGAGACGATGAGCGTCTTCGCGCTCGTGCTCGCCGCGGTGCTCGGCGCGCTGCTGGCGGTGCTCGCGGTGAAACGCGGGCTGCCGTGGCCGGTGGCCGCCTTCGGGATCGGGGTGGTGCTGCTCGTCGCGGGCACCGCGGGCATCCCGCAGGCCAAGGCGCGGTTCCTGCTGCCGGGGTTCACCTTGCTGCTGCCGCTCGCGATCGGGCTGGCAGGCCGCCGCCGGAGCACCACGATCGCCGCCACCGCGGGCTTCGTGCTGGCAGGATGTTGGTTCAGCGCGTACTCGGTGACCGGCTGGCACTACGCGATCTGAGTCCACTGTGGACATACGGTGCAAGCGGGGTCACAGCGCCGGATCGCGTGGCGCGGATTAGGGTCGGGGGCATGTCCTCGCGCACCGCAGCCGAACTGATCGTCGAATGCCTGGAGAACGAGGGTGTCACGCATATCTTCGGCATTCCCGGCGAAGAGAACATCCGCCTCGTCGACGCCATTTCCCGCTCCTCGATCAGCTACGTGCTGACCCGGCACGAGCAGGGCGCGTCGTTCATGGCCGAGACGTACGGCAGGCTCACCGGGAAGGCGGGCGTCTGCTCGGCGACGCTGGGGCCCGGCGCGATCAACCTGCTGCTCGGCACCGCCGACGCGATCACGAACTCCACCCCGCTGGTCGCGCTGTCCGCGCAGGTGGGGATGAACCGCAGCTTCAAGGAGTCGCACCAGGGCGTCGACCTGACCGCGATGTTCGAGCCGGTCACCAAGTGGTCGGCGCTCGTGGCGACCGCGGGTGCGGTGCCGGAGATGGTCCGGAAGGCGTTCAAGCTCGCCCAGACGGAGCGGCCGGGCGCGGTGTACCTCGCGGTGCCCGAGGACGTCGAAAAAGCCGGCGTCGCCGAGGAAGCGCGGCCGCTCGCGGTCAACGTGCCGCGTACCGACGAACCGTCACCGGAGCAGGTGGACCGGGCCGCGACGCTGCTGCGGGCGGCGCGCAACCCGATCGTGCTCGCCGGGCACGGTGCCGCGCGCGCCGGTGCGGGCGAGGCGCTGCGCCGGTTCGCCGAGGCGGTCGGCGTGCCGGTGGCCACGACGTTCCACGGCAAGGGCGTCTTCCCCGACGACCACCCGCTTGCGCTCGGCGCGGTCGGGTTCATGCGGCACGACTACGTCAACTTCGGCTTCGACGCGGCGGACCTGATCATCGCCGTCGGCTACGAGCTGCAGGAGTTCGACCCGGTCCGGATCAACCCCGACGGCGACGCGAAGATCATCCACGTCCACCGGTTCCCGGCCGAGGTCGACGCCCACTACGACGTCTCGGTCGGGCTCGCCTCGGACATCGGCAGGAGTCTCGACGCGCTCGCCGACGCCGTCGGCCCGCGAGAGAAAACCGCTGGTGGCGAACGGATCCGCGCGCTGCTGGACGCCGAACTGACCCGCGGCGCCGAGGACGACCGCTTCCCGTTGGCGCCCGCGCGCGTGGTCGCCGACACCCGCGCCGCACTCGGCCGCGAGGACATCGTGCTGGTGGACACCGGCGCGCTCAAGATGTGGATGGCGAGGCTCTACCCGACCTACGAGCCCAACACCTGCCTGATCTCGAACGGCCTGTCCACGATGGCGTGGACAGTGCCGGGCGCGATCGGCGCGAAGATCGCCTGCCCCGACGCCAAGGTCCTCGTCGCCACCGGTGACGGCGCGTTCCTGATGAACTCGCAGGAGATCGAAACCGCGCTGCGGCTGAAGCTGCCGATGGTGATCCTGATCTGGGTCGATGACGCGTACGGGCTGATCAGCTGGAAGATGGACCTCGACATCGGCCACAACGTCGACACCGCGTTCGGCAACCCCGACTTCGTGGCCTACGCGGAGAGCTTCGGGGCCGCCGGGCACCGCATCACCGCCGCCGACCAGCTACTGCCCACCCTGCGCGAGGCACTGGCGGCCGACACCGTTTCGGTCATCGCCTGCCCGGTCGACTACCGCGCCAACCTGGAGCTGATCGAATCGCTCGGCGATATCGACGAATCCCTCACCTGAGCGTGGTCAGCCCCCCGGCGAACCACTCGACGACATCTCGACCACCGGCTGCCCCTGCTCAGCAGTTCGAGGTGGCCGGTTTCCCGGCGAGCCGGTCCTTGATGAACGCCAGCACGTCCGCGTTGCCGTCGTAGACACCGGTGATGTGGTCGGTTTCGTAGGTCTTCCAGGTCACCTGCACCCCGGCCGAGCAGTACGCCTTGTGCAGAGCGTCCGCCTGTGCGAACTGCACGAGCTGGTCCTTCGTCGCGTGGTAGTCGAACAGCGGGACCTTGATCGGGGAGCCGCCGAGCTTGTTCTCGTTCAGGCGCGCGACCCATGCGGGCTGGATGTAGCCCGCGCTGGTCGTGTAGTCCGCGATCTTCTGGTTCGCGTACGTGGTGAGCAGTTCGAACGTGCACGCGCTCTTCTGCATCTCGGCGAGCTTCGCGCGCCCGTTGTCGCTGAGGAACGAGTCCAGTTTCAGCTCGGGATAGGCCCGGTCGAGCCCGATCAGCGCGTAGGCGAACACCCCGAAGCCGAACTTGCCGTCGAGCTGGAGCGTCACCTGGACCAGATCGCCGGGGATACCGCCCGCGGCGACACCGGCGAGCTTCATCTCCGGTGCGTAGGTCGGCTGGAGCTGGCCGGCCCACGCGGCCGCGCCACCACCCTGGGAATAGCCGCGGAAAACGACCTTCGAGTCAGGGGACAGGCCGGCCGCGGTGAGGCGCTGGGCCGCGCGCACCGAGTCGATCACGGCGGGGCCCTCGGACTTCCCGACGACGTAGGTGGTCTTCGGGTCGGGCTGGTAACCCTCGTAGTCGGTCACCGCCACGGCGTACCCGGCGTCGAGCAGGTCGTCGAGGCCCGACTGCTCGTAGAAGGCACCCATGTTGATCATCGACGAAGGCGCGCAGTTGAAGGCCGGACCCGATGTGCCGGGCGCGAACGCCACGACCGGGGCAGTCTTCGGGTCGGCGCCACGGGGGAGCAGCACCGTGCCGGTCACCGCGTCCGGCTTGCCGAGCGCGTTCGTCGACAGGTACATCACCTGCCACGCCTGCACGTCGGCCTTGCGGGGGCCCGCCTTCGACACCCGCCAGCGCAGCACGTCACCGGGCTTGCCCTCGGGCAGCGGCGACGGCGGGACGTAGAACGAGTCGTCGAACGGGCCGGTCCCGTCCGCTGGCCCGGCGACGGCGGGTGCCGCGGTGCTCACCGCGGCCACCGTGCCGGATGCGGCGAGCACGACCGCGCTCAGTATCAGCAGAATCCTGCGTGGGAACGAGTTCCGCACCGGTCGACCTCCGGGGAGAAGGGGTGGATTACGCGTTGCCGTAGACACGGCGGCAGGTCGGGGACTCGTCGAAGGCGAGGTTGAGCTCCGGGTTCGCCCGCAGGTCCTTGATCGGGCCGCCCGGCTCGGAAAGCTTGGCGAACGAGGCGTCGGCGTCGGTCACGAGCTTCTGCAGGCTGCTCTGGTCGCCTACCTTCGCCTGCTCCATCTTGGACTTCGTCCGGTCGAGCATCGTCTTGGTCTCGCCGAGCGTGCCGGCCGCCTTGTCCACGGCGGCCTGCGCGTTCGGCACCGGCGCGGGTCCGGCCGCCTTGATCCCGCCCGCCATGTCGTCGAGCGCGGACGAGATCGACCCGAGGAACTTGACGATCGCGTCGGCCGTCTTCGCGGCGTCACCACCGGACTGCAACGACGGGGGATTGCTCAGCTTCGCCGAGCCTGCCTGCACACCGGTGCACACCTTGTCGGCCCAGGCGATCGCGGCGGGATCCGCGTGCTGGCCGGTGTCCTGCGGTGCCGGTGGTGAGCCGCACGCGGCGACGGCGAGGCCGAGTGAGGAAACCAGCACGGCCATCGAACGGCGGGAGTTCAGCATGCCATCACCTTTGATGAATTGCGGACGGGGCGCGATACATGTGCCAGGCGGACGCTACTGGGACACACCTCGGCCCGACAAGTTCCGAAATACCATTCCGCTGTTCCTTGTCATTCGGGCACGAGCACCGCCGCACGGGCTTGTCATGCGCCTCAGCACTGCCGACCCGGTGCGCTGTCTGCGGTTCCACTGATAGTTCTCACTCGGTGTTCCCGTAGTGTCGTGACAATTTTACCGGCGCACAGGGGTTTTCGACCTGCCCGGCTTGCCGTCGCCGTGCGGTCGTAGTTACTTTCCACGGCAGGTCGTTTCCGTGCCGTTGACGTATCGCCGTCGATACTACGAGGTGGTCATGAAAACCCGCTTTCTGTTCATGGTCGCCGCGGCGACCCTCGCCGCCGTCGGGTTCGCGCTGACCGCGACGGCCGCGCCGGCGAAGCCGGTGCCCGTCGACAAGAAGCTGTCGTTCACCTGCCCGTTCCCGTTGATCGGGCTGCAGAAGCTCGACGTGGAGGTCAAGGCCAGCTTCGAGGTGCCGGACGCGGTCGGCGGCGCCTTCTCCACCTCGGACCTGGCGATCGCGGTGACGGTGCCGGACAAGGCCGCGCGCGGGCTGAACCTCGTCGACGCGGCGACCATCGAAGGCACCGCGAAGGCGGGGGTGACGCTCACCAACGGTGACGGCAAGCCGCTCCCGCTGCAGCTTCCGCTGACCGTCGCCAAGACGGACATCCCCAAGACCGGCACGTTCACCACGAACGCCACCGGCGCCGTGCCGACGGTGAACCTGCCGAAGCCGGGCAAGACCACGCTGGTGATCGGGGACTTCACCACCCGCCTCACGCCGAAGAAGGCCGACGGTTCGTTCACCGGGATCGGGGCGTTCACCTCGGACTGCACGCTCGACGCCGGTCAGGACCCGGTGCTGCTGTCCTTCGACCTCGGCGGCCAGCCGCCGGGTGGTGGCGCGCACGACTTCAAGGTCTCCGGCAGGACCGAGCTGAAGTCGCTCGGCAGCACCGCGCCGTTCACCGGGAAGGCCGCGATCACCGAGGACAACGGCGCCTTCACCGGCACCTTCGCGATCGACCCGATGACGGTGGACTTCCGGCTGTTCGGCTTCCTCCCCGGCACCGCGTCGGCACGGATCACCCAGCACGGCCCCGCGACCGGCGACCGCACCGCCGCACATCTCGGCTTCACCGTCGGACTGCCCGCGATCAGCGTCCTCGGGCTCCCGGTCAGCGGTGATCCCGCCTGTGCCGCGGAGACGCCGGTAAAGGCGGATCTCGTTGCGGCGGAAGGGTTCGACCCGGCCACCGGTGGCACGCTGAACGGCACCTACAGCCTGCCCGCGGTGGCTAACTGCGGGGCGTTCACCGGTTACGTCAGCACACTCACGAAGAGCGACGGGAATACGCTTTCGTTCACGCTCGCCGCATAACAACGCCGGCCCCGAAAACATTTCTTGCGTATTCCTCGAAGATGGGAAGACCATGCCGCGTCCCGCGCAGGGGAACTCACCGCTCAAGAAGGCGGCCGACGCAACCCTCGGCCTCGGCGTCCTGTTCCGCTCGGGGCTCGCGCCGTTCCCCCGTGTCGACGACGGCGTGCGCTCGCTGCTGGCCGTGCGCCGGTACGGGCCGTTCGTCGGCGCGGTCCGGCACGCGGCGCGTCGGCACGGCGGGAAGACCGCGCTGGTCGACGAGCGCGGCGAACTCAGCTACCGCGAACTCGACGAGCTGTCGAACGCGCTGTCCACCGCGTGGCGCGGGCGGGGCATCGGCGCGGGCTCGGTACTCGCCGCGCTGTGCCGTGACCACCGCGGCCTGGTGATCACCATGCTCGCCGCGGGCAAGACCGGTGCGAGGCTGGTGCTGATGAACACCGGTTTCGGGGCGCGGCAACTGGCCGAGGTCGCGGCGCGGGAGAATGTGGCGGCGCTGGTGTACGACCAGGAGTTCGCGGGCCTGCTGGCGGAGACCGACCCGGGGCTGGAGCGGTACCTGTCCTGGGTGGACGATCCGGCGGACCGCGACACGATCGGCGCGGCGGTGCCGTTGACCGACCTGATCGACGGCACGGCACGCGAAGCGGGCCCGCCACCGGCGAAGCCGGGTGGCTTCGTGCTGCTGACCAGCGGCACCACCGGCACGCCGAAGGGGGCGCCGAGGGACCGGACCTCGGCGCTGGCGTCCGCGCAGTTCCTCGACCGGATCCCGATGCGCCGTGGTGACACCGTCTACCTCGCCGCGCCGATCTTCCACGGCACCGGCCTTTCGCAGTTCGTGCTGGCGTTCGCGCTCGGCTGCAAGGTCGTGGTGCACCGCCGGTTCGACCCGGAGGTCGCGCTAGCCACCCTCGAACGCCACCACTGCCACGTGCTCGTGGTGGTCCCGACGATGCTGCAGCGCATCGTCGACGTCGCCGAGGTCCACAGTGGACGATTCAGCACCGACGCGCTCCGGATCGTGTTCGCCGCTGGCTCGTCGCTGTCACCGGATCTCTGCCGCCGCACCGCGGACGTGTTCGGCGAGGTGCTGTACAACCTGTACGGCTCGACGGAGGTCGCGGTGGTGACCGTGGCGACCCCGGAGGACCTCCGCCGCGCACCGGGCACCGCGGGCCGTCCGCCGGTCACCTGCCGAGTCGCCCTGTACGACGATGAGGGCAAGCAGATCACCGACCCCGGCCGCACCGGCCGCGTCTTCGCTGCGAGCGGCCTCAGCTTCGCCGGCTACACCGACGGCGCCACGAAGGAAACCGTCGACGGCCTGCTGGCCACCGGTGACGTCGGCCATTTCGACACCGACGGCCTGCTGTTCATCGACGGCAGGGACGACGACATGATCGTCTCCGGCGGTGAGAACGTCTTCCCGCTCGAAGTCGAAAACGTGCTCGTGGAACGCGACGACGTCGTCGAGGCCGCCGTGCTGGGAGTACCGGACGAGAAGTTCGGCCAACGCCTGAAGGCCTTCGTGGTGCTGGCCGACGACGCCTCGCTAGGCGAGGAAGAGGTCAAGGCCTACGTGAAGGAAAACCTCGCCCGGTACAAGGTGCCCCGCGAGGTCGTGTTCCTGGAGGCCCTGCCCCGCAACGCCACCGGCAAGGTACTCCGCCGCACCCTGCTCGACCACTGACCGCGCTCAGGTATCAGCCGAACCCGGTGGGATCTTCGGTGTAGCTGCGGCCGTTCGGGGTGGTGACGGTGAGTGCGCCGGTGTCGTTGGTGGTGAAGGTCCAGCCGGGTTCGTCGCGTAGTACGTGGTGGACTCGGCAGAGCGGCCGCATGTTGGCTTTGTCGGTGCGTCCGCCGTCTTTCCAAGCCTGTGCGTGGTCGAGGTCGGTGTACTGGGCGGGCCGGGTGCAGCCGGGCATGCTGCAGGTCCGGTGGGTGACGTGGAGGTACTTCCGCATGGCGCTGGGTGGCCGGTAGTTTTCCCGGCCGAGGTCGATGGGCAGGCCGGTCATGGGTTCGTCGACGATGCGGTTCCAGACCGAGTCGGCGTCGAACGCGATCACCCGCGCCATCTCCGGTGAGATGTCACCACACCCGGCCAGCTCGCCCGGATTGTCGCGCAGTCCCAGCAGGGTTGGCAGGTCGATGTGGACGAAGATCTGCGCCTTGGGCTTCCCCACACACCCGTGGCCACCCAGACACCGCTCGACCAGCGCATCCAAACGCAATTGATCCATGGTGCGCTTATCTCCCTGGCGCTTCTTGGCGAGCGCGTCCCGGTCGCAGGCGGCGTAGAGCGCTTGCGCCCGATCGGAAGGAAGTTCGGCGAACAGGGTCGACGATCCGTGATCCCCATGCCGGATTTCCAACCGACGCGCCGCCACTTTCTCTTGCCGTCGCCGCTCATATCCTTCAGGGTCAACTCGCATCAGCAATGAGTTGACCAACCTCCGCAGTGCGGGCGGATTCCGATTCTCGAACCTCCCTGCCAATAACGAGTCAACCTCAGCAGCCACCCCCTCGGACACACACGCGGTCGCCTCAAATACCCGCGAGGCCGCATACTCGTCAATGAGCCCCGCCTCCATCGCGGCCAGCGTGCACGGCAGGTATGAGGTCAACGCGTCAGCGAGCGCCACTTTCCGCTCCGCCGCAGCCTGCGTCACAGCATGCAGCAACCCCACCTGCCCCACCGTCGATCTTCGTGAGGACACTTGCTCCATCTCCGCTATCTCGCGCAGCAGCATTGCCTGCTGATACCGAATAACCCGCAACCGCCGAGCCGCAGAGTCAGAAAGCACACGAACCCGATAAAACTCTTCTTCAGTAGACATGCCACAATTCTACCGCCCCGCAAAACACTTTCCGTCACCCAATCAGGTACACAAAAGATCACAGCTTGCCACAACGGAACCACAACAACACGGAAGCCAAACCTAACGGGACCGGCAATGCGTCGGGAACGGCACGCCAAGGCGACCAAAGAATTCCGTTCCGTGGGGAACTGTCGCTGGTGACCAACGACGCGACCTGCACCGAGGAGCGACAGTTCCCCACGGCGCGCCGTAGGCGTGCTTGAAACCCTCACCGCGCCCACCAAACACGCGAACGTAGACCAGAGGTCAAAACACCGACAACCGAACCCGACATCGACGCGACCCGCAGACCCGCGAAGCCCCCCGCCGACCCTGGACTACAACCCGTTCAGCCCGACCCGGCCCGACTTGTTTACGGAGAACATGTTTCGTGTGTCCTTCGTTCGCTGACATCCTGTTCGTTCGGGTAATAGAGGTCCGGCGGATGCGGGAACGCACGGTGACGTGGAACCTCAATGCGTCCCTCGGATGCCAGCGCGTTCGCACTTCCGGTGCCCTTCGCCGCCACCCCCCTTTCTGACACGGTGGGTAGCTGATAGCTTACGTTTCGTTGCGAAAAATCCAGTGCCGGGAATGGGGAGTTCTCATGCGAAAAATATTCAGCACCCTGCTGGCCAGCATGGCTGGGGCGGCATTTTTGGTGGCCCTGCCCAGCACCGCTTCTGCGGCGACGGGGAAGGTCATCGTTTTCGAGGTGGAGATCACCAGCTTGACCACTTATGACAACCCGTCCGGGTGTAAGAAACTGCCCCCGCTGGCGCATGTGCTCGTCAACGAGACGGACTCGCCGGTAAAGATCTACGGTGACCCGTTCTGCCTGAGCCCGTCGTTGACGGTGCGGCCGGGCTACGGCTCCCACGTCGCGCCGGCGAGCGGGAGCTTCTCCGCCTGATATCCCCGTTCCACCTGGCCCAGAGCCGATTCGGGAGGCGTGGATGATGGTCGATGTGGCGGTGGTCGGACTGGGGTACGTGGGTCTTCCGCTTCTCGTGCAGGCTGGTCGAGCCGGGCTGACGGGGGTCGGTTTCGACCTGAGCGCGGAGGTGGTGAACGGACTGAACGCGGGCCGTTCCCACGTGCCCGATGTTTCCGACATCGATGTCCGGGAAATGATCGAGTCCGGGTTCACCGCAACCACCGATCCGGCCGTGCTCGCCAAGGCGGACACGATTGTGATCTGCGTGCCGACCGGTCTTTCCGCGGAACGGGAACCCGATCTCGGTGCGGTTCGCGCCGCGGCCGAATCGGTCGGCGCGTGGCTGCGACCGGAAACGCTCGTGGTGCTCGAGTCGACCAGTTACCCGGGAACCACCGAAGAGGTGGTACTGCCGATTCTGGAGTCGATGAGCGGAATAATCGCCGGAAAGGAGTTCCATCTGGGTTTTTCGCCGGAGCGGATCGACCCGGGGAACCGCCGGTTCGGTGTGGTGAACACGCCGAAGATCGTCAGCGGGATCACCCCGTTGTGCGCGAAGTACTGCGCGGAGTTCTACGGCCGGTTCGTCGACACCGTCGTGGTGGCGAAGGGCACCAGGGAGGCCGAGCTGGCCAAGCTGCTGGAGAACACCTACCGGTACGTCAACATCGCGCTCGTCAACGAGCTGACCGTGTTCTGCCAGAAGACGGGTGTCGACGCGTGGGACGTGCTGCACTGCGCGGGTACCAAACCGTTCGGGTTCGCCCGGTTCCAGCCGGGGCCCGGTGTCGGCGGGCACTGCGTCCCCGTCGACCCGCTGTACCTGTTCAGCAGGGCACGCGACGAGGGTTTCACGTTCAGTCTGCTGTCGGCCGCCCGTGCGGTGAACGACGGCATGCCGGGCTACGTGGTCGAGCGCGTCTCCGCCGCGCTTGCCGCGCGTGGCCTCGACGTCGGCGACGCCGAGGTGCTCCTGCTCGGGGTGACCTACAAACCGGATGTGCCCGACGTGCGCGAGTCGCCCGCGATTCCGATCGCGGACGGCCTGCGCGCGCTGGGAACGACCGTCACGTACCACGATCCGTACGTGGCGGAGCTGAATCTGTCCCGCGGGCGGGTTCTCCGATCGGAGAACCTGCGGACCGCGCTGGCGCGCGCCGATCTGGCCGTGCTGCTGCAGGACCACACGTGCTACGAGAGCGCGGAGCTGGCAAGGCTTTCCCGTTCCCTGCTGGACACCAGGGGCATCGTCGCGGGAAGCCGCGTGGAAATGCTGTGACAACCCAACCGAGGAAAGGACCCTGATTTCCGATGACTACCGCGATCGCAGGCGACCGGCTCAAGCAGCGCTTCGACAAGTGGGACGTGAACGGCGACGGCGTGCTGGAGCGTGCCGATTTCGAGCGGGAAGCGGAGCGCATCGTCGGCGCCTTCGGGCAGAGCATGAGCTCGGCCGAGGGACAGGCCATGCTCAAGGCACTCACCGGGCTGTTCGAGTACGAGGCGAACGAGGCCGGCGTCGGCCCGAACGGTTCGATCAACGAGGAGCAGTTCCGGTCGGTCAACGAGAAGCTGATCTTCACCGACGGTGAGGCCACCTTCAACCGGGTGCTGCGGCCGGTGATGAAGGCCGTCGTCGGGCTGTGCGACAGCGACCACAACGGCATGATCGACCAGCAGGAGTTCGCGGCCTACCTGCAGGCCATCGGCGTCGATCGCGCGCAGGCGCAGTCGGCCTTCCAGCAGATCGACACGATCGGAGACGGTCAGCTGTCGGTGGACGAGCTGCTGGCCGCGGTGCGGAACTTCCACTTCGGCAAGCTGGACGTCAACCTGCTCGGGTGATCCGAGCGGCGGGTGCCCCGGGGCGATGGCTCCGGGGCACCCGCGGCGCTCAGCGCGAGCGGAATTCGATCGGCAGCTCCGGCCGCAACCCCAGATCCTCGCCGCTGACCGGGATGTCGGTGGCGATCAGGATGTTGTAGTGGTTGGGGAAGTGGCAGGCGTCGAATCCGAGCACGGTGCCGACGAGCCTGCCGCCGATCAGGAATTCGTCCCCGCGATCGAGCACCCCGGCGCAGCCCAGTTCGGCGAAGCCGAGGAAGCCGACGCGGTCGATGCGCGCGCCGTCCCCGGTTTCGGTGTGGTCGGTGGTGACCAGCTCGTGCACCTCGCCGAGCCGGACGCACCGGCTGGCGTGCGGCTCCAGCGACATGCCGCGTTCGGTGCGCCGGTGCCGCAACACTTTCACGAGCACCCCGTGCACGGTCCGTTTGGCGCCGTTCTCGTCCGCGGGCGACACGTCAGTTCCTTCCGGCCGCGCTGGCGATCCGCTCGGACCGGTAGGTGGCGCGCACGAGCTCCAGTGCGGCGAGCCCCGGCCGGACGGCCTCGATCCGGCGCTGCGCGATCGTCTCCACGAACTCGGCCATGATTCCCCGGTACTCGTGCCACAGCGAGTCCTTGAACCCGGGGTGCCCGTCGAGCAGGTCCGCCCGCAGCACAGTGTCGTCGGCAAGCCGGACTTCGATGTCCTTGCGCTCACCGGGGTAGGACCAGTCGAGCACGACGTGCCCGGTCCGGCGGCCCGACCGCAGCCGGACGCTCGCGTACCTGTCCACACCGGACCCGTCCCGGCGGACGCTCGCGTCCGTCACGTGGACGTCCCCGAGGAACATCCGGACGAGGTCGAAGGCGTTGGGCCCGTTGTCGGCGACGCAGCCGCCACCGCACCGCGCGGTGTCGAGGTACCAGGTGTCCGCGCCGATGTGCTCCTCGATCCGCTCGAAGTACCGGACCGTGACCTCGACGACCTTGGCGCCCGCGACCTTCTCCCGCAGGGCGAGCACGTTTTCGTTGTGCCGCCGGTGGAACGCGGTGTAGAGCGGGCGACGCCGCGCGGCGGCGAGCCTGGCGAGCGCACGGGCTTCGGCGAGTGACAGCGTGAGCGGTTTCTCGACGCACACCGGCAGTCCCGCTTCGAGCACGTCGCGGCACAGGTACGCGTGGGTGTCGTTGGGGGTGGTGACGACGACCGCGTCGAGCGGCTCGTTTTCGAGCATCCGCCGGTGGTCGGTGTGGCAGGCGACCGTGGCGACGTGCGGCGCGAGCGCGTCGGGCCGCACATCGCAGACGGCGCTGAGTTCCACTTCGGACAGGCGATCGAGTGCGGCGAGGTAGTACTTCGAAATGACGCCGAGGCCGATCACACCGATTCGCAGTGCCATCACAGCCCCAATCCGACGAGTTCGCGGTGGAGCGAATCGGGGAGCGGTACCCCGTCGCGCCGGTTCGCCGCCGCTCGTTCCGCCTCGGTCCAGCCGGGATAGCGCACGGGTCTCCGTTCGTCGAGCGGTGGGCAGGTCAGGACGGTGCCGAACAGTTCCGCGGCCAGATCGGTGAAGTTCTCGCCCGGTCGCAGGGTTTCCGGGCTGATCGCGAGCACGAGGAACCCGATGTCGTCGTCACGCCCGCGGTCGCCGCCGAGCGCCGCCGCGGTCGGGCCGAGCCCGGCGCCGGGCAGCGCCGCGGCGAGCAGCTCCACCGCGAGCCCCAGCCCGAATCCTTTGTAGACACCGGTCGCGGGCGTTCCGCCGAGCCAGCCGAGATGCGCTTCGCCGCGATCGAACGCACCCGGGTCGGTGACCGGCTCACCGTCGTCGTCGGTGAGCCAGCCCGGCGGGACGGGCGAGCCCGCTCGTGCGGCCGCGCGGACGCGGCCGGTCGGCACCACGGTGGTGCTCATGTCGAGCACGTAGGGGTGGCCGTCGACCGCGGGCGCGGCCACGCTCAGCGGGTTCGTGCCGAGCACGGCCACCGCACCACCCGGTGGCCGTGCGATGCGCTGCCCGCCGCAGTTGCTCGCGACCAGCCCGATCATGCCGTGGGCGGCGGCGATCGCCGCGTGGTGACCCGCGCAGCCGAAATGGGTCGCGCCGCGGACCGAGACGAGCCCGATGCCGTGTCGCGCCGCGCGTTCGACGGCGGACTCCATCGCTTCGGCGGCGGCCCAGAGCCCGAGCGCGCGACGGGAGTCGACCACCGCGCAGGCACCGAGGTCCCGCACGGTGCGCGGCTCCGCGTCCGGGTCGGCCCTGCGCTCGTCGAGCAGGGGCAGGTACAGCCGGGACAGGTTGCACAGCCCGTGCGAACCGAGGCCGGCGAGATCGCCGTAGCACAGCGCTTCGGCGGCGACGGCGGCGCGCGCGGGTGGTACACCGCGAACGCGGAACACCTCCGTGGTGAAGGAAAGCAGGGCGGCGTAGGGCACGCGCACCGCGGTGGCGGTCGTGGTAGCGGTCATGCGGGGTCCTTTCGGGTTCGGGCGGCGAAACCGGTGAGCAGCCGGGAAACCATCGCCGCGAAGGCGTCCAGTTCGGCGAGTTCGGCGAACTCGCCTTCGGCATGGGCGTTGTTCTTGTCCAGTTCGCCGGGGCCGAGCACGATCGTGCCGGTACCCGGCCTGCCGTCCATCCAGATCGCGTCGCAGGTGAAGGCGGGTTCGACGGCGGGCCAGGCCGGGATCCCGGCGACCAGTGCGGACGGCATCTCCGCGCGCAGGCACGGCAGCCCGCGCTTGGTCCAGTCCAAAGTGGCGATCGAGGCGGCGTCGGCCGCGGTCATCGCGAACTGCTTGCTGACGGCGAACTCGGTGGCGAACTCGGCGATCCCGGTTCGGAAGGCGTTCTCCACCAGCCGTTCCAGCCTGGCGCCTTCGGCGGAAGTGGCGTAGGCGAGGTTGAGCAGCAACCGCCCGCTGCCGTAGACGCGGTTGTGGAGTTCACCCGTGTGCAGCCCGGCGACGCACACCGTGACGTCGTCGAGCGCCAGTGCGAAGTGCCGCGCGAGCGAGCCGAGCAGCACCGTCGCGTTGTGCCCGGCGGCGGGCCTGTCGTCGATCGCGCCCTGCCCGCGCACGCTGACGCGGGCGGTCATCGACGCGGTGGCCCTGGTCAGGTACCGCAGCCCGGTCGGCTCGCAGAACACGTTCACCGCGCCGTAGAAACCGCGGTCGAGCAGCGGCCGGGTGCCGATGGTGCCCATCGCGCCGCCCTCCTCGCCGGACACGGCCTGCACGAGCACGCCGATGTCCCGGCCGAGCGCGGGGGCGGCCGCCCGTATCCCGGCGAGCAGCGCGACCGCGGGCCCCTTGGCGTCGATGGCGCCGCGGCCGGTGAACCGCGTGCCGTCGAAGCCGACGGGTTCCTCGCCCGCGACGGTGTCGAGGTGCACGTTGAACATCACGGTGCGCTCGCGCGCCAGCTCCGGCCCCAGCCGCAGCACCAAGCTCGGCTGTTCGTCCAAAAAGGATTGACCGGCGGCGCGGACGGCCAGCGGGACGTCGGGGCGGTCGACGTCCTCCGCCGTGGCGCACGCGTGCCGCAGCACGGTGAACCCGATCGCGGCCGCCGCGTCCGCGTAGGCGTGCTGTGCCCGCCACAAACCGTCTCCCCGCCCGCCTTCGAGCGGGGAGACGGTCGGGATCCGCAGCAGCCGGAGGAGCAGCTCCCGGTCCGCCGCCCGTAGCGCCGGGGTCACCAGGTGACCCGGTCGAGCAGTTCCCGGTCGACCAGCCGCCGCAACCGCTTGCCCGCCGCGACGAACCGTTCCCGCGCGCAGCGGTCGTCACGGGCCCCGGTGTGCGGAACCACCGCCAGGTGGGGTTCGAGTGACAGCGCGCCGCAGTACCCGGTGGCCAGCAGCAGGCCGAGGCAGTCGGCGACGGAGGACTGCCCGTCGCCAGGCAGTGTGTAGCGCACTCCCGCCACGGTGGTCACCGCGTCCTTGACGTGCACGTGCTCGACGCGGTCCGCGATCTCGGCGAGCAGGTCGTAGGCGACATAACCGTGTGCGACACCGTTGCCGGTGTCGAAGAGCAGCCGCAGCGACGGGCTGTCGATCTCGTCGAGCAGGCGTGTCATGCGCTCGGCACTCGAACCGGCCCACCCCGAGCAGTTTTCGTGCAGCAGCACGATTCCCGCGCGCTCCGCGCGTTCGGTCAGCCGCCCGACGCGGTCGAAGACCCGGTGCCGCCATTCGGGTTCGGTGAGCCCGGCGTCCGGGTAGGACATGATGCGCACGTACCGGGTGCCGAGCCGCGCGCACCATTCCAGCAGGGTGTCCAGCTCGGCGAGATCGCCCGCGAACGGGGTGTCGATCGGGTTCGACCAGTTCCCGATCCTGGAGTCGAGGCACACCACCGTGACACCCGCGTCGAGCACGGTGTCGGCGACCGCGCGCGCCCGCGCGCGGTCGAGATCGGAGAGCGCGAGCCCGTCGACCGTGCGCAGTTCGAGGTGCCGCCAGCCGAGCGCGCGCAGTGCTTCGAGCTGGTCGGCGAGCGACTGCCCCGCCTCGTCCCCGATCCCGGCGAGCGGGAGTTCGTCACCGTGCATACTGCGGCTCCGACCTGGACTGGACGGGGATGGTCGCGCACCGGCTCTTCGCCTCGCTCAGCAGGCGGACCGTTTCGCGGTGCAGCGCGAAGTCGAGGTCCTCGGTGTCGTCGGCCGGCTTGCCGAGCCGCCGGTAGGCGCCGATGAAGAACGCGGTGAGCGCGTCGTCCCGGAAGGCCCGGTGTTCGCTCCGGTCTCCCGTGGTGACGGTGAGCTGGGCGTGGTCGTCGTCCTCGCCGACCGGGTAGTCGGCGGTCACGGTGCCCTCGGCGAACTCGAGCCGGATCCGCCGCTCGCGTGTCGGCGACGTGAGGTCCGAAACCAGTTCGCTGCGCGCCCCGCCGCGGTGCGCGAGCGTCAGGCGGGCGCCGCCGAGCCGCGGGATGTCGCGCTCGTCGCACGACAGCGTCCGCCAGCTCGCGTCCACCAGTTCGGCAGGGCCGGCGAGCCGCAGGACGACCGGGATCGCGTGCGGGATCTCGACGTCGAACGCCGTCGGGTGGCCGTAGGTGGCCAGCGACCGGTGGAACCGGGGCTTGTGCTGGTGCACGGTGATCGCGCGCAGCGCGCCGAGAGTGCCGTCGCGGACGATACTGGCGAGCCTGCCGGTCAGGGCGGCGGCGAGCCACGGCGCGACCACCACGAACCGGAGGTCGTGCCGGGCGCGCAGGCGCATGATGCGGCGCAGGTCCCTGTCGTTGGTGGCGATCGGCTTCTCCAGCACGAACCGGCGGAAGCCGGCGGCGGCGAGCTCGTCGAGCAGTGCCGACCGCGAGCCGGGCGGGGTGCACAGGTGGGTCACGGTGTCCGCCGGGTCGAGCGACCGCGCCGCCTGCTCGATCGACCGCACCGCCACCACACCGGGCGGGAGGTCACCCTCCCCGGTGGCCGGATCGCACGCGAGGATCGGCGCTCCGTTCGCCGTTGCGGTCTCGCGGATTCTGGTCAGGATCGGGATGTGCAGTCCGGCCCCGGCGCGGCCGAGGCCGATGACGAAGGTTCGCAACACTGCTCCAATGGCGTCCGTCGTGTCTTTCGTCATCCGCGATATCGGTTGGTGACCAAGGAAAGTTAAGGCCGTTCGCCGTTCTGACCGCAACGGGTGAAATACCGGCGAGCCCCGTTCGGAGTCTTCTGCGGGTCCGGGGCGTCGGCTACGTTGAGTTTTGCCTCGAATATCCGGTGCGCGTGAAGGGGAGGGTTCTTCTTGCCTGCGAAAACGCCAGCGCCCGTGAATGAAACGTTTGCGGAAAGTGCAGTTCGTAAGGTTCCTTTTTTCACGCAGTCGAGTGCGTTCGCCGAGCTGTGGCCGTCGATAAGAGCGGGTGTCGAGGAGATCTTCGAGAACGGGAAGTTCTCGCACGGCGCGCAGGTGGCGCGGTTCGAGCAGCGGCTCGCCGAGTACACCGGCGCCCGATACGCCGTCGGGGTGAACAGCGGGACCGACGCGCTCGTGCTGCTCCTGCGGGCGTGCGGCCTCGCACCGGGCGAGAAGGTACTGGTGCCCGCGTTCTCCTTCGTCGCTTCGGCTTCGTCGGTCGTGCTCGCGGGCGGGCTGCCGCGCTTCACCGACATCGATCCCGTCACCTACGCGATGGATCCGGAGTCGGCGGCGGGCGCGGTCACCTCGGCGACGCGGTTCCTGATGCCGGTGCACCTGTTCTCCCACCAGGCTGACCTGCGCGCGCTCGGCGAACTGGCCCGACGGCACGAGCTGGTCGTGGTGGAGGACAGTGCCGAGGCGATCGGCATGCGGCAGGGCGGCAGGCACGCCGGGCTGCACGGCGCGGGCGGGGTGCTCTCGTTCTTCCCGAGCAAGACGCTCGGCGCGATCGGCGATGCCGGTGCGGTGCTCACCGACCGGCCCGAGATCGCGGAACGGGTGGCCGCGCTGCGCCACCACGGCCGAGGCGGTCGCACACTGGACCATTTCCCCGGTATCTCCAACGAGACCGACGAACCGGGCATGAACAGCAAGATGGACGACATCCAGGCCGCCGTGCTGATCGCGAAACTCGGGCGCCTCGAATCGGACATCGTCCGCAGGGCGGAACTCGCGAGTGCCTATTCCGAACGCCTGCGGGATATCCCGGGAATAATCCGGATGCCGGTGGTGACGGCACCATCGGATTATCGCCGCGACGTTTTCTACGTGTACCTGATCGAGGTAGAAAATCGGGACGCGCTGGCGTCCCATCTCGCGGAGAGCGGCGTCGGAACGGAAACCTACTACCCGGTTCCGTTGCCGTTCCAGCCGTGCTTCGCCGATCTCGGGTACCGCGCCGGCCAGTTCCCGAACGCCGAAGCGGCGTGCGCGCGTGCGCTCGCGCTGCCGCTCTACCCCGATCTGGAGCTCGCTCAGGTGGACCGCGTCTGCGACCTCGTCCGGTCCTTCTACCTCGGGCGCGCGCGGTGACGGCCCGCGAGCTGCCGTTCTTCGCCCGCGACCTGTTCGAAGCCGACAAGGCGGTGCTGCTGCGCCTGATCAAGGAGATCGGCACCGGTGCCGACCAGCGGTTCATCCTCGGCGAGCACACCGCTGCGTTCGAGCGGATGCTGCGCGAGTCGCTCGACGCCGCCGATGTGGTGGCCTGCGGCAGCGGGACGTCCGCGCTCACGCTCGTGCTGCACGGGATGGGCGTCGGCGCGGGGGACGAGGTGATCGTGCCCGCGTTCGGCTGCGCCCCGCTGGCCGCCACCGTGCTCGGCGTCGGTGCCACCCCGGTGTTCGCCGACATCAGCAGGCACACCATGGTCGTCGACCCGGCGCGGATCGAAGAGCTGATCGGGCCCCGCACCAAGGCCGTGCTGCCGGCGCACCTGTTTTCGATGATGGCGGACATGCCTGCCATCGCCGATCTCGCGGCGCGGCACGGCCTGCGGCTGGTCGAGGACTCGGCCGTGGCGCAGGGCGCGGTGCTGCGCGGGCGGCCGGCGGGGACCTGGGGCGAGGCAGGGGTGTTCTCGTTCGTCCAGGTGAAGTCGTTCGGCATGCCGGGGGAGGGTGGCGTGGTGGTCACCGCGAACCCCGCCCTCGGCGACGCGGTGCGGATGCTGCGCAACCACGGCCAGGACGGCGTGCACCGGTTCGTGCACCACCGGATCGGCTACAACAGCCGGTTCGACGAGATCCAGGCCGCCTTCCAGCAGTACCGGTACGCCCTGTTCCCCGCCCGGCTCGAACGGCGTGCGCGGATCGCCGACTACTACACCGCCCGGTTCGCCGAGCTGGCCGACGCGGGTGTGCTGCCGCCGCCCGCGGGGCGCGACGGCCGCTGCTACTACGTCTACTGCCTGCTGTGCGAACGCCGTGACGAGCTGAAGGACTGGCTCGCCGAGCGCGGGATCGGTTCGCACGTCTACTACCCGAGACCGCTGCCGCGGCAGGCCGCGTTCGTCGCGCACGCGAGGCAGGGCGCGCGGTGGCCGGTGGCCGAGCACGCCGCGGCCCGCATCCTCGCGCTGCCGATCTACCCGCACCTGACCGATGCCGAGGTCGAGCGCATCGCCGACGCCGTGTGCGCCTTCGCACGGTCGACGGCGTCGAACGCGCTCGCCGAACCGGAAGGAGTCCCGTCGTGACCAGTAGCGCCCAACCCTGGCCCCGTGCCGTCGCCGGAGCACGGCAGGAGAGCAAGGTCCGCAGCTACGCGCGCCTGGCCAAGTTCGACGTCTACGACTACTACCTGAGCATCCTCGTGGTCCTGTCCGCGGTGCTCTTCCCGGCTGCCGCGTTCGACGCCGTGACCGTGCCCGCACTGCTGCTGTTCCTCGCGGGGGAAGTGCTGGTGACCGCCGCGATGGTCGCGCTCGACGACGTCACCGGCTACTACGACGGGAGCGACGCGGCGAACTACGGCCCGGACACGCCCACCCGCCGCCTGCTCCGCAAGCCGCTGGTGGCGGGAACGCTCACCGTCGCGGAGGCGAAGTGGTTCGGCTGGCTGGCCGCTTCGGCGGGCGGGGTGCTGTGGCTGCTGGCCGCCGTCATCTCGCCGCACAGTCCGTTGTGGACGGTCATCCTGCTTGCGGTGACCTTCGTGCTGATGCCGCAGTACTCCTACGGTGTCAAGCTCAGCTACCGCGGCTTCCAGGAGGCGTTCCTCGCCGCGCTGGGGCTCGCGCTCGTGCTCGTCCCCTATGGACTGATCGCGGGGGAGTTCTCGGGGTTCATCCTGGTGCAGGGGCTGATCTTCGGCATGGGCCCGCTGCTGTTCGGCGTCTACTCCAACACCAACGACATCGAGGGCGACCGCGCGGTCGGCAGGCCGACGATGGCGGTGCTGGCCTCGGCGAAGGGCAACGCGCGGTTCATCGGGGCGCTGTCCGTGGCCGAGTTCGCGTTCGGCGCACTCGGTTCGCTCACCGGGCTGGCGCCGTGGTGGTTCGTGCTGCTGATGCTGCCGACGACGGCGCTGCGCGCGGTGCAGTTCCGGATCGGGTTCTCCGGTGACGGCGACATCATGACCGCGCGCAAGCTCGGGTTCAAGGTGCACCGGGTGAGCGTCGTGCTGCTCGTGCTGGCCAACCTGATCGCGGCGGCCACGGCATGACGGTGGACCTGGACGTCGCGGTGGTCGGCGCCGGGATCGGCGGACTGGCCGCGGCGACGGAGCTGCGCGCGGCGGGGTTGTCCGTACGTGTCTTCGAGGCCGCCGACCGGGTCGGCGGCAGGATGGCGAGCTTCCGCCGCGCCGGGTACACAGTGGACGAAGGCGCCGAGCAGCTATCCACACGGGGCTACCGCGCCACCTGGGAGCTGATCCGCCGAGCGGGTATCAGCCGGGGCGAAGTGCCCGCCATCGGCAAGGGCGTCGCGGTGTGGCGTTGCGGCAGGGCACATCCTGGCCTGTCGGAGCCGGGCGCGGTCCTCACCGGCGCCGGACTGTCCAAACGCGCCAGAGTGGATCTCGTACGTTTCCTCGCTGCCATCAGGGATCCGCGCCGCTTCGACGCGGACCGTCCCGAGTGGACTCCGCTGGGGGCGCGGACGGTCGCCGAGTACGCCACGGGCTTCCACCCCGATCTGCACGACTACCTGTTCCAGGCGGTGGCGGGCGGGTTCTTCGGCTGGGACACCGGACGTTCCTCGATGGCGCCGTTCGCGTGCCTGCTCCGGGAGATCGGCCCCGCGTCGTGCTGGCTGACCTACCGCGACGGCATGGACACGCTGGCCCGCCGCCTCGCCGAGCCGCTCGACGTGGTCACGGATCGCGCGGTGCGCGAGGTGATCGGGGGCACGGATCTCGCGCGCGTGGTGTTCGACGACGAGACGCTGACCGCCCGCTCGGTGCTGCTGTGCGTTCCGGCGCCGGTGGCGGCACGGCTCTACGTCAACGCGCCCGCGGCGGACGCGGAGTTCCTCGCCGCCTGCACGTTCCGCCCGATGCTCAAGGTCAGCTGCTTCCTCGACCGCCCGCTCGCGGTGGCGGCGAGCCGCCCTGCCTACGTGCTGCTGACCCCGCCGGCGGAAGAGGAGGTGCTGTCCGGCCTCGTCGTCGACCACGAGAAGCACCCGTCGAGGGCACCCGTCGGAGCCGGTCTGGTGAGCCTGCTGGCCTCGGCGCGCGCCGTTCCGGACCTGTTCGACGCCGCGGACGACGAGGTCGCCGCCGCCCTCGTCGGCAGCGGAGAACGGTTTCTCCCCGGCCTGGCGGGGGCGACGGTGCGGAACTTCGTACACCGCTTCCGGCACGGCCTTCCCGAGGCGACACCGGAAGCGCTGCGGTTGCGCGCCGGTTTCGCGGCGCGTCCGATCGGAACGGTCGACTACGCCGGTGACTGGGTGCTGCTGCGGCCGAGCAGCGAAGGGGCCGTGCGGTCCGCGGCGACGGCCGCGTCACGCGTGCTGAGCAGATCGGGAACAGTGAGGAGAGCGGCGTGAAACCGTACGACATGGGCGTGCTGTTCGACGACTGCGCCGACCACGGCGTGCCGACGACGGTGCTGCTGGACCGGCCGTTCGACATCGCACCCGGCGCGGGGCTCACCTACGACATGCCCGCGCTCGCCGGTCTGGTGCGCGAAGCCTCCGGTTGGCTCGCGGCGGCGGGAGCGGGTCCCGGCGACCGCGTCGCGATCGTGAAGCGCAACCACTGGGACTACGACCTGCTCGCCTGCGCCGCGATCCGGCTCGGCGCGGTGCCCGCGCAGCTTTCCGCCCATCTCGCGGCCGAGGCGCTGCAGGAACTGGTGAAGCGCCTCGATTCCGCGCTGCTGGTGACCGATGCCGCACTGCTGCGACGCTGCCGCGACGAGGGCGTGGACCTGCCCTCACTGGCCAGCCGGGTGCTCAGCCTCGATTCGGCGGAAGAGGGCGCGCTGACGCTGGCCGACGTGCGCGGGACGACACCACCCGCACCGAGACGCCCGGTTCGCGACGAACCGCTGGTGATCAACCACACCTCCGGGACCACCGGCGTGCCGAAGCTGGTGGTGCACTCCACCGGCACGATCATCGGCAAGCTGGCCGGGCTCGAAGCGAACCGGCTGCCCGTGGTCGGCGTGCGTCGCGACGACACGCTCGTCAACGCCAGCTCCTACGCCCACGGCAGGACCTTCTGCTGGACGGCCAGCGTGTGCTGCCTGGCACCGCGCCGGATCGTGGTGCTCACCGGCGCCGATCCCGCCACCGCGGACCCGGTGCTGCGGTCCGCGCCGCCGACCGTCGTGGAGGCGCTGCCGGCCACGTTCGTGCGGTTCACGCCGCTGCTGTCGCGTTTGGACAACCCGTTCCGCGACGTCCGGCTCTACATCAGCACTTACGACGCGGTCCACCCGCCGGTCGTGCGCGGCTACCTCGCAGCATCGGCCGTGCGACGTCCACTGTGGATGCAGGGCTGGGGGCAGACCGAGACCGGCCCGATCACCTTCCGGTTCCTCACCCGCGGGTCGGTCGCCTCGCGCGGCGACCGGCACCCGACCACGCGCAACCTCGGCAGGCCGGTGCCGGTGCGCACCCGCCTCAAGGTGGTGGACCCGGAGACCTTCCGCCCCGTCGCCAGGGGAGAGGCGGGGCTCGTGCTGGTGCGCACGCCGGCCCGCTGCCTGGGATACCTGGGGGAGGAGCGGCGCTGGGCGGCCAAACAGGACGGGAAGTGGTGGAACACCGGGGATCTCGCGCGGCGCGGCCGTGACGGCAGCGTGGTGCTGCTGGACCGCGAGGTGGACAGCGTGCCGGAGCTGAGCTGCCTGGAAACCGAGGATCTGCTGGAGGATCGGCTGCCAGGGGTGCTCGAATGCATCGTGCTCGGCACGACGGACGGCCCGCCGCTTCCCGTGCTCGTCACCGAATCCCCGCTGCCGCAGCACGAGTGGGTCACCGCGACCAGCGACCTGCCCCGGTTGCGCGAGCCGGTGGTGGTGCGGTGGGAGGACGTGCCGCGCACCGGAACCGGCAAGGTGCGGCGGCTGGCGCTGCTACGGGCGCTGACCGGGCAGTCGGCGCCGACGGGCACCGGGCGCTGGACATGACGAGCTACGTGTTCGCGGGGGAGGGCGAGCTCCGCCACGACCAGGAGGACTGCCTCGCCGCCGCCTACGACCCGGTGACCACGGCCAGGCTCGCGGCCACCGGGGTCACCCGAGGCTGGCGCTGCCTCGAAATAGGCGCCGGCGGCGGCAGCGTCGCACGCTGGCTCGCCGAACGCGTCGCCCCCGGTGCCGGTGGCGTGGTGGCCACCGATCTGGCGCCGCAGCACGGTCCCGGGGCGCGCGGGCTGACCGCGATTCGGCACGACGTGGTCACGGATCCCTTGCCCCGCAACGCCTTCGATCTCGTTCACGCGCGACTGGTACTGCGGCACCTCCCGGCGCGCGAGGCCGTGCTCGAAAAGGTGCTGGCCACCTTGAAACCGGGCGGCTGGCTCCAGGTGGACGAGTTCGACACCACCTACCAGCCCTGCCTCGTCGCGCCGGACACCGAGGCGGAGCGGCTCTTCCGCGAGTTCCTTTCGGCGAAGGACGCCGTGATGGCGGCGGCGGGCGTGGACGTCGCGTGGGGTAGCCGGGTGGGCGCGGCGATGCGGCACGCCGGGTTCACCGAGGTCGATGTGTGGCCGCAGGTCGAAACCTGGGGGCCGGGATCGCCGGGCGCGCGGCTGCTGGTGCACCACACGTACCGCCTTCGCGAGGAACTGCTCGCCGCGGGGATGACCGGCGACGGCCTCCGCCGGGTTCGCGCATTGCTGGCGGACCCGGGTTTCCTGGTCTGTTCCAGTGTCTTCTACTCGGTGCAGGGAAGGCGTGCGGGATGACGGTCGCACCCGGCGTACGGGACACCCTCGACTGGGCGGGCCCGGTCGACCTCCCGCTCGACGATGACACCGCCGTCCAGGCCGCGTGCGGCCTGATGCACGTCCACGGCCGGAAATCGGGGCGCCCGCTGCCACTCGGCGTCGACTACGCGACCACCGTCGCCGGGCTGCTCGCCAGCCACGGCAGGCTGGCGGTGGCGATCGGCCGTGAGCGCGGGCAGGAGGTGCGCGCCGCGCACACCTCGGCCGCGCAGGGCGCGCTGCTCGCTGTGTGCCAGTACCTCGCGGCGGCGACCTGCGCGGAGGACCGGCCGGAGCCGCTCGGCACCGGCGGGCCGCCGTTCGTTTCGGCCGACGGTATCCGGTTCGAGGTCGAGACGCTGGCCGCCGAAGACTGGCAGCGGTTCTGGTCCCGGCTGGACGCGGACCCCGTCGCGGTGCGGCGGGCGTGGCGGCCGTTCCAGCTCCGGTTCGCGACCGCGACCTGCCCACTGCCCGCCGAACTCGCCCACGCGGCGCGGCGGCGCGCCTTCGCCGAACTCGCCAACACCGGGCAGTCGTCGGGGCTGAGCGTGCTGGCCGTGCGGGACTCGCCGGTCCCGCCCGTCACGGTGCCGCGCTGGGACATCCAGCCCTGCGGGCGCCACGGCCCGGTCGCGTCGTACCACCGCGAAGGGCTGCCCCTTTCCGGTATCGCGGTCGTCGAGTCGACCAGCAGGGTGCAGGGCCCGCTCGCCGGGCACGTCCTGCGCCTGCTCGGCGCCGACGTGCTCCGGGTCGAACCGCCTGGCGGTGACCCGATGCGCGGTGTGCCGCCGCTCGCCGGTGCCCGCTCGGCCCGGTTCCGCGCGCTCAACGACGGGAAGCGCGCGGTCGACCTCGACCTCAAGTCGGCAGCCGGACGCGCTGGCGTGCTCGAACTCGTCGCCGATGCCGAGGTGTTCCTGCACAACTGGCGGCCGGGACGGGCGTCGGCGCTCGGCCTCACCGCCGAGGACCTGACCGCGGTGCGGCCGGGACTGGTGGCGGCGGCCGCGTCGGGCTGGGGCGGCCAGCTCGGCCCGAACCCGCCGCTGGGCACCGACTTCTTGGTGCAGGCCCACAGCGGGCTCGCCGCCGCGATCCGGCCCGCGAACGAACCGGCCGCGCCGTCGCTGATGACCGTCACCGACGTGCTCGGGGGACTCGTGTGCGCCGAAGGGGTGCTGACGGCGTTGCTCGCGAGCCTCCGCACGGGTATCGGCTCGCGGGTCGAGTCGTCACTGCTTTCCTCGGCACTCGTGCTCCGCCCGTCGAGCCGTCCGATGTGGACGGAATGGGACCGTCCACAGGAGACCGCGGACGGATACCTCTCGATAGGCCCTGCCGGGCGCGAGAAGGTGGCGGCGGTGCTCGGCGCGGCGAGCTTCGGCGACCGCACGAGCGACGACTGGGTGGCGAGGTTCGCCGACGCCGGGGTCGCCGCCACCGCGGTGTGCACCGACCTGCGGCTGCTCGCCGCCGACCCCCGGTTCGCCCGCGCGCTGGACTGGGACGGGTACGCGTTCCCGCGCAGCCCCTGGACTTTCTCGTGAGCGCGTGGACCTCCGCCGCCGGGATCACACTGGCCGACCAGGTTCCGCCCGCGCTGCGTGCGGGATGGGTGCGCAGGGGACTGTGCCCAGGACATGATCTGTACCGGTGCTTTTCCCAGCACGTCCGGAACCACCCCGATCGCGAAGCCGTGGTGGATGTCGACGGCTCCCTCGACTACGCGAGTCTCGATGCCGAGGTCCGGCGTCGCGCGGGGAGGTTGGCATCGGCCGGTGTCGGCCCCCACGACGTCGTCGGTATCGCACTGCCCGACAGCAGGGCCGCCGTGATCGCCGAACTGGCCGTATACGCGGTAGGAGCGGTCGCGCTGCCGTGCCCGCCGGGTCACGCCGACGCGCCGCACCGCGCTCGGGCGAGCGTGCTGATCGACGGCGGCACGCGCCGCCTTTCCCGCACCGGTGGCGCGAGCACCGCCCGGATCGACGCCGAAGCGCCCGCGCGGATACTGGTGTCGTCCGGTTCCGAGGCGCGCCCGAAACTCGTCGCCTATTCGCACAACGCGTTCGCCGGCGGCCGTGCGACCTATGTGCGCGCGCTGCGGCGCACCGGCACGCCGATGCGCAATCTCGTGCTGGTGCCGCTCGGATCCTCGTTCGGCTCGTGCGGGGTGCCGGTCACCATCGCCGCGCTCGGCGGCACCCTGTTGCTGCCCGGCGCCTTCGACCTCGGCGCGGCCGTACGGGCGGCGGCAGGCTGGCGCGCGACGCACGTGTTCGGTGTGCCCACCATGCTCGGCAGGATGGCCGCGGCCCCGCCCCCGGCACTCCCCGCGCTCGAAGCCGTGGTGTCCAGCGGCGCCGCACTCCCGGCCGCCGTGGCCCGCGCCTGCGCGGAAGCGTTCCCCTGCGAGGTGATCACCGTCTACGGCTCGTCCGACGGCGTCAACTGCCACACCGCGAAGACCGGGCTCGGCCCGTGGACCGGAAAGCCGGACCCCGCGGTCGTGTCGATCAGGGTCGACGACGGCCGCGACGGCGAGATCCTCGCACGGGGCCCGATGACCCCACTGTGCTATGTGGACGACCCGGAACTGGACGCGCGCTACCGCCTCCCCGGAGGCTGGGTACGCACCGGTGACCGCGGCACGTTCGACGATCACGGCCGCCTCCGTGTACTGGGAAGGCTGAAGCAGATCGTGGTCAGAGGCGGCTTCAACATCAGCCCCGCCGAGATCGAGGACCACCTGGGCACCCACCCGGCGATCGCCGAGGTCGCCTGCGTCGGCGTCCCCGACCAGGACCTGGGCGAACGACTGTGCGCCTGCGTCGCCCCGCGACCGGGAACCCCGCTGACGCTGCCCGCGCTCACCGCGTTCCTGGAACAGGATCGCGGCGTCGACCGGCGGAAGCTCCCGGAGGCATTGGTGGTGCTGCCGGAGCTTCCCCTTGGTGCGACCGGGAAAGTCTGCCGCCGCACGCTGACCGAACTCGCGCGCCACCGAGCTGTGTTGGCGTAAGCGCGGGCCCTCGGACCAGGCTGTTGCGTGGTCGAGTTCGTGTCGAACGCGATCTTCCGCGCCATCGCGGCCGAAATGTCGCCATAGCCACCCAGCTCACCCGGATTGTCCCGTAATCCCTTACCCGCACCACCTCCACCGAGACACCGCGCCACGAACGCGTCCACTCGCAACTGGTCCCGGGTGCGCGGATCACCCTTCAACTTCGAGGACCCGTGATCCCCGTGCCGAAGCTCCAATCGGCGAGCCTCCACACGCTGCCGCTGCCGTTCCTCGTCCGAAAGACACGATGTCGCCGACCTCGCGCCGCTGAACTGCACTCCGGTGGTGACCAACTGTCCAAACGCGACATAGTGGTGTTGCGAATCCACGTGCGCCAAGCCCCGCCAACGCCACGTAACCACCACACAAAGCCGAAGCCTCCCAACCACAACAACAACCGCGGCCCCACGAACGAGAGCCGACCACCATGTCCGGTCCCGCGGCGCACCGCAGGCGTGCGGTACACCCATACCGCACCAACAAAAATCAAGCATTCGACACCTGCGCGGCGTCCAAGGCCGCCGTCCGGACCTTCGCACGGGTATGGGCCAACGCGGACGGCGCCCGGTCAACCCGCGACCGGGCGTCGCCGCGGCAGAATCGCGACCGCGCCCGCGAGTACCGCCAGGCTCAGCCCGACGACCTGCATGAGCGCGCCCGTGAACGGCAGCACGTTCGACGGGTCGGTCAGCCGTTGCCCCGCCTGCGGGTTGAGGAACGCGGTCAGCACGAAGGTCAGCGACAGCATCATGCTCAGCTCGATCATGGCGTTGCCGGGAATCAGCGCCACCAGGATCGCGAGCACCAGGAACAGGATCGGGCCGGGGCCGTCCCAGTTGAACCCTTCCGGCGCGGCGTCGCCGATCGCGTCGAGCAGCAGACCGGCGAAGACGATCGTGGTGGCGATCCGGCGCGGGTTGCCCGAGCCCAGCGGTGCGATCCGCTTTTCGGGGCGGGTGCGGAAGTTGTGCCGGATCGCGAGCACACCGGCGATCGCGGAGATCGCCAGGCCGGCGAGCATCACGATGTTGCCGACGACCATCCCGGTGTCGGGATCGGCGAGGTTGTCCTGCAGGTTGCCGCCCGCGAGCCCGCCGATCGTGATCCACAGCGACAACGCGATCGCAGCGGCGGGCGACCAGTTCGACCGCCGGTTCAGCAGCACGATCGCCGCCGCGCCGAGCACGTAGAACAGGCCGGGAGGAAAGCCGAAGCCCTCGAACACTTCGGGCGCCGAGATCCATTGAACGACGAGTCCGGCAGCGCCGATCAGTTGACCGGCAACGGTCGTCGAGACAAGGGGTGAGAGCGTTCGCGGTGGTGCGGCAGTAGTGGTCATGGTGGGAAAGCCTGTCGCGGATCCACCCGCGCCGCGTCCGTTCGAGGACGGCTCCGCGACTACGCCGGTGCGCGTACCGGCGTAGGGCGGCTACTCTCGCCGCCGTAACGGGTTTCAGTCCCGTACGAGCAGTTTGGCGACATAGCGGGAAAGTTCGGAGACCGACCACGGGATCCGGTCGACGACGAGCATTCGCGCGCTCGTTTCGGCAAGGCTCGCGACCAACTCGGCGAGCACCGGGGCTTCGCGGTCGGCGTCGGCGTGGGGCATGGTCTTCAGACGCGGGTGGATGATGTCGCGAAGGCGGCCCACGAGCATCGCGCGCGCCGCACCGACCCTGGCCCCGATCACGGTCTTCGGATCGTGCTGCGCGGCGAACACGATCCGCCACGCGTCGTCCGCCTCGCTCGCGGCCGTGAGGAAGGCGGCCAGTCCCGCGGCGACCAGATCGCCGAGGTCGTCCGACGTCGAGAGGGTCTCCGGCATCGCGGCCACCACCGCGTCCAGCAGGCGCCGCTCTTCCCGGTCGAGCAGGGCGAGCAGCAGCGCCTCCTTGTTGGGAAAGCATTCGTAGACAACGGGTTTCGTCACGCCCGCCGCCGTCGCGACCGCCTGCATCGACGTGCCGCGGTACCCGTGCTCCAGGAAGACCTCCAGTGCGGCGTCGAGGACGAGTGGACGCCTGCGCTCCGGCCCGAGATGAGCCGCGCGAGGCTTGCGAGGCTCTGCTGTGACCCGTGCCACTCCTGAGGTACCCACTTGACTAATCTACCACGAAGTAGGAAATTCCTACTCGTAAGTAGGAACGCGAGGAGGCGGTCATGACCGGAGAGCTGGCGAAGCTGGACGAGTTCTTCCTCCGGCTGTCTTCGGAGCCGTCGGCCGTGGCCGCCACCGTGGACGCCGCGGAGATCGCCACCGCGGTCGCCGAAACGGACCGGGACGAGCTGCGGGCGCGGTTGCGTGGCGGCATCGGGAAGGTCCTGGTGGACGAGGTGATCCGCCGGTTGCCGGAGTACGTCGACCAGACCGCGGCGGCAGGCGTGAACCGGGTCGTCGGCTGGCACCTGTTCGGGGAGGACGGCGTGGTCGACCGGTTCGTGCTGCGCTTCGACAACGGCGTGGTTTCGGTGGGCCGGGACCTCGACGGCGCGCCGTCGGTGACCTTGCGTCTCGGTACGGCGGACTTCCTGGTGCTGGCGACGGGGAACGGGGATCCGGCGACGATGGTGCTCTCGGGGGTGCTGCGGATCGAGGGTGATGCGGCGGTGGCGCTGGATCTGGTGCGGTTGCTGAGGATTCCGTCGGCCAAGGGCGTCGTCGAGGTCGATGACCCGCGCGCGGTCGACGTCACCAGGATCGCGGCGCTGATCGGGAAGATCGAGCCGCGCAAGCTCGCCGAGAGGCTGCGGGGGCCGGTGGGCCGGATCGTGGTGGACGAGGTGATCCGGCGGCTGCCCGAGTACGTCGATCCGGTCGCGGCGGCCGGAGTGAACCAGGTGATCGGCTGGCGGCTGCTCGACGAGCGCGGAGCGGGCGACCGGTTCCTGTTGCGGATCGACGACGGGGTCGCGTCGGCGGGGCGGGAGCTTGACGGCGTGCCGTCGGTGACGTTGCGTCTCGGTACGGCGGATTTCCTGGTGTTGGCGACGGGGAACGGGGATCCGGCGACGATGGTGCTCTCGGGGGTGCTGCGGATCGAGGGTGATGCGGCGGTGGCGCTGGATCTGGTGCGGTTGCTGAGGATTCCGTCGGCCAAGGGCGTCGTCGAGGTCGGCGACCCGCGCGCGGTCGACGTCGGCAGCATCGTCCGGCTCGTCGCGAGCACCTCGGACCGAGACCTGAAGGAGCGGCTGCGCGGCCCGGTGCGCCAGATCCTGCTCGACGAGATCTTCCGCCGCCTGCCCGGCTACCTCAATCCCCGGCGCGCCGCCGGTGTCGAGGGCATGATCGCGTGGCAGATCACCGGCGGCACCGGGCGGTACGACGAATACCGCACCAGGATCACCGGCGGCACGGCGACCGTCGGCGATCTCCCCGGCAAGCCAAGCCTGACGATCCGGACCGACCCGGTGCTGTTCTTCAAGCTCGTCACCGGAAATCTCAACCCGGTGAAGGCTTTCCTGTGGCGCAGGCTTTCCGTGCGCGGTGACCTGGCGTTCGCCAGCAGGCTGCCCGCGATCTTCAGCATTCCCAAGGCGTGAAACCCAAACGGAGGCGACGATGACACGCAAGCGTTCTGTCGAGCCGCACGAGGACTACGGCTTCTTCGGCCCGGAATCGGTCACCTGGAAGGTGTGGAGCTATCCGACCTCGCTGACCGTGGGTTTCCAGCGTGCCGTGGTGGTGGAAGAGCTCGACCCGGCACTGGTCGCATCGGTCGACGAGACCAAGGCGATCCGGAACCGGCCGCGCACCCGGTACGACCGGACGCTCCGGTACTTCGCGATGGTGGCCTTCGGTGGATCGCGTTCGACGCTCAAGGCGGCCGACGTGCTGGTGAAGATCCACTCGAAGGCGATCGGGACGGAACCGCTCAGCGGGGATCCCTACGACGCCAACGACCCGAAGTCCCAGCTCTGGATCCACCTCACCGCATGGCATTCGATCCTGTACGCCTACGAGAAGTACGGGCTGGGGAAGCTCACTCCCGCCGAGGAGGAGCGGTACTGGCAGGAATGCGCCGTGGCCGCGGAACTGCAGACCTGTGCGCCGGAGGACGTGCCACGCGACCGCGTCGGGGTACGAGCCTACTTCGAGGAAATGCGCCCGCAGCTCGTCGGCTCCGACGTCGCGCGGTCCACAATGGATCACCTGCTGCACGCCGAGGTGATGCTCCCGCCGATGCCCGCCCTGCTTCGCCCGGTCACCCTCCTCGTCACCAGGGTGCTGCGCGCGGCCACCATCGCCACCATGCCCCGCTGGATGCGGACGATGTCCGGGCTGCGCCAGTCGCGGTTCACCGACGTTCTGGTCACCCCGCTGCTCAAGATCACGTTCCGGCTCGCGCACCTGAACCGGCGGCTTGAGCTGATGATGCTGCGGCGGCTGTCACCGGCGACGGTGCCGGTGGTGGCTCCCGTGCTGCTCGGCATTCCCCCTGCCACGCCGGAAACCGTCACGCCGGCGGAAGGGCGGCGGCGCTACGGCTACGCGAAACCGGCCGAGGCGCACCTGGAATGGCGGGCGAAGCAGCGCGCCAGGGTGTTCGAGAGCGGGACGGCGCCGAGCGACGCCGGGATCGTGGAGTCGGAGCCCGTCCTCGGTCCGATCGCCTGACGCCGGAATCCCCGGAGGAAGCCCTTCGCGTGGCTTCGGCCTGAGAAAGGGCGTGCCCGGCATGCCCTGAAGGGCACCTTGAGGAAACGCGGGACCGGGACGAGCGAGACGGTCAGCGGAGTTGGACGTCGTCCAGGCGCCAGGTGTCGTCCTGGTTCAGGACGGTCAGTTGCAGGCGGTTGCGTTCGACGCGGGGCTGCGGGCTGTTGGTGTTCGTGATGGTCTGGTCGACGAACAGGAGCACCACGGCGCGATCGGGGGTCGCGTCCGCGATTCCGGCCTGCACGACGGTGCTCTTCGCGACCGCCTTGTACTGCCGCATGAGCTGCGTCAGGTTGTTCGCGACGGACTGGTACTGCTTCGCGAACGAGTCCGTGGAGTCGCCGGTGACCTTCTTCAGGTTGTCGTCGATCCTGGTGAAGTCGTAGCTGGTGAGGTCGAGCGCGAACTGCCGCGCCGCCCCGGTCGCGGCTTCGCGCGCCGATTCGAGCTGCGCGTGGCGGTGCCACTGCCAGCCGGCGAACCCGCCGGCGCCGAGCACGAGCAGGACGAGCACACCGGCGACGATCCGTCGAGGGCGCCACGCGAAACGCCGCTTTTTCCGTACCGGCAACGGAACTGACTGCTCGGCGGTGACCGGTTCATCCCCGGGCGCGGGACGCGGCGTCGGCGAGGGTCGTCGTTCGGCGTCGGACGGTGCCCTGGTGGTCTTCTTTCCCGCGACCACGGGACGCTTGCGGGTGCGGTTCGGTGCTGTCATCCTCGCGCTCCTTGCGTGTACAGGGCCGCCCACGAAGGGCTTCCCGGCGGTGGCGTTCCGCTTTCCTGACCGGGGTTCGCCGGTGCGGGCGGCGTCGGTGCGTTCGCGGCCCCGCGGACGCCCTGGTCTCCGCTCTTTCCCGGTGGGCAACGGAAATCGGAAGCGGGCGGTCGCGGTGTCGTGTCGGTCGGCGTGCGTCGTTGCTGCGGGTAGTAGCAGATTCCGCCCTGCCCGAGGACGAGCGTGAAGTCGGCGTGGTCACCGCGGCCGATCGACGCGAGGTCGCCGAGTCCGCGCGGCACGTCGGTGAGGAACGCTCGCAGCGCCTCCGAACGGCCCGCGACGAGATCGACGGGGGAGACCAGGTTCGCCAGCAGCACGCCGACGTTCCGCTGGTTGTCCTTCAGCAGCGGCACGAGCTGGTCGATCAGGCCAGGGGCCCTTTCCAGCAGCGGCACCGCTTTCGGTTCGAGGGTGCGTAGCTGGCCGGTCAGCTTGCCGAGCGATTCGACGAGTTTCGGCAGGCGGGCGGAGGTCCCTTCGCCGAGGAAGTCCTTCGCACCGGTGAGCACCGTGGTCACGGTCGGGCGCATCTCGTTGAGTTCGGTGACGATCTGACTGCCCTTGTCGACCAGGTTTTCGAGCTGTGGAGCGGTTCCCGAGAGACCCGTCGACAGTTCGTCCGCGATGGTGCCCAGATCGTCGACATCGATGCTGTCGGTGAGCTTCATCAGGTTCACCAGCACCGTTTGCAGCGGCAGGATCCCGGCGTCCTTACCGGCGTGGACCACCGCGCCGTCGGCGAGGAACGGGGGCGCGTCCGTCTTGGGACGCAGGTCGAGGTGCCGCAGCGCGACGGCGGTGTCCTGCGCCACCACGACTTCGGTGTTCGCCGGGACGCGCAGCGCGCTGTCGAGGTCGAGTGCGATCTCCACGCCGTCGCCGCGCAGGTTCACCGCGGCCACGCTCCCCGCGGTGACCCCGTGGTAGGTCACCGAAGCGCCGGGCGAAATACCACCCGCGTCGGGCATCCGCACCGTCACGTGCGTCGCGGCGCGGAACTCGGCCGGGCCGACGGCGGTGACCGCGAGGTACACCGAGCAACCGACGCCGATCAGCAGGAACGCCGTGAGCTGCACCAGCGGCAGCCGCCGTCCGAGCCGCCGGATCATCGGGCACCCCCTTTCAGCAACTGCTCGACACCGCCGGGGAACGTCATGCCAGTCCCGGAAGTGCCGGTGAACAGCGCGGTCAGCGTGCCGGGCACGTCGAACCGGACGTTGAGGTTCAGGTAGTCCCCTGGGATCGCGCGGCCGAGCAGGGCGGTCGCGGACTTGAGCGTGCCCAGCGTCGAGCCGAGGCTGCCGCTGAACCCGTTCAGCTCGTCGAGGACGGGGCCGACACCGTCCACGATCGAACCGACGGCTTCCTTGGTGCGGCCGAGCGTGTCGTCCGTCGTCTTCGCGAGCGGGGTCACGTCGGCGAGCAGCCTGTTCAACGAGTCCTGCTGGCTCCGCAGCACGTCGACGGCGGGGGTGATCTGGGTGAACGCCTGCTCAAGCACCGCGCGGTTGTCCGAGGCGATCTTGGCGAGCCGGTTCAGCGAGCCGAGCGCGCGCGTGAAGTCGCCGGACCGGGCATCCAATGTGGACAGAATGCCGTTCGCCCTCGCCAGCAGGTCGCGTATCTTGTCCTCGCGGCCACCGAGCATGGTGTTCAGCTCGGTGATGATGGTGCGCGCCTGGTCGAGCCCGCTGTTGTTGAGCACCATGCCGAGTACGGCGAGCGTGTTCTCGATATCGGGCCCGCGAGTGGTTTCCGCGACGCCGATGGTCGCGCCGTCGGCGAGGTGGTCGGCACCGCCGCCATCGGGCGGGCGGAGTTCGATGTACTGGTCGCCGAGCGCGGTGCCGAGCTTCAACTCGGCGCGCGTTCCCTTCGGCAGCCGGACGTCCTGGCGCAGGCGCATCGTCACCTTCGCCTGGAACCGTTCCGACCGCGTCGCCACGACCCGCCCGACCGAGGACGGCCCCAGTTTCACCTCGCCACCCGACGGCAGCCCGGACACGTCGGTGAAGACCGCGGTGAGTTCGTACGACGGGCCGTCCACCCCCTCACCGGCGCCCATGTCCTGCAGGCTCAGCCGGCAGCCGGTGAGCGCGGCTGCCGTGAGCACGGCGACCGAAGCGAGTGCGAACCGGCGCATCAGTTGCCTCCCGTCTTCGCTGGCGGGGCGAGTACGGACGGCAGGCCGAGCGGGTCGCCGACCGACGGCGGGAAGCGCACCGGGTTGGTGATCCCGGCGCCGCTGCACAGCGGCAGCGGCAGCTTCGCGCAGAGCTCCTTGCCGAGCGCGAACTGGCTGAAGTTCGTCGACACGTCGATCCGGGTGCGGAGCCGGTGGTCGGGGGAGACCGCGCGGCTGAGGTTCTGCCCAGCCAGTGGCAGTGTGTCCAGCAGTTCGGCGAGCTGCCCCTGGTGCTTCCCCAGCTCCGCGGCGAGCGAGCCGAGCTGGGACACGTCCTTCGTCAGCTCCGCGCCGTGGTTCTTCAGCAGGTCGGCGAGATCGGTCATCGCGACCGAAAGATCCTCCACAGTGGACGCGATGGAGTCCTGCTGCTTGCCGAACTCGTCAGCGGCCATGGTGACCGAGCTGGTCACCGAGTCGACGGCGGACTTGTTCTTGTCCAGTGTGGACACCAGAGTGGCCAGGGTGTCGAGCAGCGCGCTGGCATCGGGGAGCTGACCCGCCACGACGCCGGATGTCTGGTTCACCTGGGTGATCGCGTCCCTGAACGCCTGGCCCTTCCCGTCGAGGAGCTTCGCGGCGGCGGCGAGCGCGTCGCCGAGTGGCGCGCCCGCGGCGGGGTCGCCCGGTGCGAGCGTGGTGAGCAGCGTGTTGAGCGACTTCATCAGGTCGTCCCACTTCACCGGTGCGTGCGCCCGGTCCGGTGGGATGACGCCGCCGTCCGGGAGCGTCGCGCCGGTCGTGTAAGCCGGGGTCAGCTCCACGTACTTGTCGCTGATCACCGCGGGCGACATGACCCACGCCTGCGCCTGCGCCGGCACCTTCGTCCCCGCCGGGAGCGAGAGGGTCACGCGCACGCGGGAGCCGGCCGGGTCGACCGCACGGACTTCGCCGATCGGCACGCCGAGGATGTCGACCTTGCTGCCGGGGTAGACGCCGTCGACCTGGCCGAACTCGGCGACGACGGTCGTCGTCGGCTCCGGGCGCAGCACGAAGATCGCCCCGGCGACGAGCAGTCCCGCGACGCACAGCAGCGCCACGACCTTCGCGGCCGGGTTCATTTGCACCCCCGTACGAGTCCGGTGACGCACAGGATCGGATCCGGCACGATGGCCGCCGGGCCGACGACGTCGATCCACGGCCCGTTCCCGGTGGCGTTGGCGAGGTAGCGTCCGGTCGGCGCGAGCAGGTCGATCGTGCGGCCGAGATCCGCCGCGTTGTCGGTCAGCGTCCGCACCGTCTCGCCGAGCCGGTGCATCAGCGGTTCGACGAGCGGGCGGTTCGTGTCGAGGAACGAGCGGATCCGGTCGGCGAGGCGGCCGACGTCGCCGACGAGCTGGTTGAGCGTGTCCTTGCGGGCGACCAGCGCACGGGTGATGAGATCGGTGTCGCCGAGCAGCTTCACCAGGCTGTCCTGCTGGCCGACCAGCGTCGAGGTCACCGACCGGGCTCCGGCGAGCAGGTCCTGGATTCCCTTGCTGTACTTGGTGAACACCGAGGTCGCCGAGGTGACGCCGGTGAGCGCGTCACCGGCGAGCTTGGCGTCCGGTGCGTTGTCCCGCAGCGTGGTGATCATCTTGCGCAGCGAGCCGAGGTCCAGTTTCTGCGTGGTGTCGGAGGCCGCGCGCCCGAGGTCGTCGAGCGAGAACGGGACGGAGGTGCGCGCGAGCGGGATCGTCCCGCCGCCGGGCAGCGCACCGGCACCATCGGGCCGCACGTCGAGGTAGCGCTTGCCGAGCACGGTCTGGATCTTGACGCCGGCGCTGGTCGCCGCGCCGAGCGGCTGATCGCGGTCGAGGCGGAAGTCGACGCGCACCCGGTCACCGGCCAGTGTGATCGCGCGGACCCGGCCCGCGGGAACCCCGGCGACGAACACCTGGTCGTCCGCGCGCAGCCCGGCGGCGTTGGCGAGTTCGGCGGTGTAGGCGGCGGTGCGCGTGTAGAACACGAGCTGCGGCACGCCGATCGCCGCCGCGACGACGAGCACCAGCGCGGTGACGCCGACCGCGGCGAGCTTGCGCGGATCGCGCTCCCGGAACGGCCGCCTCATCGGCACACCGCCGAATGCGGGCCGATGGCCGAGGACACCCCGAGCCCGCCGGCCTGCACGCCGAGATCGCACAGGTACACGTTCATCCAGCCGCCGTAGTCCATCGTCCCGGTGACCTTCCCGAGCAGGCCGGGCATGTCGTGCAACGCGCCGACGATCGGTTCGCGGTTGGCCAGCAGCGACGCGCTGAGCTGGTTCAAAGAAGTGAGGTCCTTGCTGATCGACGGGGTCAGGCGCGTGGTGACGTCGGCGAGGGTGCCCGCGAGCTTCGCGCCGCTGTCGAGCGCGGAGGTGATCGTGTCCCGGTTCGCCGCGAGCCCGCTGACGAGGCTGCCGAGTCCCGAAACCAGCTTCTTGAAGTCCTGCGCGTGCCCGATCGTGGTGTCCAGTACCGGCTGGAGGTTCGCGAGCACCTCACCGATCACCTTGTCCTGCCCGGCGAAGGTCTGGGTCAGGGTGACCACTTTGGACAGCAGCGCGTCGATCGTGGGGCCCTCGCCCTGGAACACCGCGACGATCTCCTTGGTGAGCTGGTTGACCTCGCCGGGTTGCAGCAGCTCGAAAACCGGCTTGAACCCGTTGAACAGCGCGGTGAGGTCGAGCGCGGGCGCGGTGTGCGCGACCGGGATCGTGCCGTTCTCCGGCAGCCGCTTCGAGGCGTCGCCGCCGGGGGCGAGCGAGACGTACCGGGCGCCGAGGAGATCCGCGTAGCGGACGGTGGCCTTCGCGTCGGCGGGGATCTCCTGGTCGTCGGCGACCGCGAAGGTGACGACGGCGGTGCGGCCGTCGAGCGCCACCCGGTCGACCTTGCCGACGCGGACCCCGGCGATCCGGACGTCGCTTCCCGGTTTCACACCGAGCGCGTCGGTGAACACGGCGTGGTAGGTGACGGCGCGGCCGAACGGCTGGTTCAGCGTGTTCACCACGAGCGCGGTGCACAGCGCGCACACCGTCGCGAACACGCCCAGTTTCACTGCGGTGAAAGGCAATCCGGTCATGGCATGAGCACCCGCGTTCCCCGCAGGATCGGCCCGGCCAGCAGCGCGAGGATCCCGTTCTGCGTCTCGGGACGCTGGCTCTGCGGCACGCCGGGCAGCTTCGCGAGCGCGGCGGTCTCATCGTCGCTGCCGACCGGGCCGGAGGTGCCGCCCAGTGCAGGAGGAGGCGGCGGCGGTGCCGCCGGGACGCACGTCGGGCTGGTCAGCTTCCCGTAGCGCGGGCAGTCCGCGGCGGTGTAGGGCGCGTTGCGGTCGAAGGTCGCGGTGAGGTCCAGCGGCATCGGCGGCCCGTGGCTCAGCACGCTTTTGACCCCGGTGACCAGCGCGGTGAAGCTGTCGAAGAACTCGGTGAGGCCGTGCCGCTTGTCGTGCACGGTGCGCACGACCTCGCCAGCACCGTCCACGAGGTGGATGAGCCGGTCGCGGTTGTCGCCGAGGAACTGCTTCGCCTGCCCGCTCAGTGCCAGCCCGCCGGTGAGCACCGCTTCGATGTTTCCCTTCTGCCGCACCACGTCCGCGGACAGGGCGGTGGCGTCCTTGAGCGCCTGTACGCCGCCGGGGGCGACCGCGCTGAGCTGCTGACCGAGATCGGCGACGAACCCGAGGGTGTCGCTGAAGGTGCCGACGAGGGCGGGCGCGTCGTCGGTCAGGTCGTGGAGCTGGTCTACGAGCGCGCCGAGCCGCGCGCCACGACCGGCCAGCGCCTTGCTGACCGCGGACAGCGCGGTGTCGATCTTCGCGGGCTGGATCGCCTGCAGCACATCGAAAAGCCGCTTGTAGGCGGTGTAGAGCTGGATGGTGCCGCCGGAGGTGTCCGCCGGGATCGGCGCCCCGACGTCGAGCGTGCCGGTCGCGCCCGCCGCCGGTGGCACGAGGTCGACGTACTGGTCGCCGAACAGGGTGCGGGGCAGCACTCGCGTGTGCACGCCCGCCGGGATGTTCGCCGCGTGGTCACCGGAAAACCGCAGGGTCAGGCGGGTGCGGGTGGCGTCGCTGCGCACCGATTCGACCGATCCGACCACGACGCCCCGGAACTCCACAGTGGACCGTTCGGCGACGCCGACGGTCTGCGGCGGGATGTCCGAAACGGCAGTCGGCTCGGTGCGGAGACCGCCCGAGCCGTAGGCGACGACCATGACGATGACCGCGATGCCCGCGGTGACACCCACGACGCCGCGCCAGGCCATCGCCGCGTGGCTGGTTTCGCGCCGCCCCTTCACTGCGCGCTCCCGGTGCCGGGGATCGACGGGTAGACGCCCCAGAACGCGAACGTCACCAGGATGTCGGCGATCATGATCAGCACGATGCTGGTCCGCAGTGCCCGCCCCGCGGCCTTGCCGACGCCTTCTGGCCCGCCGTAGGCGTGGTAGCCGTGGTAGCAGTGCACCATCGTGACGATCATCGCCAGCACGAGCGCCTTCAGCAGGGACAGCACGACGTCCTGCGGCGGCAGCACGAGGTGGAAGTAGTAGTCGTAGTTGCCGGGGGACTGGCCGTTGGCGTTCACCACGATCAGCCTCGTCGCGACGTAGGAGGCGAAGAGCCCGACGAGGTAGAGCGGGATCACCGCGACGAAGGCGGCGATCATCCTGGTGGTGACGAGAAACCGCAGCGACCGGATCGACATCGCGTCGAGCGCGTCGATCTCCTCGGCGATCCGCATCGCGCCGAGCTGCGCGGTGAACCCGGTGCCGACCTTGGCCGCCAGCGCGATCCCGGCCACGACCGGCGCCAGCTCGCGGGTGTTGACGAGCCCCGACATCGCACCGGACAGCGGCGAAAGCCCCACCAGGTCGAGCCCGCGGAACCCTTCGAGACCGATCTGCGAGCCGGTCACGAAGCTCATCGCGAACACGACGCCGATGCTGCCGCCACCGGCGAGCAGGGTCGCCGAGCCGAAGCTGATCTCCGCGACGAGCCGGACGATCTGGCGCCAGTGGTGGCGCAGCGTCGCGGGCACCGAGGCCAGCACGTGCAGCGCGAAGGTGAACTGCGCGCCCGCTTCGGCGAGCCCGGCCGACACGCGGCGAAGGTTCCTGGTCACCGCGTCCACGGCGGGGACGGTCATCAGAAGCCCCCGTCCGGCGGTGCCATCAGCGCATACAGCTCGCCGATCCCGACGTTGGCGAGGAACACCAGCAGGAACGCGAGCACGACCGTCTCGTTGACCGCGTTGCCCACCCCGGCGGGGCCGCCCTTGACGGTGATGCCCTTGACGCAGGCGACCCCCGCGGCGAGCACCGCGAAGACCGCCGACTTGACCTGGGAGACGAAGAAGTCGCTGAGGTGCGCGAAATCGGTCATCGTGGTGAGGAAGCTGCCAGGGGCGACGTGCCCGGCGAGCACTTGGAAGAGGAAGCTCGCGGTGATCCCGACGGCCATCACGAGGCTGTCCAGGAGCATGGTGACGACGACGGCGGCGACGATCCGGGGCAGTACCAGCCGTTCCAGCACGGACAGGCCCATCACTTCGAGCGCGTCGGTCTCCTCGCGGATGGTCCGCGAACCGAGATCGGCGCACAGCGCGGACCCGCCGACGCCCGCGATCATCAGCGCGCACACCAGCGGGGCGGCCTGCCCGACGATCAGCAGCCCGACCACGGCGCCGCTGTAGCTCTGCGCGCCGATCTGCCCGGTCAGCGAGCCGACCTGGGCGGCGACCACGACCCCGAACGGGATCATCACGAGGATCGAGGGCAGTGCGGTGACCCCGGCGAGGAACCACATCTGGTCGATCGACTCGCGCCAGGCGAAACGCCGTCGCAGCACGGCCTGCCCTGCGGCGTAGGCGGTATCGGCGGCGAAGCCGAACAGCAGGCCGATCTCGGCCACCGAGCCCGATCTCCCCCGCGCCGCCATGCGCACCCTCCTCGCCGAGTTCCTACCCTGGAGTAGGTAACGAGTGTGACGTAACACAGGTTACGAAACAAGCGTTATGGGTTTTACGATGGCGACATGCCCCGCCGGATCCGCGACCCCGAGAGCCGCCATCGCGTGATCGCGGCCGCCTGGCGCCTGGTCGCCGTCCAGGGGATCCACGCGACGACGGTGCGGGGGATCGCCGCGGAGGCCGGGGTGACCACCGGCTCGGTGACGCACTACTTCGAGGACAAGGCGCAGGTGATGGCCGCCGTCCTGCGCTACAACAACAAGCTCGCCGCCGAACGCGTCGTCGCCGCGGTCGGCGGTAGGACGGGGCTCGACGCGCTGAGCCGCGGCGTCGAGGCGATGCTGCCGCACGACGAGGACCGCCTGCGGTGGTGGACGGTGTGGATGGCCTTCTGGGGTGAGCGCGGTGCGCACCGGATGGTCGCGGAGGAAGGCGCGAACGCGGGCTACGGCGCGCTGGAAGGCTGGTTGCACCAGGCTTTCGAGTCCGCGGTCGCCGCGGGGGAGCTACCGTCCACAGTGGATCCCCGCTACGAGGCGGAGCGGGTGCTGGTGCTCGTCGGCGGACTCGGTCTGATGTCGGGCGGGGAGCCGCGCCTGCTGCGGGAGGTGCGGCGCCGGTCGCGCCGCATGCTCGCCGAGCACTGGGCGAGCCTCACCCGAAGCCCAGTGCTCGATTAGCGGGCTGGTCCGAGTGCCTGCCGCCGCTTCGTCATGCCCCGAAGGTGACCTTCGGGGCATCTATAGCCCCGAAGGTCACCTTCGGGGCGTTGGGACAGTTCAGAATGTCAAAGGCCAATGCCGTTCGTTCCGCGGTGCGTCGATCCATACCTCGTGCGTGCCGTCTGGTGTGACGGTCAGTCCGTAGCGGTCCGGGGTCGGTTTTCCCGCGTCGCACCACCAGGTGTGTGCGGCGTCTACCTCGTGCCACAGGCGACGTGGCCCGATCTGACGCACCGTCCACGAGTCGTGTCCGCGCACGAGGGTGACCCGTGCCCATGATTGTGAACGGACGTCGTGCAGTTCGATTCTGCGGTGATCGTCGTCGATTTCTTCGACGGTGAGGTAGCACGACGGCACGCGAAGGCCGATCGTGAAGGCGGCCTGCGTGAAGGCGACCATTTCGAACAGTTCCCGGCCGGTGCGCCCGGTCTGGGTCGTCTCGGCCGCGTCGAGTTCGTCGACGGCTGGTTCGAGGAAATCACGGCGTTGCTGGCGTACTCGCATGAATGCCAGGCCCATGCCGCACCGGCCGGACGCCGTGCCGTCTTCACCGACCTCCAGCCGGGTCAGCGCATCGTTCCCGTAGTCGGTGCCCCACGGCACGACGATCACGCCACCCGGCTGCGTCTGGTCGATCCACGGCCGGGGAATCGTGCGAACCGACGCGGTGCAGATGACCCGGTCATAAGGCGCGCCGCCTGCGTACCCCTTGGTGCCGTCACCGGTCATCACCAACGGTGCGTAGCCGACGTCAGCCAGGGCAGTGCGGGCGTTGTCGGCCACGGTCGGGTCGACCTCGATCGAAACGACACGTCCACGCGCACCCGCCCGATCGGACAACAGCGCGGCGTTCCATCCGGTCCCGGTTCCGATCTCCATGACACGGTGCCCGTCGCGCACGTCGAGCGCCGCGAGCATGGCTGCGACCAAAGACGGTTGGCTGCACGAACTCGACGGCTGCAGCCCCGTGCGCCCCGGTGCGGTCCTCCCGTCGTCCACCTGCGTGATGATCGGCTCATCGGCTGCCACCAACTCGTGCCACCGAGTTTCGTCGTCACCTCGCGACACCGAGATGAACCCGCTCGTGGCAGGGTCGTCGACCCACACCACGGCCGGGATGAACGGCGCACGCGGCACGGTGAGCTGTTCCTGCCATTCAGTCACGATGTGCCCGCCCTACTCCTTCTCCTCGTCGCCCTCGTGCTTGTTGGGGTCGTCCTTGCTGCCCCAGTTCTCCCACTTGTCCGGCTGCGCCTCGCCTTGCCCGTCTCGGTCGGCGTCTCGCTTGCTCATCTTTCTACCTCCTGTTGTTTCTCTGTGCCGGGCGTCTGCAGTACGCACATCTCGCAGGGCATACCGGCCCACGCTGACATCTGTTCGAGTACGCAGGGTGGGAACGACTGGCCGCACAGCGCGGTCAGGGTTGCGGGCACGGTGCCGTCATCGGGCAATTCGATGACGTGGCACACCCTGCGGGTTTCCCCGACCAGCCCCGGCAGGTACCGGGCGAACACGTAGCGGCTCATGCGGTGCGGCCGATGCGAGCGCGCAGGAACGCGACACAGCACGCACACCGACGGCCGGGTGGGGAATGCGAGCTCGCCAAGCAGAAGACCGAACCGCAGACGGCCTCGAACTCGCCTCGTCGCCGCTGGCTACCGAGGGCGAACTTCTCGTCCGTGATGGCGTGGTCGCACCCGTCGTCCAGGCTGGTCTGCCACGTCACGAACACTCTGCCGAGCACCCGCTGCTCCCTCGTCATCGTCCTGTCTCGTCCCATTTGGTCAAGCTTGCTGCGCCGTTCCGAGGTCGGGAACAGCGATCAGCTCGCTGGTTCACCCGGCTGCAGTGTCGGCGAACGGGTCGCGGACGAGCCCGGAGGTTTGGACGGAGGATTGGCCGCAGGCGGTGGCAGTTTCCCTGCTCGGCGCTACTCTCTGGGTAGGACCGGATGCGGAGAGGTAGTCGTGACGCCTGCACCAAACCATCGGCTGGTGGTCGCTCGTACGGCTGCCCGGTTGACGCAGGAAGGGCTCGCGGAACTCGCGAACGCGCAGGTAGAGCGTGATACCGGCCAGCCTGGGGCGATGGATGCCGACTACGTGAGCAAGCTCGAACGCGGCGTTCACCGGTGGCCCGGCAAGCACTACCGACGTGCCCTCCTGACGGTGCTCGGCGCATCGACCGACTTCGATCTTGGCTTCTACTCAACTCGGGGCAAGGCGGCTACCGTCGTCGACGATCCATCCGAGGTAGCCCAAGGGAGTGATGACGTGAAGCGGCAGGCATTCCTTCGGGCGTTGGCGGCCACCGTGGCCGGAATGGCGGTGGGTGACCCGGTAGCCGAGGCGGTTGGTCGGGCAGCAGGAGGCGACACGCCGTCACGGGTCGGCGCCACCGAGGTCCAGCAGATCGATCACGCGATCAGCCTCTTCGGAGAATGGCAGGACCTTTACGGCGGCGGGGTTTGCAAAGACGCGATAGCCGGGCAGGTGAACTGGGCTACTGGACTTCTCAATGCCAGCGTCACCGAAAAAGTGAAGCTCGACCTTTACCGATCGGTCGGGTTTCTGGTCGATGTTGCCGGGTGGGGAGCGTTTGACGCTGGCTACCATGAAACAGCTCGCCAGTATTTCAAGCTGGCGCTGTTCTGTGCTGAGCAGGCGAACGACTGGGGTCTGCGGGCGAACGTGTTATCGGACATGTCTCGCCAGGCGATCTACCTCGGCCGTCCGGATGACGGGTTGAGCCTGATCGAGCTTGCCCAGGTCCGCCAAGATCGGCAGACGCCGACCGTCCGTGCGATGCTCTCCACGGTTCGCGCCCGAACCCTGGCCAAGGTCGAACGCGGCGAAGAGTGCTACGGCGCGGTTCTGACTGCCGAGGACCAGTTCGGCGATCAGAATCCGAGCGAAGATCCGCCGTGGATCACCTACTTCAATGCCGCCGACCTTGCGGGAGACGCGGGACACGCTCTGCTCGACGTTGCACTGACTGGAAAACATATCGATGACGCGCGCCACCACCTACGCCGGTCCGTCGATTCATACTCGGCAACGCAAGCACGTGCACGAGCTTTCTCGCTCGCGAAGCTAGCCATTCTCGAACTGAACGTGGGTGACGCAGGTCAGGGAATTGCCTACGGTGAACAAGCCCTTGAGGCGGAAGCACCGTTGAAATCACGGCGAGCGCAGGACGATCTGACCGACGTGCGGAAAGCACTGGGCAAGCACGGGAACCTGGCCGGTGCCGCCGAGCTGCGATCTCGGCTGACCCGAGCACTGAAGTCCACCTAAGGCAAGGACGCGGCGAGGTGCCCCACTGTCCATACCGGACTGTGGGGCACCTCGTCGTCGTGTGTGAATCGCAGTGGTCAGGCGCCGTAGATTTCGGCCAGTACCGCGCCGAACGCCTTGGCCGAGTCTTCGGGAAGGCCGTCGGTCTGCCGAAGGTGGCCGGTGATGATCTCCCGGGCCTGGTCCTTCGCGACACCCTCGATCTTGATGCCTTCGATGAGGTCGGCCAGTGCCGGGGCGCCCGCCTTGATCAGCAGGGCGATCGGCTTGAGCACGGCCTGGGTGATCGGGCCGCCGATGCCGACGCCGGGGATCGCGGCGACCAGGTCTCCGATCGTCTCCAGCACCTTGGCTGCCACCGGGCCGCCGACCCGCAGGGCCTGGACGATGATCGGCTGGGCGAACTTCGCCAGCTTCTTCAGCGCGCCGATGATGTCGATGTCTTCGGCGCTGGGGTTGGCCAGCGCCGCCTTGATCGGGGCGAGCTGCTGTGCGGTGGTCGCGTCACCCGCGGCGATCAGCGCGTCCACGTTCGCGGTGGTGACGATTTTCTGCAAGGCGGTTTGCGCCGCGGGTGCGACGACCGCGGGCGCGGGTTCCGTCTCGGCCATCGCGGGCTGGCCGAAACCGAGCGCCACAATTCCTGAGGTGAGTACGACGGCGATCGATCGCGAGTATTTGGAGATCGTCATTTCCACTCATTTCAGCTTGGGTCGGGGTGGTTCGAAGGCTATGGATCGTCCGCAATTCCGGTCAAGTGACCCGAAACACAAGAACGCCAGGCGTGATCCGGCTTTCGCTGGTGAGCAGCGCGGATCGGCCCGTGTGGCGTCAAGTGTGAAAATCTTGCGCTACGGCGAAGCTGGTGCTTCGGTGGCGAAGCGGTAACCTAGCCCGCGCACGGTTTCGATGGTGTGGGTGCCGAACGGGACGTCGATCTTCCGCCGCAGATATCCGACGTAGACCTCCACGACGTTCTCGTCGCCTTCGTAATGCGCGTCCCAGACGTGGGTGAGGATCTCGTTCTTCGCCAGCACTTCGCCCGCGCGGCGCACGAAGAACTCCAGCAAGCCGAATTCGCGGGCGGTCAGGTCGATCCGGTTCTGTCCCCTGTGGACGATCCGGGCGGCGGGGTCGAGCTGGATCCCGCCCGCGGTGAGGACGGCCGGGCGCACCGGAGCGGCACGCCGCAGTAGCGCGCGCAGCCTCGCCACCAGCACGACGTAGGAGAACGGTTTGCTCAGGTAGTCGTCGGCGCCGAGGTCGAACGCGTCGGCTTCGTCGTGCTCGCCGTCCTTCGCGGTGAGCATCAGCACCGGGGTCCAGATTTCCTCGTGGCGCAACCGCCGCAGCACCTCGTACCCGGACAACTCCGGCAGCATGATGTCCAGCACGATGACGTCGTAGTCCTGCTCGGTCGCCGCCCACAGGCCGTCGGTGCCGGTGTGCGCGGTGTCCACGGTGAAGCCTTCGGCGACGAGGCCCTTGCGCAGCGTCTCGGCGAACTCGCGCTCGTCCTCCACGATCAGCAGGCGCATCTAGTCCTCCTCGGTGCCGGGGCGGTCCAGCGCGGGCAGTTCGAGGCGGAAGTGCGCGCCGGGGTAGTCGGGGTCGTCCGAACGGTCGGGGCAGCGCGCGGAACCGCCGTGCTGCAGCGCGATTCCGGTGACGATCGCGAGTCCGAGCCCGGTTCCACCGTGACGGCGCTGGCGTGACGCGTCCAGCCGCACGAACCGTTCGAAGATCCGCTCGCGGTCTTCCGGCGGCACGCCAGGGCCGTCGTCGCTGACTTCGATCGCCGCGTGCTTCCCGTCCGTCGAACTGGCCAGCCGGAGACGGCGGCGCGCGTGGTCGCGGCCGTTGTCGACGAGGTTCCGCACCGCGCGGCGAAGGTGCGGCTCGCTGCCGAGCACCTTCGCGGGACCGGCGCGCACCTCGATCTCCAGCGAGGTTTCCGCGCGCACCCTGGCCGCCTCCGCGCGCACGATGTCGTCGAGGTCGACTTCGCGGTGCGACGGCCGGTCGGTCGAGTCGTCGGTGCGCGCCAGCACGAGCAGATCGTCGACGAGTTCGCGCAGCCGCGCCGTTTCCGTGGTGACCACGGTGACCAGTTCGTCGGTGCCCATGCTGTCCGGGTGCCGCGACGACACGTCCAGCGCGGTACTGATCGTGGACACCGGCGAGCGCAGTTCGTGGCTCGCGTCCGCGACGAACCGGCGCTGCGCGGACTGCGCCGAAGCCAGCCGCGACAGCATTTCGTTGAGGGTGGTCGCCAGCCGGTGCACCTCGTCGTGGCCGGGCGGCAGCCGGACGCGGGTGGCCAGGTCGCGGGTCGAGATCTCCGCGACGGTGCGCCGCATCTGCTCGACCGGGCGCAGCGCCGAGCCGACCGCGCGGTACACGGCGAAGCCCGAAATGGCCATCAACGGCAACCCGATCACCAGCAGCAGCAGCGTCAGCCTCGCCGACGCCTCGGTCACGGAGTCGAGCGCGCGGGCCGCGACCACGGTGTAGACCCCGCCCGGCCCGACCACCGCCTGCGAGACCAGGCGGTAGTCGCCGTCGTCGCCGTTGATCCCGAGCGGTTTCGTCTCGACGGTTTCGCGGCCGGGCGCCGGCGCGGCGTCGGTGATCGGCGGACGGCCGGTGATCGCGGGATCGCTCGCGATGACCCTGCGGGCGCTGTTGAGCACCTGCGTCACGGCCTCGGTGTCACCCGTGCTCGCGACATCGCTCGCGCTGAGATCCTTCGTTCCCTCCGCGGCGAGCCGGATCGCCACCTGGCGGCCGGTGCTGCGCGCGCTCTGCGTCACGCCGGCGTCGAGCGACTCCTCCAGCAGCACGACCACCACGAACCCGGCGGTGACCAGTGCCAGCGCGAGCGCGATGATCGTCACCGCGGTCGTGCGCATGCGCACGCCGCTCGCCGCCAGTATCCGGTGCACAGCCACCTCGGCAGCCTAGGACCGGCGCGATCGGGTCGACAGGCGCTCCAGCCGAAGGTGGTCCACTTCGGTGACTTCGAGCGGGGGCAGCGGGTGGCCGACGAGCCAGCCGAGCACCAGGTCCGCGAGGCCGGGATTCCTGGCGAGGACCGGGCCGTGCAGGTAGGTCGCGACCACCTTGCCGGTGACCGCGCCCTCGTGGCCGTCGCCGTTTCCGGTGCCGCGCACGATCCGGCCGAGCGGGTCCGCCGACTGCCCGAGCCTGGTGCGGCCGAGGTGGTTCTCGAACCCGGTCAACGGTCCGCAGACCGGCTCGGCGACCGCGGTCGCGACCACCTCGCCGACGGCACGGCGCGGCCCGGGTTCCGTGGTCGCGTCGAGCAGCCCGAGCCCGTCGTGCCGCACGCCGTCGAGGCCGCGGAACGAGGTGCCGAGCACCTGGAGGCCCGCGCACACGCCGAACACGACGGCGCCCGCGCTCACCGCTCCGAGCAGGCCCCGCTGCCCGCGGAGGTGGTCGGCGGCGAGTACCTGCGCGTCGTCCTCGCCGCCGCCGAGCAGGTAGAGGTCGAACCAGGACGGCACCGGCTCGCCGAGCCGGACCGGGTGCACCTCGGCCTCGATCCCGCGCCACTGCAAGCGTTTGCGCAGCACCTGCGCGTTGCCCGAATCCCCATACGTGCCAAGGACATCCGGCAGCAGCAGGCCGATCGCGACGGTCGACTCCCGCGTCACGCCGTCAGCCTGCCGACGAGTTCGCGGAACGCGGTGTAGTTCGCGACGAGCTCGATCTCGCCGCCGCGCAGCGAGTCGACCGCGCACACCGGATCGCGGTGGACCCGGTGCGCCACCTCGGCGTACCGCAGGCGCACCGCGAGATCGGCGCACCGCTCGCCGGTGGCGACGACCTGCTTGCCCCGCAGCCGTTCGAACGGCACGTCCCACAGCCACGACGTGTCCCTGCCGTCCGCTTCGCGCGCGTTGACCGCGATGACGACCGGGGTGTCCTCGGCCAGGATCGGGATCGTCGCACCCCAGCCTGCCGGGTTCTTCGCGAGCATCAGCCGCACCGAGTGCCGCGCGCGCCGGACGACGCGGTACCGGCCGCCGATGTCGGAGATCTCGCGGACCCGCGCCGAGGCCAGTTCCGGCGGTACCCCGACGCACGCGGCCGCGGCGATCGCGAGCGCCGCGTTGGCGCGGTTCGCCGCGCCGGGCAACCGGAGCCCGAGATCGACGCCCGTGCCGAGCGGGTCGGTGAGCCGGTCCCCGGTCACCGACCACGACGGCAGCGGCCTGGCGAGCCCGCACCGGCAGGCCCAGCCGTCGTCGTGGTGGCGGATCGCGCCGCCGCAGCGGGGACAGCTCGCGGCGTCCTCGTGCCAGCGGCGGCCGGTGCCGACCCACACCGGGTGCGCGGCACCGGCCGCCGCCGAGGTGATGAGCACGTCGTCGCAGTTCGCGACGACCGAGGAGAAGGGCAGCGCGCCGATCGCCGCGCGGATCTCGCGTTCGGTCGCCCTGACCTCGCCGACCCGGTCGAGCTGGTCGCGGCTGAGGTTGAGCAGCACCACGACGGCGGGATCGACCTGCTCGGCCACCAAGGGCAGGTAGACCTCGTCGACTTCGAGCACCGCGTAGGCCGCGTGCGGCTTGGCGACGAGCGCGGCGAGCAGCCCGTCGGGCATGTTGGCGCCGTCGCTGTTCGACGCGATTTCCCCGGCAGCGCCCAGCGCGCTGGCGAGCATGAGCGTGGTGGTCGTCTTGCCGTTGGTGCCGGAGACGAGCAGCACGGTCCGGTCCCTGCCGAGGCGTCGGAGGGCGTGCGGGTCCAGCTTGAGCGCGACGCGCCCGCCGATCATGCCGCCGCCGAAACCGATGCGGCGCGACAGCCAGGCCGTCGCCCGCCCGGCGGCGATGGACGCGCGCGTACGCAACGGGTTGGGGTTGGCCACCCGGGAAGAGTGCGATTTCGTCGCTGTGAGGACCCTGAGAGCGTGAGTCAGCTCTCGCCGGAGACCGCGCGGACGACCGGTTCCCCCGGCTGCCACCGGCGTCCGACGCTGAGGCGCACGATTTCGGCGACGTGCGGATCGTCGACGTAGTGGATCTGGCGCTTACCGTGCCGCCTGGCCCGTACGAGCCCGGCGAGCTTGAGCTTCCCGAGGTGGTGGCTGACCGTGGCCACGGACTGGCCGGTTTCGGCGGCGAGCGTGCCGACGTCGCGTTCGCCCTCGGTCAGCAGCCACAGGATGTGCAGCCGGACGGTGGCCGACAGCAGGCCGAAGGTGGCGGCGACGTCCTGCAGCACGTCCGGCGGGGGTTCGGCGGGATGACTCGGCACGCGTCCAGGGTGACCTATACCGCTCACTTGTACAAGTATTTGACTGTTACGGGTGTGCTGCGCTCTACTGGGTCACGGGCCGCCAGGATCGGCTGGCCCGCCCGAGGACGTGGGGAAGGAGGTGAGCCGGGTGACCGGCGAAGGAAGTAGTAGGCGCCGCGTCCGCGCGGGCCTTCGGTCGTACCCGGCTCCGCCGAGGTAGGCCGCGGGCCGTCCGCGTGGTTCGCGCCGTCGTAGCCAGCAGAACACCGGCCTCACGGACAGGACCGACCCGATGACCCGCACTCCCACAGCGACGGTGCGCCCGCAGCCCGACGCGATGCTGCGCGAGCTGGCCGAAGCACCCGCGCTGACCTTGTTCCGCGCCGTCGACAGCACGCCGAAGGGGCTGACCGAGGCCGAAGCCGCGGAACGCCTGCGCGACGGCGGGGAAGACAGCGCAGGGATCGCCGTGGTCCGGGATGCCGCCGTGGCGGCGACCAGCCCGTTCGTCGCGTTGCTCGCCTGCCTCGGCCTCGTGTTCGCGGTCGTCGGGGACGTGCGCGGCGCGGTCACCGTCGGCGTGATGGTGGCGGTGAGCGTCGCGGTCCGGCTCTGGCAGCACTCCCGCTCGGACCGCGCGGTGCGCGCCCTTCGCGACCGCGTGCGCACGACCGTGACCGTGCGGCGCCGGGCCGCCGAGGGCTATCCCGGCGCCGATCGCGAGGTGCCGCCGTCGGACCTCGTCCCCGGTGACGTGGTGCTGCTCGGTCCCGGCGACCTGGTGCCCGCGGACGTGCGCGTGCTCGCCTCCTCCGGGCTGCGCGTGGACCAGTCCGCGCTGTCGGGCGAAGGGCTGCCGGTTTCCAAGCGGGCGCCGAAGCCCGTGCCGCGGCGCCACGGCACACCGGAACTGGTGGACGCGCCTTCCCTGTGCTTCGACGGGACTTCGGTGGTGGGCGGCACCGCGACCGCGGTCGTGCTCGCGACCGGGAGCCGCACCCGGTCGGGATCGGTCGCGGCCGTCCGCGCGCCGAAGCCGGAGTCCAGCTTCGACCTCGGCGTGCGCGCGGTCGGCTGGACGCTGGTGCGGTTCATGCTGGTGATGGTGCCGATCGTGCTCGCGGTCAACGGCACGGTCACCGGGGACTGGGCGCAGGCCGTGCTGTTCGCGGTGGCCGTCGCGGTCGGGCTGACCCCGGAAATGCTCCCGGTCATCGTGACCGCGAACCTGGCGCGCGGCGCGGTCCGGCTTTCGCGGCGCGAGGTGATCGTCAAGCGCCTCAACGCGATCCAGGACCTGGCCGCGATGGACGTGCTGTGCGTGGACAAGACCGGCACGCTCACCGAGGACAGGGTCGCCTACGCGCACAGCGTCGACCTCGACGGGCGGCCTGACCGCGAGGCCGCCGAGTACGCGAGCCTCGCGGTGCGCCTCCAGGCCGACCAGCACGACCGCCTCGACGCCGCGGTCCTCGCGTACTTCGGTGACGAGGACCCGTTGACCGAAGCGCTGTTCACGAAGGTCGACGAGCTGGGGTTCGACCACGAGCGCAGGCGTGCCACCGTGGTCGTGCGATGCGCGGACGAGCACATCCTCGTCACCAAGGGCGATCCGGACGAGATCCTGCCGAAGTGCACGCACGCGCGGCGCGGCGGCCGGGTCGTCGAACTGACCGGGGAGGGACGCGAAGCCGCCGAAGGGCTCGTGCTCACCTACGCCGGGCACGGGATGCGGGTGCTCGCCGTCGCCGCGCGCGAGACCGCCGCGAATCCGGGTGGCTACGGCGAAAGCGACGAGACCGGACTGGTGCTGGTCGGGTTCCTCGGTTTCGTCGACCCGGTCCGCGACGGTTCGGCGGAGGCCGTGCGCGTGCTCGGCGAGCACGGCGTGCCGGTGAAGATCCTCACCGGGGACAACCGCCACGTCGCCGCGCGGGTCGCGGCCGAGGTCGGGGTGCCGGTGGGGGAGATCGTGTCCGGGCGCCGGATCGACGAGTGCGACGACGCCGATCTCGCCGTCCTGGTACCGCGCACGACCGTGTTCGCCAAGCTCGCGCCGGGCCACAAGGCGCGGATCGTGGCGGCACTGCGCGAGCACGGCCACGCGGTCGGGTTCGTCGGCGACGGGGTCAACGACGTGCCGGCGCTGCGGGCCGCCGACGTCGCCGTCGCACCGGACACCGCCACCGAGGTCGCCAAGGACGCGGCCGACCTGGTGCTGCTCGACCGCGATCTCGGGGTGCTCGCGCGCGGCGTCGTCGAGGGCCGCAAGACGCTCGGCAACACGCTCAAGTACGTCGACATCACGGCCGCGTCGAACTTCGGGAACGTGTTGACGGTGCTGGCCGCGAGCGCGTTCCTGCCGTTCGTGCCGATCCTGCCGATCCAGCTGATGGTGGCGAACCTGCTCTACGACCTCGCCCAGCTCGCGCTCGCGTGGGACCGCGTCGACGACGGCTACCTCCGGCGGCCGCGGCGGTGGGACGCGCGCGGGCTCACCCGGTTCATCCTCGTGTTCGGCCCGCTCAGCTCGCTGTTCGACCTGTCGACGTTCGCCGTGCTGTGGTGGGTCTTCGACGCGGCGGGACAGCCCGCGACCTTCCAGACCGGCTGGTTCGTCGAGGGCCTGCTGTCCCAGCTCCTGGTCGTGCTGCTGCTGCGCGGGCGCTCGCGGCCCGCCCGCCCGGTGCTGCTGGCATCGGCAGGTGCCGCGATCGCCGGCCTGCTGCTGCCGCTTTCCCCGCTGGCGGGCCCGTTGCGCATGCAGCCGCTGCCACCGGTGTACCTGCTGTGGCTGGCCGGGGTGCTGGCCGTCTACGGCCTGCTCACCTGGCTCGTGCGGCAGCGCCACGGCCGCGTCGAATGGTGAAACTGAGTCCTTTTAAGACAGTCCACTGACGCTTTCTTGCCGAATTACCGCCTTCGCGGAATTCGAGAATGGGGGTCCGGCATGTCCTTGCTGCGCACTTTTCCCGGTCGCGGCGCACTGGCGAGGCCGCAGCGCGGCGTGGCCGACGTGGCCGTGCTGTTCGGCGCGGCCGCGCTGCTGTGGCTGCTCGTGCGGCTCGCGCACGGGGCCACCGTCCCGTGGGACGAGGCGAGCGCACCGTCCACAGTGTCCACCGAACCGGCGGAACTTCCTTACTACGCGGCGCGTTCGGTGCTGCGCATGTTCGCCGCGCTGGCGATGTCGGTGGTGTTCACCTTCGTCTACGCCATCGCCGCCGCCCGGCTGCGGCGCGCGGAGAAGGTGCTGCTGCCGGTGCTCGACATCCTCCAGTCGGTGCCCGTGCTCGGCTTCCTTTCGGTGACCATCACCGGGTTCATCGCGTTGTTCCCCGGCTCGCAGCTCGGCCTGGAATGCGCGTCGGTGTTCGCGATCTTCACCTCGCAGGCGTGGAACATGACCTTCGCGTTCTACCACTCGCTGGTGTCCCAGCCCCGTGACCTCGACGAGGCCGCGCGGTCGCTGCGCCTTTCGCGGTGGCAGCGGTTCTGGCGGGTCGACGTGCCGGGCGGGATGATCGGGCTGGTCTGGAACGGGATGATGAGCTTCGGCGGCGGCTGGTTCTTCCTGGTCGCCTCGGAGGCGCTGAGCGTGAACAACCGCTTCTACGCGCTGCCGGGGATCGGTTCCTACGTCGCCACCGCCACCGACGAAGGCAGGCTCGACCGGGTCCTGCTCGCGGTCGTGGCGATGATCGTGCTGGTGGCCGGTGTGAACGTGTTGTTCTGGCGGCCGCTGACGGCGTGGGCGGAGCGGTTCCGGGTCGAAGAGTCCGAGGCGGCCGAAGCACCCCGCAGCAGCACCCTCGCCGTCCTGCGCCGCTCGCACCTCCCGGCGCTGCTCGGCAGGGTGTTCGGCCCGCTGGTGTACCCGCTCGACCGCGCGATGACGGTGTTCGGCCGAGCCGAACGTCCACTGTGGATTTCCGAGGGGCGGCGGCGCGCCGGTGACCTCGTCTTCGCGGTGGTGGTGTTCGCGCTGATCGGTTATGGCGTGGTGCGAATGGTGTCCTTCATCGCGGACACCGCGGGGTTCGGGGAGGTCGTGCACGCGCTGCTGCTCGGGCTCGTCACGTTCGGCAGGGTGCTCGTGCTGGTGGTGGTCGCGACGCTGGTCTGGGTGCCGGTCGGCGTGTGGATCGGGCTCAACCCCAGGGTGTCGCGGCTGGCGCAGCCGGTGGTGCAGGTCCTCGCGAGCTTCCCGGCCAACTTCCTGTTCCCGCTCGTCACCGGCGTGCTCGTGGCCACCGGCATCGGCCTCGACTGGGGCGGCATCCTGCTGATGAGCCTCGGCGCGCAGTGGTACGTGCTGTTCAACGTGATCGCCGGTGCCAGCGCCATCCCGAACGACCTGCGCGAGGCGTCGGCGAGCCTGCGCCTGCCGCGCGCGCTGTGGTGGCGGAAACTGGTGCTCCCCGCGATCTTCCCGAGCTACGTCACCGGCGGCATCACCGCGGCAGGCGGCGCGTGGAACGCCTCGATCGTCGCCGAAATCGTGAGCTACCACGGCATCACGCTCACCGCGACCGGGCTCGGCGCCTACATCAAGGACGCCACCGGAACCGGCGACGGGGCCAGGATCCTCATCGGCGTCACCGTGATGAGCCTGTTCGTCGTCGGCCTCAACCGCCTGCTGTGGCAGCCCCTGTACGCATTGGCCGAGCGCCGCTTCTCACTGTGAATACCGGAGGAAAACATGACCACCGCAGAAGTTCTCGTCAGCGTCGACTCGGTGTCCAAGAGCTTCACCGGCACCACGGGCGGCGAACTGCGCGTCCTCGACGAGATCGAGCTCGACCTGAGAGCGGGTGAGATCGTCGCGCTGCTCGGCAGGTCCGGTTCCGGCAAGTCGACCCTGCTGCGCACGATCGCCGGGCTCGTCGCGCCCACCTCCGGCGCGGTCCGCTACCGCGGCGAGGAGCTGACCGGCGCCAACCCCGGCACCGCCATGGTGTTCCAGTCCTTCGCACTGATGCCGTGGCTGACCGTGCAGGACAACGTCGAACTGGGCCTCGCGGCACGCGGGCTTCCGCCGGCCGAACGCCGCGAGCGCGCGCTCGCGGCCATCGACCTGATCGGACTCGACGGCTTCGAATCCGCGTACCCGAAGGAACTTTCCGGCGGGATGCGCCAGCGCGTCGGGTTCGCCCGCGCGCTCGTGCTCGAACCCGACCTGCTGCTGATGGACGAGCCGTTCTCCGCGCTCGACGTGCTGACCGCGGAGAACCTGCGCGGTGAGCTGATGCGGCTGTGGGCGGGCGAGGAGTTCCCGACGAAGGCGATCTGCCTGGTCACGCACAACATCGAGGAGGCAGTCCAGCTCGCGGACCGGGTGCTCGTGCTGGGAGCGAACCCCGGGCACGTCCGCGCCGAGATCCACGTCGACCTCCCACGCCCGCGCGACCGTCGCGCACCCGCGTTCACCGGGCTCGTCGACCTGCTCTACGGCCTGCTCACCGGGCGCGAACCGGAACGCGCCGAGCCGGAAGCCGCGACGCCGACGGCTCGTCCGTTGCCCGCGGCCTCGGTCGACGGGCTCGCCGGGCTGGTCGAGATCGTGCACGCCAAGGGCGGGCGGGCCGGGCTGCCCGCGGTCGCGGCCGAACTCAGCTTCGAGATCGATGACCTGCTGCCGCTCGTCGACGCCGCCTCGCTGCTCGACCTGCTCTTCGTGGCGGGCGCCGATCTGCACCTGACCCCGATGGGCGAGGCCTTCACCACGGCGGACATCCAGCGCAGCAAGGAGATCTTCGCCGGGCAGGCACGACGGCGCGCGCCGCTGGTCCGCACCATCCTGACCGCGCTGGGCAGCAGCGCGGGCGGCAGCCTCCGCTCCGGGTTCTTCCTCGACCTGCTGCGGCGCGGCTTCTCCCACGACGACGCGCGGCAGCAGCTCGACATCGCGATCGACTGGGGCAGGTACGCGGAGCTGTTCGACTACGACACCGACAGCGGTCACCTCAGGCTCGAAGCGCCACCTGAACCCGTCTCGGCCTAGCGGTTGGTCAGTCCAGTGTGGACGCGATGCAGTTCGCGGCCTCCGCGATCATCGGGTACCGGGGTTCGGCGTCGTAGCCGTCGCGATCGGACAGGATCGCGATGACCAGCGGTTCGCGGTGCGGTGGCCAGGCGACGGCGATGTCGTCGGCCCGACCGTAGTCGCCGTGCCCGGTCTTGTTCGCCACGGACCAGGTTCCGGGCAGTCCTGCCCTGATGGTGTTCGCGCCGGTCGTGCTGCGCCGCAGCCAGTCCTCGACCAGCGCTCGCGCATCCGGCGGCAACGCGTCGCCGAGCACGATGCGCCGGTAGCTGGCGGCGATCGCGCGGGCGGTGGTCGTGTCACGCGGGTCGCCGGGCGGCGTCCGGTTGAGATCGGGTTCGTACTGGTCGATCCTGCTCGCGGTGTCGCCGAGGCCGCGGAAGTAGGCGGTGAGCCCGGCTGGCCCGCCGACGTCGCGCATCAGCAGGTTGCCCGCGGTGCCGTCGCTGTACCGGATGGCGGCGTCGCAGAGCTGCCTGATCGTCATCCCGGTCCCGATGTGCTGCTGCGCAATGGGTGAGATCGAGTTGACCTCCGCCCTCGTGTACCTGACGTTCGTGTCCAAATAGGATGGTGGGCGCCGTCGCAGCACCGCCGCGGCGGCGATCGTCTTGAACGTCGAGCACAACGCGAAGCGTTCGTCCGCCCGGAAGCTGATTGAGGCGCCGGAGCCGGTGTCGATGGCGTGGACGCCGAGGCGCGCCGCGTATTTCCGCTCCAAAGAGGACAAGCGTTCGTGGACGGCCCGCTCGTCGACGGCGGGGGAAGGGGGCGGAGCGGGTGCCGGGGTCTCGCGAGGAGCGCACGCGGCAGGGATGAGCATCAGCGCGCCGGTCAGCAAGGTGCGGCGCCCGACCGGACGACGGCCGGGCGCGAGCACCCGGCCGTCGTCCCGCACGTTCGAACTCACTTGGCCAGTTCGGTGGCGAGGAGGGTCGCGGTGGCCGCGATGGTCTTGTTGTCGATGGCCGCGCCGGTGGCACCGTAGGTGTAGACCACGAAGACCAGCGGCGCGTGTCCCGGCGGCCAGGCGACCGCGATGTCATTGGCGCCGCCGAACGCGCTCATCGAGCCGGTCTTGTCGCCGACCGTCCACTCCGGAGGGAGGCCGGCGCGGATGCGCTCTGCCCCGGTCTTGGTCCCGCGGAGCCAGCCGTTCAGCACCTCGCGATCGGGCGGCGTCAAGGCGCGGCCGAGCGAAATCGCCTGGAGATCGCGCCCCATCGCCGAGGGGGTGGTCGTGTCGTGCCGCTGCCCCGGCGCCCAGTCGTTGAGCGTGGGCTCGGTGCGGTCCAGCCGGGAGACCGGGTCGCCGAGCGACCGGTAGTAGCGGGTCATGCCTGCCGGGCCGCCGATCTGGTCGAGGAGGAGGTTGGCCGCGGTGTTGTCGCTGACCTGCACCGCCGCCGTGGCCAGTTCGGACACGGTCATCCCGGCGGCGCCGTGCCCGTTGACCGGCGAGCCGTCCAGGGGTACCTCGCGGTCGGGCGTCCAGTGGATCCGCCGCTCGAGCAGCCCGGGGTCCACCCGCCGTGCCCGCTCCAGGATGGCGCCCGCCTCGGCCGCCTTGAACGTCGACAGCGACGGGAACAACTCGTTCGCGCGATAGCCGACCGTCCTGCCCGTCGCCGTGTCGAGCGCGAAGGCGCCGATGTGCCGCTGCGACGAGGTTTCCAGCTCGCGCAACTGCCTGGCGAGGTCCGAGGCCGGCGGGCAGGCCACGGCCGACCCGGTCCCGGTCACCAGTGCCGAAAACGCCGTCATGACCGTGAGCCAGAGCCGCCAGCGGCCGCGTCTCACGGGCTGCCGCCGGAGCGGTGACGGAGAACCGGGCAAGCGAGTGCGCATCTTCTACTCCGAACGGGAGAGGTGGTCTGAACGACTTCAAACCAAGCAGGCCGCCGCGACCCCTGTCCAATACAGCGGGCACGAGGAAGCCATTGATCTTCGATATGACACCAGGTCACCGTCCTCGGCAGGCCGCGAGATCCGCGGAAAAGCCGCCGGTCGGCACACCGCTGTCCGCTGTGGACAGTCCACGTCCGACCGAGTGCGTCCCGTCGATGTCCAGTCAGGCCACCTGACGATTACCATGGGCGGTATGTCCGAACGAAGCGGCACGACGATGACCCATCACGGCAAGCCCCTGCTGGGGCCGCTGCTCAGGCAGGCGTTCCGCTGGTTCGCCGACGCGACGATCGCCGACCTCGCGGCGAAGGGGATGCCGCCGCTGAGCATCACGCAGATGGACATCTTCACCAAGCTCGATCCCGGTGGCGTCACGATCTCCGAGCTGGCGCGCCGCTCCGGTATCGCGCGCCAGTCGGCGCACCAGGCCGTCCGTGAGCTGGTGAAGGCGGGCGTGCTGCGCATCGAGCCGGATCCGTCTTCGACTCGCAGCAAGCTGGTCCTGCCGACGGAAGCGGGACTGGAGCGGTTGCGGGTCGCGCGGCGGAGCCTGGCCGAGGCGGAGGAGTGGCTGGCCGACCGCCTCGGCGACAGCGTGGTCGAGCAACTGCGGGCGGCCCTGGACGCCGATTGGGGTCCGCCGCACCCGGCGGTCTGATCGGGGGACCTTCCTTGACGGAGCGGGTACCCCTCTTGTTATTGTCAGGTGACCTGACAATAACAGGAGAGGTGGTCGAAATGTCAGCGGATCCAGTGGATGTCCTGGTCGTGGGCGCGGGCCCGGTCGGACTGATGGCGGCGGGGGAACTGCTGCGCAGAGGGGTGCGGGTCCGGGTGGTCGAAGCCGCCGGGGGTCCCGTGCGGCGCAGCCGCGCGCTCGGCACGCAAGCCCGCACGCTGGAGATCTACGAGCAGTTGGGGATCGTGGACGAGATACTCGCGCTGGGGCAGCGCGTCACCGCGCTCGTCCGGCACCGCGAAGGCGTGCCGGAGCAGCGGTTCGACTTCGGGTACAGCGACGTGCCGACCCGGTACGAGTACGGGCTGCTGGTCGACCAGACGCGGACCGAAGAGGTGCTCAGGCGGCGCGTCGAACGGCTCGGCGGCACGGTCGAATGGGGCACCCGGCTCGATTCGCTGTCCCAGGACGAGAACGGCGTGCGGGCGGTGCTCCTCGGGCACGACGGGGCCGCGTCGGTGGTGGAGACGCCGTGGCTGGTCGGCTGCGATGGTGCGCACAGCACCGTGCGCAAGCAGCTGGGCATCCCGCTCGAAGGCGAATCCACCTACACCTGGCTCGTGGCCGACGCCGAAGTGGAGATCGACCTCGATCCGCACGCGGTGCACTGGTTCTTCGCCGACGGCGGCGCGGTGATGCTGTTCCCGATGCAGGACAAGGGAAGGTGGCGGCTCCTCGACACCGCGGACGCACTGCTGGACAACGAGCCGTCGAAGGTGGCGGAGCGATTCCAGCGCCGGGTCACCGCCGCCACCGGTCTTCCGGTGCGGGTCGGAATCCCGGACTGGGTGTCCGTGTTCACCATCCAGCAGCGCGCGGTTCCCGAGATGCGCCGCGGGCGTTGTTTCGTCGCGGGCGACGCCGCGCACGTGCACAGCCCGGCAGGCGGCCAGGGCATGAACACCGGCCTGCAGGACGCGTTCAACCTCGGCTGGAAGCTCGCCGCCGTCGTCGAGGGGCTGGCTGGCGGCGAACTGCTGGACAGCTACGCGGCCGAACGGGTGCCGAACGGGAAGAAGCTGCTGGAGTCCACCGCGATGATCACGAGCTACGTGCTCGGCACCGAGGACGAGCACCGCCCGCAGACGACCGCGCACGAGGTACTCGGCAGTGTCCAGGCCCTGTCCATCAGCTACCCCGACAGCCCGCTGACCGTGCCCGCCGCGGTCCCTGCGACGCCCCGGCCGGGGGAGCGGGTCACCGCCGTCACCGCGGACCGCGCCAGGGGTGACGGCTGGCGCGCGCTGCTCGACCAGCTCAGAAATCCACAGTGGACGCTGCTGGCGCTCGGCGGTTTCCGGTGCGCGGACGCCGTGCCGGACGGAATGGCGGTGCTGGCGCTCGACGACGCGGAACTGTCCGAAGACCTCGGCGCGGAGGACGGTGGCTGGCTGCTCATCCGGCCCGACGGCTACGTCTCGGCGCGCGGAGGACTCGCGGATCCGGTTTCGTGGCCGGAGTACGCGATCAGACGGTGAAGCGGTCGGGATCGGCGCCCGCCCAGTCCTGAGCCCAGGTTTCCGGCGCCTCCGCGAGGAGCTGTCCGGGTGCGAGCCACTCGTACAGCTCGTCGTAGGAGCGCACGGTGATGGGATCGAGCCTGCGCCGGAGCTGGTGCGGGCGCAGGTCTTCGGGACGGTGCACGCCCATCGACGCCATGATCTGCTGCGCCGAGCGCACCGTCGCGCGCTGGAAGCGGTACACGCGTTCGGTCTTGTCCCCGACGTCGAGCGCCCGCGCGCGCCGGGCGTCCTGCGTCGCGACGCCGACCGGGCAGTGGTTGGTGTGGCAGCGCTGGGACTGGATGCAGCCGACCGCGAACATCATCGCCCTCGCCGCGTTGGTGTAGTCCGCGCCCTGGATGAGCCGCTTCACGATATCGGCGCCAGTGGCGACCTTCCCCGCCGCGCCGATCCTGATCCGGTCGCGAAGGCCCGTGCCGACCAGTGCGTTGTGGACGGTCATCAGCCCGTCCGTCAGCGGGGCGCCGATGTGGTCGGAGAACTCGAGCGGTGCGGCACCGGTCCCGCCCTCGGACCCGTCCACGAGGATGAAGTCCGGGGTGACGTCCTCGGCCACCATCGCCTTGCACACCGCGAGGAACTGCCGCCGCGAACCGACGCACAGCTTGAACCCGGTTGGCTTGCCGCCGGACAGCTCGCGCATCCGCGCCACGAACCGCACCAGCTCGCGTGGGGTGGAGAACACCCGGTGGTACGGCGGCGAGATCACCGTCTCCCCCTGCGGGACCTCGCGAACCCTGGCGATCTCGGCGTTGACCTTGCTGCCGGGCAGCACCCCGCCGATCCCCGGCTTCGCGCCCTGGGAAAGCTTGAGCGACACGCATTTCACGGCGTCGATCGCGGACTTCTCGGCGAATTCGCCCCCGTCGAAGCCGCCGTCGGCGGTGCGGCACCCGAAGTAGCCGGTGCCGAGTTCCCACACCAGGTCGCCGCCGTGGCGCAGGTGGTACTCGGACAACCCGCCCTCGCCGGTGTCGTGCGCGAAACCGCCCTTGGCCGCGCCGCCGTTGAGCGCCAGTATCGCGTTCGACGAAAGCGAGCCGAAGCTCATCGCGGACACGTTGAGCAAGGCCATTTCGTACGGTTTCGCGCAGCCTGGTCCGCCCACACGCACTCTGGGCGGATCGTCCGGTGCCGGAACCGGGGCGAGCGAATGCACGAAGGTTTCGTAGCCGTCTTCGTAGACGTCCCGTTCGGTGCCGAACGGCGATTCGTCCTCGGTGCCCTTCGCCCGCTCGTAGACGATGCTGCGCACGTCGCGGTCGTAGGGGCGGCCATCGGTGTTGCGTTCGATGAAGTACTGCTGGAGCTCGGGCCGGACGGCTTCGAGCAGATAGCGGAAATGTCCCAGAACGGGGTAGTTCCGCAGCACTGAATGCCTTCTTTGCAGCAGGTCGAAACACCCGAGACCGCCTGCGGCGAGCAACGGGACGGCCGCGAGCAGCCACCACGGGGATATCGCGAAAACGGCCGCGGTCAGCACGACCGCCAGCAGGCACAGGCTCGAAACGACCACCACGCGCGTCACCCGTCCGACGGTAGCCGACCGTCGTGCTGGTTTCAGCGCGTACACCCCGACTTCGCGGGACTGAGCGCCGCGACGGCTGTGCACTCGGGCATCGAGCGATAGCATCGCTGAATGGAGCTGCGGCAGTTCGAGCACTTCCTCGCCGTCGTGCGCACCGGCAGCTTCACCGGTGCCGCGCGCGAGGCGCACGTCGTCCAGTCGGCGCTGAGCGCTTCGGTCCGCAAGCTCGAGTCCGAACTGGGCGCGCCGCTGTTCGAGCGGACCACCCGCAGGGTGATGCTGACGGAGGCGGGCAGGGCACTGCTGCCGGTGGCGAACCGCGTGGTCGCCGACGTCGAGGCGGCCCGAGGCGAGGTGGCGGCGGTGGCGGGACTGGCCCGCGGCACGGTGTCCATCGGCACCATCCAGGCGCTGACGGTCGTCGATCTGCCGCGCGAGCTGGGCGTGTTCCGGACACGTCATCCCGGCGTGCGGATCCACGTCCGCGACGGCACGGTGCCGGAGCTGGCGACCGCGGTCGTGGACGGCGAGCTGGACCTGGCCTACCTCGCCGCCGACGGGCCGTTGCGGGAGGATCTCGTCAGTTTCGCGCGGTGGAGCCAGCGCCTGGTCCTGCTGAGCTTTCCCGGGCACCGGCTCGCGCACCGGCGCCGCGTCCGGCTCGCGGAACTCGACGGCGAACCGTTCGCCGGCTTCACCGGCAGCGTGCTGCAGATGATGATCAGCCGCCGCTTCGCCGACGCCGGGATCCGGTACCACCGCGTCTGCGAGGCGACTCACGTTCCGCTGCTCGTCGAGCTGGTGGCGGCGGGCCTCGGGGTCACCATCGTGCCGCTGCGGGTCGCCGAGCGCTCCGGGCTGCCGTTCGCCACGATCGAGCGGCCCGCTTTGAGCAGGGCGATCCACCTTGCCGGGCGGCTGGCGGAGCCGGTGAATCCCGCCGCGCGCGCCCTGCTCGCGCACCTGACCCGCTGACGCTCACCGCTCGCCGGTGTCCTTGGCGGGCCGTGCCGACGCGATGAGCAGACCCGCGCCGCCGACGAGCACGGCGAGCGCGGTCAGCGTCTCGCCTGCGAGGACGAGCACGAGACCGAGCACCAGGAAGCGGATGCCGAACGTGCGCAGGAGGCGCGCCGTGTCCGGTGTTTCTGCGGTGTCCACGGCTCTCCCGTCGCGTTGGCCTCTCCCGCCCAGTATTCGCTGCTCCGATTGGCGCGTCCAACACAAGAAAGAGCTGGGATTCAGCCCTCAGAGAGCTGAATCATCGGGATGACCTGATGCTGCGCCGGGCACCTTCGCGGACAACGGCTGCGGCAACGTGTGGCGCGGCGACAAGTCCGATCTCGGTGGCGCCGGGGAGTACGCGATCAAGATCAGCTCGGTGTCCAAGTGCAAGGCGAAGCCGGACGTCGTGCATGCCTCCAACACCGTCACCGGTGCGAAGTCGGGCCTGACCAACATCCCGGTCACGCCGTGAGCTGACCGGCCGCGGCGCTGGTTGTGTCCGATGTGGACGCACCTCGCCGCCGCGGTCACGGGGTTCGGACCATGGTGTGCTGGTGGACCCGCGCGCCGTGGTACCGGATGCCGGGCACCAGCGGGTCCGGGCCGTGCTGGACGAAGCCCATGCGTTCGAAGAAGCGCACGGCACGGGTGTTCTCGCGCAGGGTCTGCAGGTGGCAGCCGGTTTCGCCGAGCACGGCGAGCCAGCGCCGCACGAGCCCCTCGGCGGCACCGGTACCGCGTGCCGCCGGTGCCACGTTGATGTGCAGGTGCGCCGGCCACCGCGGGTCGTCGAGTTCGCCCGCCACGGGCAGGCGCCGTAACGCCGCCCACGCCAGGTCAAGGAGGCTGCGCGCGAAGAACGCGGCAGGCTGCCGGCGGAAGGACAGGCGGTACTTCCTGATGGCGTCGTTGATCCGGGCCCTCTCGCTGGGGAACACCGAGCCGTCCGCGCAGCCCACCAGGTAGCCGACCAGCGCGCCGTCGGCCACCGCGACGAACGCCGCACCCGCGTCGAGGTCGAGATAGGGGTGGAGGTAGATCGCCGCTTCGGACTCCTCGTGCCCCCACAGCGAAGCAGTCGGGGAGCCATCCCCCGCGTAGCCGAACAGCGCCCGCAATTCGGTGCGGTCCGCCTCCGCGAACGCGCGGATCTCTGCCATGTCATCCCCCGGGTGCCGTGTCCTGCTCCCCGCCAGGGTAGCCGCGTTCGTCCGGTTTCGGCAGCGGTGCCCGATGCGTCCGTACGGGCGGCAGGTCTTGACCAAGTACCCGAATTCTTGTTAAGAAGGTTTCTTAACAATTGAAGACGGCACGACTTCCTCACACCGCCGCCATGGTATTCGAGGAGTATGACGTGAACGCACGCCTTGCCACCGTGTCCACCGCGGCGGCCGTACTGGTGCTCACCCCGTTGCTCACGGCCAGCGCGCAGGCCGCCGATATTCTGCTCTCCCAAGGAAGACAGGTCGTTTCCTCGACCATGCGGGACGCCTCGTCCGGCGCCGGCAACGCCGTGGACGGCAACGCCGCGACGAGCTGGAGGAGCGCGGACCGGCCCGATCCACAGTGGATCAGGATGGACCTCGGCCAGCGCGCCGCCGTGCACCGGGTGCGGTTGACCTGGGGCGCCGGTCCGGCCGCCGCGTACCGCGTCGAAGTGTCCGACGACGGCAGCCAATGGCGGCAGGCGAGCCTGGTGACCGATGGCGACGGGGGTGTCGACGACCTCACCGGCCTGTCCGCGCACGGCCGGTTCGTGCGGGTCGTCGACCTGGCTCCCGGCACCGGGCATCCGCTGGGCGAGCTGGCGGTCTACGGCATCCCGGACTCCACCGGCGACGGTACGGCTCCCACCGCGGGCACCGGGTCCGTGTCGTCGCAGGCGGGCGCGATCACCGCGACGACGGCCGGACTGAGCTGGGCGGAGGCCACCGACGACGTCGGCGTCACCGGGTACGACGTGCTCCGCGACGGGAAGGTGATCGCCACGACCACCACGCCCGCCTACACCGACACCGGTCTCACCCCCGGTACCGCGTACCGGTACACGGTCAGGGCGCGCGACGCGGCCGGGAACACGTCCTCGTCGGCCGGCGAGCTGAAAGTGACCACCCCGCAGGGGAAGGCGGGCACCTACGTGCTCGCCGCGGCCGGCGACATCGCCGCGCAGTGCACCGCGAGCGACTCGAAGTGCGTGCACCCCAAGACGGCGGCGCAGGTGGGCGCGATGAACCCGAACGCGGTGATCACGATGGGCGACAACCAGTACGACGACGCCCACATCGAGGACTTCCAGAAGTACTTCGACAAGACGTGGGGCAGGTTCAAGGACATCATGCACCCCGTCCCCGGCAACCACGAAACCTACGACCACACCCCGCTCGGCGCGTACAAGAAGTACTTCGGCAAGATCGCCACGCCGCAGGGGAAGACCTACTACAGCTGGGAACTCGGCAACTGGCACTTCGTCGCGCTGGACTCCACCCAGTTCGACAAGGAGTTCACCGCGGGCAAGTCCGAACAGCTCGACTGGCTCAAGCAGGACCTGGCTGCCAACAAGAAGGGCTGCGTGGCCGCCTACTACCACCACCCGCGGTTCAGTTCCGGTGACCACGGCGACAACAGGACCGTCGCCGACATCTGGTCCACTTTGGTCAAGGGCAAGGTGGACCTGGTGCTCAACGGGCACGACCACCACTACGAGCGGTTCGCGCCGCAGAACGTGGACGGCCGCAAGGACCCGAACGGCCCGGTGCAGATCATCGGCGGCACCGGCGGTATGGACCTGTACCCGGTGCACGCCGAGCACCCGTCGACCGAGAAACTGCTCTCGGCGTTCGGCGTGCTCCGGCTGGACCTGACCGACACCGGCTTCGCCACGAAGCTGCTCGGCACCGACGGGTCCACTTTGGACAGCAGCCCGGCTTACACCTGTCACTGACGGCCTCGACGGGACTCCTGGTCATCCTCGGGTGACCAGGAGTCCACTCAGGACTCATCCACCGGCCACCGCGTCCAGTCGGCGGCCGTCACGACGTGGCCAGGGGAGCAGGGATGTACATCGCGACCAGCCGCAGCGCGGATTCGGCGGCAGGAATACCCGAAGCAAGGAGCGCCGCGCGCCGCAGGGTGAGCGGCAACGTGCTCGCACTGGGCATGGTCAGCATGGTCACCGACATCTCGTCGGAGATGGTGACCGCGGTGCTGCCGGTCTACCTCGTGCTCGGGCTCGGGCTGAGCCCGCTGCAGTTCGGCGTGCTCGACGGGCTGTACTCCGGCGTGACCGCGCTCGTGCGGCTCGCAGGCGGGCACGTCGCCGACCGGTTCGGCCGGTTCAAGGCGGTCGCGGGGTTCGGCTACGGCCTCTCGGCGGTCTGCAAGCTCGGCCTGCTGGCCGCGGGTTCCTCGGTCGGGGCGATCGGTGCGGTGCTCGCCGCCGACCGGACCGGGAAAGGGCTGCGGACCGCACCCCGCGACGCGTTGATCTCGCTCAGCAGCGAGCCCGAGTTCCTCGGCCGGTCGTTCGGGGTGCACCGCGCGCTCGACACGGTCGGCGCGTTCCTCGGGCCGCTCGTGGCGATGACCGTGCTGTGGCTGAGCCTCGGCAGCTACGACGCGGTGTTCTTCACGAGCTTCTGCGTCGCCGCGCTCGGGGTGCTGGTGCTCTTCGTGGCCGTGCGGGACCGGAAGAAAGCAGCGGCCGTTCGCGCGAAGCCCTCGCTCGCGGAGTCCGCCGGCCTGCTGAAGATCGCGTCGTTCCGGCGCATCTGCTGGTGGGCCGCGCTGCTCGGGCTCGTCACGGTCAGCGACTCGTTCGTCTACCTGCTGCTGCAGCGTCGATCGGACCTCGCGCAGGTGTACTTCTCGCTGCTCCCGCTGGGCACGGCGGGGGTGTACCTGCTGCTCGCGGTGCCGCTCGGCCATCTCGCCGACCGGATCGGGCGGTGGAAGGTGTTCCTCGGCGGGCACGTCGCGCTCGTGTGCGCGCTACTCACACTGGTCGGCCCGTTCGACGGCGTGCTGCTCGCGGTCATCGCGCTCGCACTGCACGGCGTGTTCTACGCGGCCACCGACGGCGTGCTGATGGCGGCCGCGGGTCCGTCGTTGCCGGAGCACCTTCGCGCGAGCGGGATGGCGCTGGTCCAGACCGGGCAGGCGACCGCGCGAATGGTTTCCTCCGTGCTGTTCGGGGCAGCCTGGACGGCGTGGGACCTGTACCCGGCCGTGCTCGTGACCGCGGGCGTGCTGGCGGTGGTGGTGCTCGCCGCCGCCGTCGCGAGGCCGTTGCGCCGGGCGGGGGTGTCCGCGTGAAGGGGCGCTCCCGCTGGTTGCCCGTGCTGGTGACCGTGCTCCTGCTGGCCGGGGCCGCGGTCGGCTACACCTGGTACGCCAGGGAAAAGACCGCGCGGCACGGCGATGTCAACGTGGTCCCGGTGGTGTCCGGGCAGGCGCTGTCGGTGCCGTCGCCGGGGCAGGTCCTGTTCCGCAACACCGCGGCGGGGCCGGATCACGGCCGGGTGGCGCAGGTGCCGGTTGCCACGCCCGGCTCACCACGGCACACGGCAGACCTGTCGTGCGACCGGTTCGCGGCCTCCGGCGGGAAGGCGCTCTGCCTCGCCGCGCGCCCCGGTGTGCTGCCGCCGATCACCGACGTCACCGTGCTGGACCGGGACCTGCACGTGCTCCGGACCTTCGACCTGCCGGGTTCTCCCAGCAGGGCAAGGCTTTCGCCGTCCGGGCGGATGGCGGCGTGGACGCTCTTCGTCACCGGTGACTCCTACGCGGCGACCGGATTCTCGACCAGGGCGGGCATTCTCGACACCGAGACCGGGGAACTGGTCAAGACGGTCGAGGAGATCCCGGTGCAGCTCAACGGGGAGCAGTACTTCGCCGCCGACGTGAACTACTGGGGGATCACCTTCTCCTCGAACGATGACCGGTTCTACCTGACGATGGCGAGCAGGGGGAAGACCTACCTGGTGGAGGCCGATTTCCGCGCCTATCGCGCGCGAGTGCTGCGCGAGAACGTGGAATGCCCGTCGCTTTCGCCGGACGGCACGAGGGTGGCGTTCAAGAAACGGGTGGCAGCGGATGCCGCGGCGCCGTGGCGGCTGGCCGTGCTGGAGCTGGCGACCGGGAAGGAAACCCTGCTCGCCGAGACCCGAAGCGTCGACGACCAGGCCGCCTGGCTGGACGGGAAGACCGTGCTCTACGCGCTTCCCGGTCGTGCTGGGAGCAGCGACATCTGGTCGGTGCCCGCCGACGGCACCGGTGCCGCCGCCCTGTTCGTCACCGGGGGTGCGTCGCCCGCCGCCGGGATGACCTAGTCGTCAGTGGACACTGCCCGGGTGGGGTACCTTGCCGGGGAGTGGACGCGAAGACTGGGGAGCGTGCGATGACCGATTCGTTCGACCGGGGCCTGGCCCTGATCCAGAAGCTGGGCGGGCTGGAGCGCCCCGCGGTGCTCGACCTGTTCGCGAGCATCGGCGAGCCCGGCTTCGGCGAACGGTGCGTCGGGTTCATCTACGGCGAGGTCTACCACCGCGAGGGGCTTTCGCTGCCGGAACGCCAGCTCGTCACGGTCGGCGCGTTGACCGCGCTCGGGTACGCGTCATCCCAGCTTCGGTTCCACGCGAACGCCGCGCTGAACGTCGGGTGCACCCGACGACAGGTCACCGAGGCGATCACGTGTGCGGGGGAGATTTCGGGTTCGCCCGCGGACGAGGTGGTGCAGGAGCTGGCGACTCGTGATTCGGGTTCGCGCGGGTTGAGCCCGGTGGAGCGGGAAACCGTCGCGGTCGCGGCCTGCGTCGCGTTGGGATCCGCCTCGTCCCGGCTGGAGACGCATCTGCACGCGTTGCTCGCGATCGGCGGTACGCGGAAGCAGATCGTCGAAACGTTGCTGCACCTCGCCTTCTACGTCGGATTCCCCGCCGCGCTGAACGCGATGGCCGTTGCAGGGGACGTGTTCGGCGGGGAGTGACGGCCCCGGGTCAGTCTGCCGGAGCGGGTGGGGTTGGCCGTTGCCCGGTCACGAGGTTCCTGGTCTGCGCGACGACAGTCTCCTGCCATTCCCCGGGGACCACGGCGAACACACCGTCATCGATGGTGCGCAGGGCCTGCTCCGCGACGTCGGCGGGGTCTTCCCCTTCGGTGGACATGCCGGTGGCGACTAGCGCGGGGCAGATCATGCTGATCGTCACCGGTGTGCCCACCAGTGCCATCGCCGCATGCTCGGTCAGTGCGACGACCGCGTGTTTCGACGGACCGTAGGCGCCGCCGCCGGGGAACGCGGTCAGTCCGGCCAGTGAGCCGGTGATCAGCACGTGCGCCGGTTCGCCTGTGGCGAGTAGCTTCGGGACGAATGCGCGCAGGCCGTTGACGATACCGTTGACGTTGACGGCGAAGACGCGGTCCCAGTCGTCGGGCGGGACTTCCCATGGTGCGCCGAGGTTGGTTCCTACGATTCCGGCGTTGAGGCAGATCAGCCGGGCTTGCGGTGTCTGCGCTGCCAGGGACTCCATCGCTTGGGGGTCGGCTACGTCGGTTCTTATCGGGGTTGCGTCGAGGCGGCTTGCGGTCCTGTCGAGGTTGGTGGTGTCGATGTCGGCTAGTACCAGGGTGGTTCCTCTGGTGTGGAGGGCTTCGGCTAGGGCTCGGCCGATTCCGGTTGCGGCGCCGGTGATTACTGCGGTTGCGGGTTGCATGGGGGTAGTTTAGTGGATCTTGTTCTTTTTGCTGGTGCGGTGCGGGTTCCCCACGGACCGGACATGGTGGTCGGCTTTCGTTCGTGGGGCTGCGGTGGTGGTTGTGGTTGGGACGCTTCGGCTTTGGGCGGGCAGTCGTTGTGCGGCGGTGGCGTAGTGGGGGAGCTACGGTGGCGACGTGAACTTGTCCTCGCGATGGCTGCTGAACCAGCCGGAACTCGGGTTGGCACTGGTCGCGGGGGAGGCCGGTCTCGATCGCCCGCTGCGCTTCGCGCACAGCATCGACCTGGCCGACCCCGTCCCGTGGCTCTCCGGCGGGGAACTGGTGCTGACCACCGGCGCGCACCTGCCGGAGCGAGCGGCCGATTACGTGCGCGGTCTCGACAGCGCGGGGGTGGCGGCGTTGGGCTTCGGTGTCGGGCTCTCCCACGACACCGTTCCCCGGTCCATTGTGGAGGTCGCGGACGAGCTGGGGCTGCCGGTGCTCGAGGTCCCGTTGCCGACGCCGTTCGCCGCGGTCACCAAGGCGGTGCTGGACCGGCTCGCCGAACTGCGGTACGAGGAGGTGCTCCGGGTTTCCCGCGCGCAGCCCCGGATGACCCGCGCGGCGCTGCGGCACGGCGCCGGCGGCATCGTCCGCGAACTGTCCGCCACGACCGGGGCGGCCACCGTTTTCCTCGGGCCGGACAAGGAAGTCGAGGCCACTTGCTCTCGTGCGGCACCGGCCGATGTCGAGGAGGTGGTGGCGCTGGCCGGCACGGCGACCGGTTCGGCCGTCGTGACCGAGGAGCGGGCCATCAGCGTGCACGCGGTCGGGGTCGGTGGTTCCCTGCACGGCTGGCTCGCGGTCGTCGGCGAGCAGTCGCTCGGTCCCGCCGAGCAGGTGCTGCTCGGGCACGCGGCGTCGTTGCTGGCGCTGGACAAGGAGAAGCCGCGACGGCTGCGCGCCGAGCGGAACCGGCTCGGCGCGACCCTGCTCGGGTTGCTGCTGTCCGATCCTGCCTTGGAACCACAGCTCCGATCGCAACTCGCCGACGTGGTGGACCCCGCGACCGGTATCCGCGTTCTCGTGGTTCGCGCGGATGATCCGGAGCCGGTTCTCTCCGAAATCGACGGCGCGCTGACCGAGCGTGATCTTCCCCTGCTCGCGCGGGAATCGGGCGGCGAGGCGGTCGTTCTGCTGCCAGGCGGGTTCACCGGGGACCAGGTCACCGCGCTGTCGCCCGCTCTTGCGCGCGCCGGGTTGAGCGGCCCCCATCCGCTTTCCGCGCTCCGAGAAGCACTGTCGGAGGCGAGGTTGGCCGCTGCTGCGGGCGAAGACCACCTCACCGAGTTCGGATCGCTGGCCGGTGGAGCACTTCTCGCCGCACCCGGCAGCAGGGCGGTTCTGGACTCCGTCGCCGAAGGCACGATCTCGAAACTGCACGAGCACGATCCCGTCCTGGTCACCTCGCTGCGGGCGTTCCTGGAAGCCAACGGGCAGTGGGAAACCGCGGCGGCCGCGATCGGTGTGCACCGGCACACCCTGCGCAACCGGCTGGACCGGGCGGCCGACGTGCTCGGGTGCGATCTCGGTTCGGCGCGGGTGCGAGCCGAACTCCTGCTCGCCGCACTGGCCTGGGACGCACGCCCGCGCTAATCGAGGTGCGCCTCGACCGGACGCGGCACTATGGTTGCCCCATGGCATCGGTCAAACAGTTCCAGGTCACCTTCGACTGCGCGAATCCCGAGCGGGTCGCTCGTTTCTGGTGCGAGGTGCTGGGGTACGTCGTACCGCCGCCACCGGAGGGGTTTGCCACCTGGGGCGAGTTCGATCGCTCACTGCCACCCGAGCGCCAGGGATCGGGGTTCGCTTGCGTCGATCCCTCGGGCGTGGGCCCGCGACTGTTCTTCCAGCGCGTTCCCGAAGGGAAGGTCGTCAAAAACCGGGTGCACCTCGACGTGCGGGTCGGCACCGGGCTCGTGGGCGAAGAGCGCCTCGCCGCGCTCAAGGCCGAGTGCGAACGACTGGTCGCGCTCGGCGCGGTATGCGTCCAAGTGCTGGTTGCCGATGGTTTCAACGAGTCCTGCATCGCGATGCAGGACATCGAGGGCCACGAGTTCTGCATCGACTGAGGCAGCCTCCGGCCGGAAACGACGACCGGCACCGGCTAGCGATACGCCGGAATCCCCGTCAAAGCCTGCCCCAGCACCAAAGTGTGCACCTCCGATGTGCCCTCGTACGTCAGCACGGATTCCAGGTTGTTCGCGTGGCGGAGCGGCGCGTACTCGGTGGTGATCCCGCTGCCGCCCAGTACGGTGCGGCACTCCCTGGCGATCGCGAGCGCCTCCCGCACGTTGTTCAGCTTGCCCGCGCTGATCTGCTCGCCCCGGATCGTGCCGCGGTCCTTCAGCCCGGCGAGGTGCAGTGCGAGCAGCATCGCGCAGTTCACCGATACCGCCATATCGGCGAGTTTCCGCTGGGTGAGCTGGAATCCCGCGATCGGCTTGCCGAACTGCGTGCGCGTCTTCGCGTAGCCGAGCGCGCATTCGATCGAGTCCCTGGCCGCCCCGACCGCGCCGAACAGGATGCCGAACCGGGCTTCGTTCAGGCAGGACAACGGTGCGGACAGCCCGCGCGCCAACGGCAACAGCGCGCTGCCGGGCAGGCGGACACCATCGAAGACGAGTTCCGCGGTGACCGACGCGCGGAGGGAAAGCTTGTGCCCCAACGATCTCGCGGTGAATCCCGGGGTGCCCGCGGGGACCAGGAAACCCCGGATCCCGTCCTCGGTGCGGGCCCACACCGTCGCCACGTCCGCGATCGAGCCGTTGGTGATCCACATCTTGCTGCCGTCGAGCACCCAGTCGTCGCCGTCGCGGACGGCACGGGTGCGCATGCCGCCGGGGTCCGAACCGAAGTCCGGCTCGGTGAGCCCGAAGCAGCCGATGGCCCCACCCGCCGCCATGCGGGGCAGCCACTCGGCCTTCTGCTCGTCGGAGCCGTACCGGTGGATCGAGTACATGGCCAGCGAGCCCTGCACCGAAACGAAACTGCGGAAACCGGAGTCGGCGGCTTCGAGTTCGAGGCAGGCCAAGCCGTACCCCAGCGCGCTCACGCCGGCGCAGCCGTGCCCGTCCAGGTGCATTCCGAGCACGCCCAGCTTGCCGAACTCCCGCGCCAGCTCGCGCGGGAACTCCCCGGATTCGTACCATTCGCGGATTCCGGGCCGGAGGCGGTCTTCGGCGAACTTGGCCACGGTCTCCTGGATGTCCCGTTCCTCCGGCGGGACGATCGACGGAATGTCGAGCAGGCGCAGCGGGTCGGTCATGATCGGTCTCCTGTGGATAGTGGGGTGTCCAGCCAGGCCGCGAGATCCTCGGTGTGCTCGCCGAGCCGTGGCGGTGGCCGGTGGTAACCGGGCGGGGTCCGTGACAGCCCGATCGGGTTGGCGACCAGGTCGCCGTCACGGGTCGGGACGAGCGGTTCCAGGCCCAGGTCCCCGGCGAGGGCGAACGCTCCGGCGAGATCGTTGACCGGGCCGCACGGCACGCCCAGCGGGCTGAGCGTCGCGAACCAGTCGTCCGCGGTGCGGGCCGTGAGCCGCTCGGTGATCAGCTCGGTCAGTTCGCCCGCGTGCTCGACCCGCTGCGTGTTCGTGGCGAAGCGCGGCTCCTCGGCGAGCCCGATTCCCTTGCACAGCGCGGCGAACTGGCGATCGGTGCCGACGGCGAGCACGATCGGCCGGTCGGCGGTGTCGAACACCGCGTACGGCGCGATCGACGGATGCCGGTTGCCCATGGCCGACGGCACGACGCCGGCGAGGGTGTACCCGGCGCTCTGGTTGACCATGCCGGACAGCAGCGTGCTCAGCAGGTTCACCTCGACGAGCTGGCCCTCGCCGGTCCGCTCGCGGTGCCGGAGCGCGGCGAGGATCCCGACCGCGGCGTGCAGGCCGGTGAGCACGTCCACCAGCGCGACGCCGACCTTCACCGGTTCGCCCGGCGCGGGCCCGGTGACGCTCATCAGCCCGCCGACCGCCTGCGCCAGCAGGTCGTACCCCGGCAGCGTCGCGCCGCCGCCCGCGCCGAAACCGGTCACCGAGCAGTACACCGCGCGGGGGTTCAGCGCGCGGACGCGCTCGTGGTCGAGCCCGTGCCCCGCCATGGTTCCCGGCCGGAAGTTCTCGATCACCACATCGGCACGGCGCACCAGCTCCGCCGCCCGCCGCTGCCCGTCCGCGGTGCGCAGGTCGAGCGCCAGCGAGCGCTTGTTCCGGTTCACCGAAAGGAAGTAGGTCGCCTGGTCACCGGCGAACGGCGGGCCCCACGCCCGGGTGTCGTCTCCGCCGTCCGGCCGCTCGACCTTGATCACGTCCGCGCCGAGGTCGCCGAGGAGCATGGTCGCGTAGGGCGCGGCGAGCACCCGCGAGAAGTCGGCCACGAGCAGGCCGTCGAGTGCCCCGTCGATGGTCATCCGTTCCTCCTGTCCGCCTTGGCCGGGCCAGCATCACCCGCGCACCGGTGCGTGGGCACTCGACACGATGTCCATTCCTCGCGTCCGGAGATGGACGCCTTGTCGATCGTTCCGCCTCGGCCCGGCACCTACCGTGGTCCGCGATTCAGCCGGAGAGACGGAGGTATGGGCGTGGTCGAGCGGGAAAGCGGGCCAGGATTGGCGCAGGTTCGCCGGGTGCGCACCGAGATCCCCGGCCCGGAGTCGGCGAGACTGCTGCGGCGGCAGCACGCGGCACTGCCTGCCGGGGTGGGCTCGTCCCTGCCGGTGTTCGTCACCGAGGCGGGTGGCGGGGTGGTCGTCGACGTGGACGGCAACTCGTTCATCGACTTCGGCAGCGGGATCGCGGTGACCACGGTCGGTAACGCGGCACCGCGCGTGGTCGAGCGGGCGGCGGGCCAGCTGGCCCGGTTCACCCACACCTGCTTCCTCGTCAACCCGTACGAGTCCTATGTGGAGGTGTGCGAGACGCTGAACCGCCTCTCGCCGGTGCCGGGCGAGAAGCGCACGTTCCTGGTGAACACCGGCGCGGAGGCGGTGGAGAACGCGGTCAAGATCGCGCGCGCCGCGACCGGCCGTCCCGGGATCGTGGTGTTCGACCACGGCTACCACGGGCGGACGCTGCTCACGATGAGCATGACGGCCAAGAACGCACCGTACAAACAGGGTTTCGGCCCGTTCGCGCCCGAGGTGCACCGCGCGCCGATGGCTTACCCGTACCGGTGGCGCGGTGACCGGGAGCGGTGTGCCGAAGAGGCCGCCGCCGCGCTGGCCGACCTGCTCGACCGGCAGGTCGGCGCGGCGAACGTGGCGGCGGTCGTCGTCGAGCCGATCCAGGGCGAGGGCGGGTTCATCGTGCCGCCGACCGGTTTCCTGCCCGCGGTGGCCGAGATCTGCGCGGCCCGCGGCATCCTGCTGATCGCCGACGAGGTGCAGACCGGTATCGCGCGCACCGGCGCCCTGTTCGCCTGCGAGCACGAGGGCATCCGGCCGGACCTGGTGACGACCGCGAAGGGCCTCGGTGGCGGTCTCCCGCTCGGTGCCGTCACGGGCAGGGCGGAGCTGATGGACGCCGTGCCGCCCGGTGGGCTCGGCGGCACGTTCAGCGGCAACCCGGTCGCCTGCGAGGCCGCGCTGGGCGTGTTCGACGAGATCGAGCGGCACGACCTGGTGCGCAGGGCGGGTGAGATCGAACGCGTCATGCGGCCGGCGCTGGCGGAACTGGCCGAGCGGCATCCCTTCATCGGTGACGTGCGGGGGCGCGGCGCGATGCAGGCCGTGGAGATCGTCCGCGGGCCGGACGGGACGCCCGATCCCGCGCGGACCGCGGAGATCAGCGGGCGCTGCCACCGCGACGGCCTGCTCACCCTCACCGCGGGCAGCCACGGCAACGTGCTCCGCTTCCTCCCTCCGCTGTCCATTTCGGACTCACTGCTCGCGGAGGGCCTGGAGGTGCTGGCGAAAGCGCTCTAGGGCGCCACCCGGAACGCCCGTCGGTAGGCGCCGGGGGTCGTGCCGACGAGCCCCTGGAAGCGGCGGCGCTCGTGGCGACGTCACCGTGGCCGATGTAGAGCGCGTCCGGTTCCGCACCGCCGGCGGGGGCGTTCCTGCACGCCCCGGCGCGCACCTGGCACCTGCCCGCGAGCGCGACCGGGTGCACCCTGTTCCTGTTCTACCCGGAGGGCTGACCGCCGAGGTCCGAGCGCGGGTCGACGGCGGCCATCAGGTCGGCGAGGTGCGGGCAGCCGCCCGTGGCGAGGTCCGCGCGCACCCGGTCGCGGACCTCGGGCGCCATGTCCTGGCTGAGCTTGAACAGGGCGCGGGCTTCGGTCACGTGCACCTTGAAGGACACCACGTGCTGCACCAGCGAGGCGAACTTCTCCCTGGACGCGGTCATGTCCCACGGCGGGTTCCGCATCGATTCCAGTGCCCGCACGGTTTCCTCGACGACGAACAGCGATTCCTCGCGGCTGTCGGTCAGCTCGACCCTGCCGGTGAGGTGTACGGCCGCGTAGTTCAGGGTCGGGACCGCGGGCTCGTGGCCGTAGGTGCTGGGGGAGACGTACCCGTGCTGGCCGGAGAAGACGAGCAGGATCTCCGGTTCCGCCGCGAACTGGGTCCACTGTGGATTCTTCCGCGCCAGGTGCCCGATCATGGTCACGCCGTCGAAGGTGGGCGGAACCTCGTCGTGCCGGGGAAAGATCACCGGGACGTGCGTGGCGACCGGGGCGCGGCCCGGTTCGGCGCTGATCACCACGGCGAACGGGTTGCGCCGGACGAGGTCCACCTCCATCGACGGCGACGGGGCGACGTAGGGCCCGTAGACGCGCATGTCAGTTCGCCGCCGCGCAGTGCCCGCCCGGCGACGGCACGTCCAGGGTCGGGTTCCGGTCGAAGAAGCCGACCGGTCGCAGCACGAACCCGCAGTGGTCGACCGGCATCACCGGCCAGTCCTCCGGCCGGGGGAAGTGCGTCAGGCCGAAGGTGTGCCACAGCACGAGATCGGTGCCGTCGAGGTCGCGGTCCGCCCTGGTGTAGGCGGGCAGCCCCTGCCCCGGTGGGCACTGGTTGACCAGATCGCCCGCCGGGAACCGCTCTTCGGGGTGGTACGGGGTGACCCACAGGTGCTTCGCCGCGAAGGTGGCCCTGCCGTGGATCGAGGACGCTTCGTCGGCGAGCAGGACGGGCTGGCCCTCGGGGATCAGCGCGTACCCCGGCGCGTCGCCGAGCCGGTTGCGCCGCTCCGGGTTCACCACGAGCCAGGTCCGCCCGCGCGCGGGATCGGCCATCCGCTGGGCCGCCAGCTCGCTGCGCAACCGCGTGGCGCGACGGCGGAACGCGTTGCCGTAAGGGTTTTCCGCGCTGATCGGCACCCGTTCGACCTCGACCTCGTCGACCGCGTTGAGATCGCCGTCGACCGCCATGTCCAGCCGCACGTTGAACAGGTGCTGGTGGTAGGGCGCGGCGAGATCGGGCGCGACCTGCGACGCGTACGGGGCGATCCGCTCGTCGTAGCGGGCGGTGAACACGACGCCGGTCGCCTTGGTCTTGAGCTCGATCGTGCCGTCGAGGTACAGGTACCAGTAGAAGCCGTAGTCGTAGTTGCCGACGGTGACGAAGAAGGAGATCACCAACCGCCGCTGCCTGCGGGTCTGCCTGCTCTTGTTGGCGGGATCGGTGTGCTTCCACAGCACGCCGTCGTCCTCCTCGTGGATGCAGATAGCGTTGGGCAGCGTCACCGGCCGCCCGTCGCCACCCGCCACGACGGCGTCCACGTAGGTGATGTCGCCGAGGCAGTCGCAGCCGAGTTCGAGCGCGTTGGCGAGGCGGCCGAGCTGGTATTCGCCGGTGTCGAAGTAGTTCTGCCAGAACCGGATCGGGCCGGGGTCGGCGTAGGGCACCACCATCTCGGCGACCGACGCGCGGTAGACCACCGGCCGCACCCGGCCGCCGTCGAGGAAGCCGAGCTGGTGCAGGACGAGCCCTTCGCGCATGTCGTAGCCCAGCCGCACGCGCCAGTTCTCCCAGCCCAGTTCGCCGTCTTCGAGCGTGAAGCTCGGGCCGTCCGGCTGGGTGATCTCGATCGGCCGCTGCGAGGTCCGATGTGGACCGCGGACAGTGGGATCGTCGTAGTCGCCCGATTCGGCGGGGATCGGGACGGCGCCGGTGTCCACGATCTCACACACCGACCTCTCGATCAGGTCCACGTAGGCCACCAGTCCGTCAACGGGGTGCGCCCAGACCATTGTGGACGGATCGGGACGCCAGTGCGCGAGCACCCGGACGAGTCGCCGCCCCCGGTCCGGAATGGACTCGAAGCGTCCCGCGGACAGTGCCGCGAGGTAGACGTGCGCGGGGTCGTCGATGCCGCGCAGCCGGAGCGCGGCGAGCCAGCCTTCGTCCGCGGCCATGATCTCGCGGACGGTCTCGTGCTCTTCGGCCAGCACGGGGACCTGGCCCGCGGTCGCGGGATCGATCGGCGTGCGCGACAGCACCGTCGCGTCGGTGAGCCGGACGACCACGTCCTCGGCGGCGCCGGTGGACACGTCCAGTAGCAGCGCGCGCACGTCCCTCGGGACCGGGGTGCCGTCGAGATCGTGCCGGGCCACGAGGTCCTTCGCGGGCTCGGCGAGCCCGGCGTAGGAGAACCGCGTGTGCTCGGTCAGCACCCCGGCGGTATCGAGGATTTCGCGGGCGAGGCCGAATTCGGCGCCGGTCAGCGGGGCGAGCGGATGCAAGACCGTCCCAGGCGCGGGCGCACTCTCGGATCGCGGATGGCAACAGTCCGTCACGTGTTCTCCCTGCCTGGTGAAAACCGAGAGCCGGAACGTTCCGGCATCGGCGGAAAGGCTAACTCCGGATCGCGGGCCAGGTCAACACGATGACGGTTTCCGGTGGATGTTTTCGTTGTTTCCCACGGATATCCGTGCGGCCGAAGTTCGGAAAGGGCCTTGACGGGACGGGATGGCCATCGTTTAATCACTCCCCATGTCGGAACGTTCCGGCAGGACAAGGCGGTCCGCCCCGTGACTACCCGCTGTCGTGCGGGGTCGGCGGGAAGCGGGAGACCGCCCGGAGAGTGAGGTCTCATGCGGATCCGACGGTCACTGGCCGTGCTGGCCGCGCTGCCGCTGGCCGCCTGTGCCGCGCAGGCGCCGCCCGAGCCGACCGCGCCGGATCGCCCCGGCTACCTCGCCGTCGCGGACAGGGCGCTGCCCCGCGGCGGCACGCTCGAACTGCAGCTACCGGTCGACACCGGCGCGGCGTCCGGTCTCGACCCGCAACTGGCCGACGTGGCGACGTCGTGGGAGCTGATGTCGCTCGTCTACGAAACCCTCGTGACCGTGGGTCCGGGTTTCGAACCCCGCCCCGGGCTCGCCACGAGCTGGGAAACACCAAGCCCGACCGAATACGTCTTCCACCTCCGGGCGGGCGTCACCTTTTCCAACGGCCGCGCGATGACGCCGTCCGACGTGGTGGGCAGCATGCACCGGCTGCTGGCCGGAAAAGGGGTGTGGCGGACGCAGATCGGCCCGGTCGAATCGGTGACCGCGGCCGGGCCGGACACCGTGCGGTTCACGCTTTCCCGCCCGTACACGCCGTTTCTGTCGGCGCTGGCGAACACCCCGACCGCGGTACTGCCGATGACCGAGATCGAAAACGGCTCGCTCGACGTCACCAGGACCATGCTCGGCACCGGCCCGTTCGTGGCCACCTTCCACCGCCAGGACGTGCTGTGGCGGTTCAAGCGCCACGACGGCTACTGGGCGGAGGGCAAACCGGGTGTGGACGGCGTGAACATCGCGATCGTGCCGCAGGACCCGACCAGGATCGCCTCGCTGCAGAACAACAGCGCCGGGCTCGCCGTGCTCGGCAACGTGGACGCGCCGCAGGTGCTCGCGGGCGTGCGCGGGGTTCGCGTGCGCGCACAGTCCACAACGGACTTCTACTACCTGATGCTCAACAGCAACGCGCCAGGCGGGAAGTTCGCGGACGAGCGGGTCCGGACCGCGATCAACATCGCGATGGACCGCGCGCAGATCGCGAAGATCGCCACGAACGGGCTCGGCAAGCCGACCGGGGTCACCCCGGTGGACCTGCCCGACGCCTGCGATCCGGCGACCCTGCCGTCGGCGACCGCGGGGCTCGACCGCGCGCGGCGGCTGCTGAACGAGGCGGGTGCCGAGCACCTGAAGTTCTCGATCACCGCCTACGCGACCGAGCCCGCACCCGCGATCGCGCAGGTGATCCAGCAGAACCTGGCGCGCGTCGGCATCGAGGTCACCATCGAACAGCTCGACGAGGGGAGCTGGGCGGGGAAGGTCTACGGCACCGCGCCGGCGGGGTTCGACGCCGCGCTGTCCTGGTTCGCCGGGTACGCGGGCGCGGGGATGGTAGCGAAGTGGTGGAACCCGGAGGCGGCGGGGTTCAACATCGGCTTCATGAAGCCGAATCCGGACCTGAACCGGGTGCTCGACTCGGCGACGTCGCAACCGGACGGTCCCGGCAGGGCGCCCGCGCTGCGCGAGCTGTGCACCTCGGTCGACCGGGACGCCCAGATGATCCCGCTCGTGACGCGGCCGGTGATCGTCGGCTACCGCGCGGATTCGGTCAGCCCCACCGTCTACGCCACCGAGGGCTACGGCAACGCGTTCCGCGATGTGGCCGACTACCGGCTTTCGTCGCGCCCCTGACCGGAAGGAAGACGCACGATGCGGTTGCTTTCCTGGTGGGCCCGCCGGCTACTGAGCGCGGTGCTGACCCTGTTCGTGGTGTCCGTGCTGATCTTCGCCGCCTCGCGGCTGATGCCGGGCGGGTTCGCCGAGGTCGTGCTAGGTCCGTTCGCCGGCCCGGATCAGCGGGCCGCAGTGTCGGCCAAGTACGGGCTCGACCAGAGCTTGGTGGTGCAGTACGGGCTGTGGCTCGCCGCCGCGGTCAAGGGCGATCTCGGCACCTCGCTGCTGTCCGGCGAGCCGGTGGCAGGCGAGTTCCTGCTGCGGATCCCGGTGACCGTGGAGCTGACCGTTCTCGGCATCGCCGCCGCGGTGCTGATCGGCATCCCCCTCGGCGTGTACACGGCCGTGCGCGCGGGGCAGCGTGGCGGCGGCGCGCTGGGCAGGCTGGCGGGCGGGCTCGGGGTGAGCGTGCCCGAGTTCGTGCTGGGCAGCCTGGTCGTGTTCGTGTTCTCCCGGTACGCGCTCGGTCTCACCGTCGGCGGGTACCGGCCGCTCGGCGAGGACGTCGGCGCGAACCTGCGCTCGATGGTGCTGCCCGCCGCGGTGCTGTCGGTGTTCGCGATCGCCGTCACCGCGCGGACCACCCGCGACGCGGTGCTGAACGTACTGGTGGAGCCCTACATCACGGCCTCGGTGGCGCGCGGGGAAGCGCCGCTCGCGATCATCCGCAGGCACGTGCTGCGCAACGCTTCGATCCCGATCCTGGTCGTGCTGACCACGATCACCGCGTACCTGCTCGGCGGCGCGGTGATCATCGAGAACCTGTTCAACCTGCCCGGCGTCGGCTCCTACGTGGTGCAGGCCGTCGGCCGCCGCGACTACGCGGTGGTGCAGGCGGGCGTCCTGCTCGCGGCCGCGGTCTTCGTGGTGCTGACCATGCTCGCCGACGCGACCTCCGGCGTGCTCGATCCGAGGCTCGGAAAGGCGGTCCGATGACCACGTGGCGGCGGCTCGACCCGTTGTCCCGCACGGGACTGGTGTGCCTGGTAGTCCTGGTGCTCGCGGCGCTGGCCGGTTCGGTGTTCGGGCTCGGCGGGAACCCGGACGGGATCGTCGGCTCCCGGCTCGCGCCGCCGAGCTGGCAGTGGCCGCTCGGCACCGACCAGCTCGGCCGGTCGATGCTGCCGAGGGTGCTCGAAGGCATCGGCACCACCCTGCTGCTGTCCACGCTCGCGGTGCTGGTCACCGCGAGCCTGAGCACCGTGCTCGGGATCGTCGCCGGGTACCGCGGCGGCTGGCTCGCCGAACTGGTGCTGCGCATGGTGGACGTGCTGTACTCGTTCCCGACGATCGTGCTGGCGATCCTGGTCGCCGCGGTGCTCGGGCCGGGCCAGGCCGCCACCCTGTGCAGCATCGTGCTGGTCACCATCCCGCTGATGACCAGGCTCGTGCGCACTGCCGCGATGACGGTGTCCGAACGGGACTACATCACCTCGGCGGTGATCAGCGGGGTCGGCTGGTGGCGGATCCTCGCCAGGCACGTGTTGCCGAACGTCTCGGGCACGATCGCGGTGCAGGGCACCTACGCGCTGTCCGTCGGCATCCTGGTCGAGGGCGGGCTGAGCTTCCTCGGCTTCGGCGTCCAGCCCCCGGAGTCGTCGCTGGGCGTGCTCATCCAGCAGGGCGGGATCTACCTGCTCGCGGCGCCGTGGCTGCTCGCCTTCCCCGGCGTGGTGCTGGTCGTGGCGATACTGGCCATCAACGTGTTCGGGGACGGTTTGCGCGACCGGCTCGAACCGAGGGAGTCGAGGTCACTGGTATGACGCTACTCGAAGTAGACCAGCTCGTCGTCGACTACGGCGCCGTGCGCGCCCTCGACGGTGCCACGCTTTCGGTGGCGCGCGGGGAAACCGTCGGCATCGTCGGGGAGAGCGGCTCCGGGAAGTCCACTTTGGGCTCCGCGATCGGTGGCCTGCTCCCGAAGGCGGCCGAGGTCACCGGCGGAGAGGTCAAAGTGGACGGTTCGGTGGTCGGCTCGATGAGTGCGCGCGAGCTGCGCGCGTTGCGGAGCACCAGGCTGGGGTACGTGTTCCAGGAACCGATCGGCTCGCTGGACCCGACGATGCGGATCGGCAGGCAGGTCGCGCTCGCACTGCGGGGCAGGGCAAGCAGGGCGGACGTGCTCGACCGCCTCGCCACGGTCAAGCTGGCCGATCCCGCTCGCGTTGCCCGCGGCTACCCGCACCAGCTTTCCGGCGGGATGGCGCAGCGGGTGGCGATCGCGATGGCGATGGCAGCCGAGCCGGAGCTCCTGATCGCCGACGAGCCGACCGCCGCGCTGGACAGCCAGGTCCGCGACGAGGTGCTCGACCTGGTGTTCGCGCTCGCCGCCGAAGCGGGCACCACGATCCTGTGGCTGAGCCACGACCTGCCCGCGGTCGCCCGCCGTTGCTCGCGCGTGGCCGTGATGTACGGCGGGCGGGTGGTGGAGTCCGGGCCCGCGTCGGCCGTGCTCGCCGAGCCGCGGCACCCCTACACCGCGGCGCTGGCCGGCTCGGTGCCCGGCGCCGTGTCCGAGGGACAGCGGTTGGTCGCCATTCCCGGCCAGCCACCGGTGCTTTCGGGCGCGTCGCCGGGGTGCTCGTTCGCGCCGCGCTGTCCCGCCGTGCTCGAGTCGTGCGCGGGGGAGCGGCCGCGGTCGCACGTCAGCGGCGGCCATGACGTGTTGTGCCATCGCGCGTCGGAAACGGTGGGAGCGGCCCGATGACACCGGTACTGGAACTCGACGAGGTGTCGGTCTCGTTCGCCGCTGGCCCGCCGTTCCGGCGCCGCACCACACACGCGATGCGCGAGGTGTCGCTGCGCATCGATCCCGGTGAGACGGTGGGGCTGGTGGGCGAATCCGGCTCCGGCAAGACGACTACCAGCATGGTGGCGCTCGGCCTGCGGGCACCGTCGAGCGGCGCGGTGCGCTTCGAAGGCGAGCCGTTCCCGAGGCGCCGCCGCGCGCTGGCCGGGCGGATGCAGGCGGTCCTTCAGCATCCACAGTGGTCACTCGACCCGAGGATGCGCGTCGGCAGGTCCGTCGCCGAGCCACTCGGGGTGCTCGGGCACGCGGACGCCGAGCAGCGGACGCTCGCGATGCTCGACCAGGTCGGGCTGGACGCCTCGTTCGCCAAGCGGTACCCGCACCAGCTTTCCGGCGGGCAGCGCCAGCGCGTGTCCATCGCGAGGGCACTGGTCACCCGGCCGCCGTTCCTGGTCTTCGACGAGGCGGTGAGCGCGCTCGACGTCTCCGTGCAGGCGCAGATCCTGAACCTGGTCAAGGATCTGCAGGCCGAGTTCGGGTTCGCGGCCCTGTTCATCTCACACGATCTCGGCGCCGTCCGGTACGTCGCGGATCGGGTTGCCGTGATGCGCGGCGGTGAGCTCGTGGAGACCGCCGACGCGGCGGTCTTCTACCGGAAACCGGCACACGAATACTCGCGACGACTGATGGAGGCACTTTGAGCACCGCTTCGGACGACCGGCTCGCGAAGCCGTCGGCCTACGCGCCCGGCGCGCTGTCCAACGACGACGTCGAGCTGACCCCGCAGCGAAGCGACGGGCGCGCGAGCGTCCCGTTCGACCTGCCGGGGGTGCTCGTCGGCACCGCCGAATACGCCGAGGGCCCGACCGGCTGCACGGTCCTGCACTTCCCCGAGGGCGCCCGCACCGCGATCGACGCCAGGGGCGGCGCGGTCGGCCTGTCCGGCGGATACCGGTGGCACGAGGCGATCGTGTTCGCGGGCGGGTCGGTCTACGGGCTGGAGGCCGCTGCCGGCGTCAGCACGGAACTGTTGCACCGCAAGGAAAACCGGACGCACTGGGCCGCGCTGCAGCACGTGTCGGGCGCGGTGATCTACGACTTCTCGACCAGGGAAACCGCGATCGCGCCGGACGCGGCACTGGGCAAGGCGGCGTTGCGCGACGCCAAGGCAGGCGAGTTCCCGGTCGGGCGCTGCGGCGCGGGTCTCGCCGCGTCGGTCGGCAAGATCGACTTCGGGCGCGCGGAGTTCGCCGGGCAGGGCGCGGCGTTCCGCGAGTTCGGCGGGATGAAGGTGCTGGTCGCCACCGTGGTCAACGCGGTCGGCGTGGTGGTGGACCGGGACGGCACCGTGGTGCGCGGCAACCTGCACTCCGGCACGTCGCGGCGCTGCCTGCCCGTCGAGGACTACGCGACGGCGGCCACCGGTGGCGCGCCGGTCGGCACGCTCGCCGGGAACACGACGCTCACCGTGCTGGTGACCAACGTCCGGTTGCCGGAGGTCTCGCTGAACCAGCTCGGCACGCAGGTGCACAGCTCGATGCACCGCGCGATCCAGCCGTTCCACACCGAGATCGACGGCGACATCCTGTTCACCGTGACCACCGACGAAGTCGACCTCGAAGGCGTCAGTGCGACCGGGCTCGGCGCGCTGGCCTCCGAGGTGGCGTGGGACGCCGTGCTGAGCGCAGCCGAATGAGCGGCTTCGATCCACAGCGGACGGACATCGCGACCCACGTCTCGGCGGAGCTGGATCCGGCCGAGCGCGGCCGCGCGTTCGGCAGGGCGAACCGAACCGAGCTGCATGCCGCTTTCGCCCGCTACACAACGCTTTTCGAGGCGCTGGGCGGGAAAACCGGGCTGATCGCCGAATGGGGCGAACGGGCCTTGGCGGAGACGGCCGCGTGGGCACCCGCGCTGGCCGAGGAGATCGCGGGCATGGCGGACGGCGCCGGTCTCGACCGGTGGCGGCTCGGCGCGCTCAACGGCCGGACCGAGGTGCTGGCGGCGCTGGCGGTCACCGGCGAAGGGGAGTGCTCGACCGCGGTCGTGCTCCCGCGCACCGGTGCGCCGCGGACGGTGCAGACCTGGGACTGGCACGACACCTTCCGCGACGGGATGCTGCTCTGGTCGCTGGAGCAGGGCTCCGGACGACGGGTGCACACCTTCACCGAATTCGGGGTGGTCGGCAAGATCGGCGTCACCAGCACCGGGCTCGGCGTGCACTTCAACGTGCTGCGGCACGCGTCGGACCACACCGGCATCGGGGTTCCCGTGCACGTGGTCGCTCGCCGGATCCTGGACGAGGCGGACACCGTGCGGGACGCCGTCGACCTGGCTCGTTCCGCGCGCCTGTCCGCGTCCTCGGTGATCACCGTGATCACCTTCGACGGCGAGCGCGCCGAGGCGGCCGGACTGGAACTGTCGCCGGCCGGAGTCGCCGAGCTTCCGCTGGACGAGGACCGGGTTCTGGTGCACACCAACCACTTCCTCGATCCGAAGCTGGCCGAGGGCGAGGGGACCACCGCGGCTGTTTCCAGCACGTACGACCGGCTGCCCGGCCTGCGGGACCGGATCGGCGCGGTGGACACGGCCGATCGCACCGCGCGGGCGCGCGCCCTGCATTCGCACCGCGACGGCGGCGTCCCGATCTGCGCGCACGCCGATCACGCGCTGCCCGCCCACCTGCGGTGGGAAAGCCTGGCCACGATCAGCCTCGATCTCGGCGCGGGGCGGCTCTACGCGCACGAGGGCGGGCCGTGCCGGGTCGAGCAGGACGGCTGGCAGGCCGCACCACCGGAACCACAGGGAGAAATCGCATGACCGCGGACCTCAGCTACGACCCCCGTACCGGCCTGGCCTCGGGTGAGGTGGCGGTCAGCTCGGACGAGGAGGTGGATGCGGCGCTGGCCGCCGCGGCGGCGGCCGCACCCGTCGTCGCCGCCACCGCGCCGTCGGAGCGCGCCGACTGGCTCTACGAGATCGCCGACGCGCTCGACGTTCAATCCACAGTGGACGAACTGGTCGCGCTGGCCGACGAAGAGACCGCGCTCGGCGAAGCCCGGCTCCGGATGGAGATCGGCCGCACCTCCGGCCAGCTTCGGTACTACGCGGACGTCGCGGTCGAAGGGTCCTATCTGGACGCCACCATCGACCGGACGGAACCGGGACTGGCCAGGGCAGGAGTCCCGCTCGGACCGGTCGCGGTGTTCGGCGCGAGCAACTTCCCGTTCGCGTTCAGCGTCCTCGGCACCGACACGGCGTCCGCGCTCGCGGCGGGCTGCCCGGTCGTGGTCAAGGGGCACCCCGCCCACCCCAGGCTCAGCCGCCGTCTCGGCGAGCTGACGCGGGAGGCGCTCGCGAAAACCTCCGCACCGGCGGGATTCTTCAGCCTGGTCACCGGTTTCGAGGCCGGGGCGCGACTGGTGCGGTCCGAGCACACCGCCGCGGTGGCGTTCACCGGCTCGCAGCGGGCGGGGCTCGCGCTGTGGCGGATGGCGAACGAGCGCGACGTGGTGATCCCGGTGTTCGCCGAGATGGGCACCGTCAACCCGGTCGTGGTGACCCCCGCGGCGACCGCGCGGCTCACCGAGCTGGCCGGAGGATTCGTCGCCTCGTTCACCCTCGGGGCGGGGCAGTACTGCACCAAGCCGGGGCTCCTGTTCGTCCCGAGTGGACACAATGCGGCCGAGATCGTCGCCGCGGAGCTGGAAGAGCGCGCGCCGAAGGCGTGGATGCTCACCTCGCGGATCGCGCAGGACGCGAACGGCGGGGTGGGGGAACTGGTCGACGCGGGAGGGACCGTTGCCGGGCGCGCCGACGGTCCCGGTGCGGGCTGGGCGGTTTCCGCGACCGTGCTGCGGGTGCCGATCGAAAAACTGGTCAGCGGCTCGCGGTTGCTCGAAGAATGCTTCGGCCCGGTGGTGCTCGTCGCCGAGTACGAGGACCGCGACCAGCTCCACGCGGCGCTGGCGCAGTTGCAGGGCACCTTGACGGCCGCGGTGATGAGCACCGAGAACCCCGACGCCGACCCCGATGTCGCCGAGACGGTGTCCCGGCTCGCCCCGCTCGCCGGGCGGGTGACCGTGAACGACTGGCCGACCGGCGTCGCGATCACCTGGGCGCAGCACCACGGCGGACCGTGGCCGGCCACCACCGCGCCCGGCACCACCTCGGTCGGCGCGGGCGCGCTCGGCCGGTTCACCCGGCCGGTCGCCTACCAGCACGTGCCGGATGCCGCGCTGCCCCCGGCGTTGCGCGAGGCCAACCCGTGGCAGCTCCCGCGCCGAATCGACGGCGCGATCGGCTAGAAAGTGCTCGACCGGGTGGTGGACCGCCGCTCGACGAGGCCGATCGGCAGCGAGCGCTCGGTCCCCTCCGGTGCCTTCCCGGCGAGGAGGTCGAACAGGAGCTGGGCGCAGGCCGCGCCCGCCGCGCGCGGGTGCAGGTCGATGGCGGTGATCGGCGGATCGCTGTGCAGGAGCGGGCTGCTGTCCACGCAGGCGGCCAGCAGCAGGTCGCCGCCGACCTCGCGGCCCGCCTCGCGCAGCACGGGCAGCGCGGCCACCGCGGACCCGTCCGGCGCGCAGACCAGTGCGTCGATGGCGGGATCGGCCGCCAGCAGCGCGCGCACGTTGTCGCGCACCACCTCCGCCGAGGAGCCGAACGCCTGCTCCCGCATCAGCACCGGCAGGTCCCGCTCGCCGCACCAGGCGCGGAACGTCTGCTGCAGGCGGTTTCCCCAGTCGGTGGTCGAACTGGACGCGAGCAGCGCCGGTCGGCGCGCGCCCGCCGAGCGGAGGTGCGCCAGCAGCCGTTCGAGCAGCGCGGCATGGTCCGACCGGACGACGCCGGACGGCACCGCCTCGCCGGTGAACCGCTCGCAGGTCACGGTGGGCACCGCCGCGCCGAGCAGGCCGCGGACCACCGGGTCGGTCTCCAGCGGGTCGCCGAGCACGATCCCGTCCACCCGGTGGAAGGCGCCGGGCGCCGGCACGTGCTTCGAGGTGATCAGCGTGACGTCGTAGTTCCGTTCGGCGGCCTGGTCGACCACGCCGAACACGAACGACATGTAGTACTCGGACCGGGTGAGGACTTCCGGCACGTGCAGCCCGATCGCGCCGGTGCTCGCGCGGCGCAACGACTGCGCGGAGGCGTTCGGCGAGTACCCGAGGCGGGTCGCGGTACTGGTGACCAGCTTCCTCGTCCGCTCGGACACCCGGCCGGAGTTGCGCAGCGCGTCGGACGCCGTCGTCTTGGACACGCCAGCGGCCCTTGCCACCTCGACCAGTGTGACCGGCCCGTCTGTGTTCACCACCAGCACGATAGCCGACCGCGCCCGCAGGCAAGCTGTTGGTCAATTTCCAAGTCGGCGAAAGAATGCCTCGCGCATTCGTTGTTCGCGGTGCTGTATAGGCTTTCGCCCAGACGACGTGAGGATCGCGCGCGACGGTAAGTCGCCCGGCACATCCGTCGTTCCACTGGGGATAAATGGGGACGCCGATGGCGACAGCCGGTTTCGACACGGCGGTCCGGGTTCCGGCCGCGGAAGCACCGTCGCCGGAAGGGCCGCGAAGACGCACCCGTGCACTGCTGCACGTCGCGTGGATCGGAGCGCTCGCGCTCGCCGCGGGCCTGCGCGTCGGCAGGTTCGGATTCCACCCGTCGGACCAGGGGTTCATCCTCGCGCAGAGCTGGCGCGTGCTGCACGGCGAAATCCCGCACACCGACATCATTTCCGCGCGCCCGCTCGGATCCGCCGTGCTGCACGTGCTGGACTTCGCGATCCCGGCGCCGTTGTTCGTGTCCTCGTCGGTGCTCAGCATGGTCGAGATCATCATGGGCACCGTCGCGCTCGCCGTGCTCGTCACGCGCAAGCCGCTGCTGACCTGGGGGCCGGGGCTCACCGGCCTCGTCGCCGCGGCCGCCCTGCTCAACCTCAACTCGTTCCCGCTCATGGCATGGCACACCATCGACGGGATCGCGCTGACCGCGCTGGGGGCGTGGGCGCTCGACTCGGGGCTGCGCTCGGGCAACCCGCTGGCGCGCCGGGCCGGGCTGGTGCTGTTCGGGCTGGCGCCGCTGGTGAAGCAGAGTTTCGCGCCCGCGGCGCTGGTCGGGCTGGCCTGGCTGGCGCTGCACCCGTCGACGCGGCGGCCGGTGCGGTGGCCGCGAATCCTGGTGGATCTTTGCTGCCTCGGGGCCTGCGGTGCCGGTTATGTGGGAGTGGTGGCGCTCGACGGCGGTTTCACGACGATGGCCGACCAGCTGACCGGTGGCCTGCCCGCCTACGCCGAGCGACTGCTGACGTTCTGGGACGGCGCGTCGATCCGGTTCGTGTGGCCGGTCCTCGCCGTGGTCATCGTGATGGCGGGCATCGCGCTGGTACGCCGCCGCGGAGATCGTTTTCGGGCGCTGCACGGGGTTTTCCTGCTCGTGGGCGCGGCCGTCGTGGTGCGCGTGGTGGTACGAGGGGGTTTCTCCGCCGAACTCAGGTGGGCGGACATCCTGTGGTGGGCCGCCGTCGCCGCGGTGCTGCTCGCCGGCGTGCTGGCCCACCGCCCGCCGTGGCCCGCGCTGCTGGTGCCCGCGCTCGGCCTGATGATCAGCCTGTCGTGGGGCCAGGACACGCCTACGCTGCTGGCGGGCAGTCTCGCGCTGACCGTGGCCGTGGTGCTCGCCGACGGGCTGCCCGCCGTGCCGTGGCGAAGACAGGAGCGGCTCGTCGCCGCGGGCGCGCTCGGTCTCGCCGCGGTGGTGGCCGCGAGTGTCCTCGTCGTCAAGAAGCACGACGAAGGCGCCTATCTCGACGTTTCGCACGACCGGCTGACCGAGGACCTCGGCACGGTGACACCCGCGATGGCCGGGGTCCGGACCAACCCCGGCACGTACGCCTACCTCGCCCAGATCGAAGACTGCGTGCGCCGGTTCCCCGCCGCCGACGTCGCGGTGCTGGCGAACAATCCCTTCGCCTACCCCGCGTTCGGCCTGCACAACCCGTTCCCGCTGGAATGGCCACTGCCGCTGGAGGTCGTGGCCGACGCGCCGCAGCGCATGCTCGACACCGCGGCCGGGCTGAACGCCAGGGGTGACTACCTGGTGCTGTTCCAGACGGTCGACCCCGACGTGCTCGCCAAGGGCGGGCCGGTGCCCGCGACGGTGTCCGCGGACGCCCCGATCATCGACTACCTCGGCGTGGAGAACGGGATCCGCGACGCGCTGCACGGGACACCGGTGACGTGCGGGAGCTTCGTCGGCAGGTGGGCGCCGCGCTAGCCGCTTCTGCACCCCGTGCGCATGCCCCGAAGGCGTCCTTCAGGGCATGCGCGAAGGCCGAACCTCCGGAGCCCGGCGGGCGCTGCGGATCAGCGTCCGGCCAGCTCGTCGAGCACGGTCAACGCCGCTTCGGGGTTGCCGGTCCGTTCGAGCAGCTCGCGTTCGGCGTCGCGCACCTTCACCGCGATGCGCTTGTGCAGCGCCCTGCCGCGAGGGCTGAGGTAGACGCGCACGCGGCGCCGGTCGGCGGGGTCGACCTCCCGGTAGACCGCCGCGGTCGAGACCAGCTTGTCGACGACCCTGGTGAGGGTGGGGCCGGTGGCCATGGTGCGCTCGGCCAGATCGGTCATCGCCAGCCCGCGCTGCCGGGAGAGCGCGTCGACCACCAGCCACTGGTCGAGGGTCAGGTCCTCGGTTTCCAGTGTGCGCGCGATCCGGGTGGTCACCGCGCGGGTGGCCCTGGTCAGCGCCGTAATCAGGGACTCGGTGGCCGCCGTTCGTTCGAGCATCCCCGCCGTCCCTCCCTCTTGCGCAAAAGTGGGTCGATTGTAAAACTTCCACCTGAAAGAAAGTCAACCCGACCCGCTTCGCGGAGCACCCATGACCGTTGGCGCGACGCGTCACCCCCGTCATCGCGACACCTGGCGCGTGGCGATGGTGATCCCGCTGCAGGGGCCGGCCGGGCTGTTCGGGCCGTCCTGCGAGGCGATCGCCGAGCTGGCCGCGCGCGAGCTCAATGCCGAAGGCGGGATCCTCGGCAGGGAGGTCGCCTTCGAGGTGGTCGACGGCGGTGCCGAGCCGGGCCGCGTCGCGGCGGAACTAGCCGGGCTGGTCCGCACCGGCGCGGTGGACGCGGTCAGCGGCTGGCACATCTCGTCGGTCCGCAACGCGCTGGCGCCGGTGCTCGCCGACCGCGTCCCCTACGCCTACACCTCGCTGTACGAGGGCGGGGAGCGCCGTCCCGGCATCTTCTGCACGGGGGAGACCCCGCGCCAGCAGATCGCGCCCGCGCTGCGCTGGCTGCGGGACAACCTCGGCGCCCGCCGCTGGTTCGTGGTCGGCGACGACTACGTCTGGCCCCGCGCCTCGGCGGCGGCGGTGCGCGGGTTCGCGCGCGAGCTGGACCTGAGCATCGAGGGCGAGGCGTTCGCCGGTCTCGGCGCCGGTGACATGGCGAGGCTGGTCGGCAGGGTCGAGGCGGCGAGCTGCGACGGCGTGCTGATGCTGCTGGTCGGCCAGGACGCGGTCGAGTTCAACCGGCGGTTCGCCGCGCACGGCCTGCACGAGCGGATGATGCGGTTCAGCCCGCTGATGGAGGAGAACATGCTCCTCGCCAGCGGCAGCGCCGCGACCCGCAACCTGTTCGTCTCGGCCGCGTACTTCCGGTCGCTGGTCAACGCCGACGCGCTCGACCTGCTCGGCCGCTACGTCGGACTGCACGGCACGGACGCGCCCGCGCTGAACAACGCGGCGGAATCCTGCTACGAGGGCCTGCACACGCTGGCGAACCTGGTGCGCCGCGCGGGCAGCGCGGACCTGCCGGAGCTGAACGCCGCCGCGGACGGGGCCGCCTACCACGGGCCCCGCGGCACGGTCGAGTTCCGCGGCAGCCAAGCGGGCCAGGAAGTGCACTTGGCAGTAGCCGACGGCTACGACTTCGACGTGATCACCCGGCTCTGAGCCGAAATCCCGGGCAGGCCGGCACTTGACGGCGTCGCCGATCACACTTATTTTCACTTGAAATTATTTCAAGCGGAGGTGTGACGGAGACGGAGGAGAGCCATGGCCAACGTCGGTCTGCTCTACGTCGGTGCGGTGCTGCTGGTCAACGGGCTGATGCTGCTCGGGAGAGTGCCCGCGAGGTCGGCGGCCGTGCTGAACCTGTTCGTCGGCGGCCTGCAGTGCGTGACCCCGACCGTGTTGATCATCCAGGCCGGTGGTGACGGCGACGCGATCCTCGCCGCCTCCGGGCTCTACCTGTTCGGGTTCACCTACCTCTACGTCGGGATCGTCAACCTGGCGGGGCTGGAGCCCGAAGGCATCGGCTGGTTCTCGTGCTTCGTGGCCGTCGCCGCCGTCGTCTACGCCGGGCTTTCGTTCTGGCGCACCGCCGATCCGGTGTTCGGGGTGATCTGGCTGTGCTGGGCACTGCTGTGGACGCTGTTCTTCCTGGTGCTCGGCCTCGGCGTCGAAGGGCTGACCCGGTTCACCGGCTGGGTCACCGTGCTGCTGAGCATGCCGACCTGCGCGGTGCCCGCGTTCCTCGGCATGACCGGCGGCTACCGCAGCGACGGCTGGCTCGCCGTGCTCGCCGCGGTGGTGGGCGTCGTGCTCGTCGCGCTCGCCGCGCTGTTCGCCACCAGGGGCCGCCGCGACGCGCGCGTGCCGGTGCCCGCCTGAATTTTCCGCCCAACCGTAAGGAGAACGCGATGCGACACGGTGACATTTCGGCCAGTCCCGACACGGTCGGGGTGGCGGTGGTCAACTACAAGATGCCGCGCCTGCACACCAAGGACGAGGTGCTGGACAACGCCCGCAGGATCGCCGACATGGTGGTGGGCATGAAGACCGGGCTGCCCGGCATGGACCTGGTGGTGTTCCCGGAGTATTCGACGCAGGGGATCATGTACGACCCCGAAGAGATGTTCGCGACCGCCGCCACCATCCCCGGCGACGAGACCGCGATCTTCTCCGCCGCCTGCCGCGAGGCGAACACATGGGGCGTCTTTTCGATCACCGGCGAGCAGCACGAGGACCACCCGGACAAGCCGCCGTACAACACGCTGGTGCTGATCGACAACCACGGCGAGATCAAGCAGAAGTACCGCAAGATCCTGCCGTGGTGCCCGATCGAGGGCTGGTACCCCGGTGACACCACCTACGTCACCGACGGCCCGAAGGGCATGAAGATCTCGCTGATCATCTGCGACGACGGCAACTACCCCGAAATCTGGCGCGACTGCGCGATGAAGGGCGCGGAGCTGATCGTCCGGTGCCAGGGCTACATGTACCCGGCGAAGGACCAGCAGGTGCTGATGGCCAAGGCGATGGCGTGGGCCAACAACTGCTACGTCGCGGTGGCGAACGCGGCCGGGTTCGACGGCGTGTACTCCTACTTCGGGCACTCGTCGATCATCGGGTTCGACGGCCGTACCCTCGGCGAAACGGGCGAGGAGGAGTACGGCATCCAGTACGCCCAGCTGTCGCTGTCGGCGATCAGGGACGCGCGCGAGTACGACCAGTCGCAGAACCACCTGTTCAAGCTGCTGCACCGCGGGTACTCCGGGGTGCACGCGGCAGGTGACGGGGACAAGGGCGTCGCGGACTGCCCCTTCGAGTTCTACAAGCTCTGGGTCACCGACGCGGAAAAGGCGCGCGAGAACGTCGAAGCGCTCACCCGTGACACCGTCGGAGTGGCGGACTGCCAGGTCGGCGACCTGCCCGCCGAGAAGACGATGCGGGCCTGAGGAGGCGAAGCGTGCCGTTCCTGACCGACATGTACCACGAGCAGAACCGGCGCGCGGCCGCCGAGCCGGTGGCCGCCGATGGCGACGGTGCCCGGCGGCCACCGGAGTCCGCCGACCCGGCGGCGCTCGCCGCGAGGCTGAGCGCGAAGGTGCTCGGCCAGGACGCCGCCGTGGAGGCGGTGGTGCGGGCGGTCACGCTGGCCAACGCCGGCGCGGCCGACCCGTACCGCCCGCTGGCGAACCTGCTGCTGGTCGGTCCCACCGGGGTCGGCAAGACCGAGCTGGTCCGCCAGGTCGCGGCGGAACTGCGCGCGGGGCCGGACGACCTGTGCCGGGTCGACATGAACTCGCTGGCACAGGAGCACTACGCGGCCTCGTTCACCGGCGCCCCGCCCGGATACGCCGGTAGCAAGGAGGCGTTCACCGTCTTCGACCGGTCCACTGTGGAGGGTGACGCGTACCGGCCGGGGATCGTGCTGTTCGACGAGGTGGAGAAGGCGCATCCCACGGTGCTGCGCGCACTGCTGCACGTGCTGGACAACGGCACGCTCCGGCTCGCGAACGGGACGGAGAGCATCTCGTTCCGCAACAGCTTCGTGTTCCTGACCTCGAACCTCGGCTCGTCCGAACTCGCGAAGCGGCGCGGCCTCGGGTGGCGGCGGCTGACCGACCGGGTCGGCCGCCGCGCGGGCGCGGTGGCGGCCAGGCTGACCGCGCGCGGCAACCACGCGGTCGTGACCGGGGCACTGCGCGACTTCTTCGACGCGGAGTTCCTCAACCGCATCGACGAGACCGTGGTGTTCTCGGAGTTCGATTCCACCACCGCGGAACGAGTCGCCGATCTCCAGGTGGACCAGTTGCGGCAGCGGCTCGCCCGCCGCTCGGTGCACCTCGAGGTCGACCACTCCGTGCGGGCTTTGCTGGCCGAGGTCGGGTTCGACCCGGTCTACGGTGCGCGCGGGCTGGGCAGGTCGGTGCGCACGGTGCTCGCCGGCCCGGTGGCCGAAGCCGTGCTGCGCGCACGACCCACCGGGCGGGAGCCGCTGCACCTGCGCGCGAAGTCCGACGGGGGAACGGTCACCGTCGAAACCTCGGAACCCGGGCGCTGACACCCCGGAAGGACGGCCCCGCCCGCGAAATCGCCCTGCTCGGCTGCTTCCCGGGACCAGCGGGCCTGATATCCACTGTGGACAAAGGTGTCCGCGGCCCGCGCCGGAGGGGGAGGGCGCGGGCCGCGGACTTGCTCCGGTCGCGGGTCAGTAGCCCCGGACCACCACGGTGCGGTTGAGCTCGGCCTCGGTGGCGGCGAACCGGAAGTTCGCGTCCGCCCTGGCCACCTCGTTGGCGTTGGGGTAGCTGTTGGTGCAGCTCGGGCCGGGGCCACCGCCGGACATCAGCTCGGAGCAGGGGCCGCTGTAGTGGTCGGGGAGCCCGAGGTCGTGCCCGGTCTCGTGCGCGGCGACCCGCACGTGGTCGTACTGCCCCATCTGGCGGATGTCGAGGTAGATGTTCCCGGTGCCGTGCCCGTTTCCGGTGTAGTACGAGCCACCGGAGTAGTTGCCCTGGCGGTAGGTCAGGTTCGCGCGCCCGGTGGTCTCCTGGAACTTGACGTTGCGCAGGGTCCCCCAGCGCGAGACGCCGGTGCGGATGGCCGAAGCGTAGTTCGGTGCGCCCGTGAGGTTGTAGGTGATGGTCGTCGCGTTGATGGCGGGTGCGGCCTCGGCGGCACCCGCACCGACGAACACGGTGGGGAGCGCGATGGCGGACAGGACACCGACAGTCGAGACGAATTTGCGCAGGGACATACTCTGGTTCCTTTACTGGAAACCATTCGCGTCAGCGGACGCGAACGTGCGGGGTTTCGGGGAACGAGCGGGAGAACTGCGGTACCGCGTACCTCGGATCCGTGCCAGGAGCGCATCGCCCTTGCCAGGGGCGGTTGCTCCGGGCGAAATCAGTTTTAGCACGTTGTGTCCGGATCGACACCCTACGAAAGTGGGTGCATTACCAAGGAGGCCGGAAGTATGCCACCGAGAAAGCAGGTTGATCCGCAGACCCGCTTACTTCCGGCCGGTTCGGTATCTACCGGCGCAGTCACGGTGAATTCCCGATTGTGGCAATCGGATGACGGTGGCGTCGGCCAGGGCGCCCCGCGGTTACCTCTGGTTGCTGAACGCGGCGTCGAACGCGGCCGACGGCTTGTCGAACAGCAGGCCGCGCAGGAACGCCACCGCTTCGGCGGCACCGCGCAGCCGGTCCATCCCGGCGTCCTCCCATTCAACGGAAATCGGCCCCGAATAGCCGATCGCGTTCAGCGCGCGGAAGCAGTCCTCCCACGGCACGTCGCCGTGCCCGGTGGAGACGAAGTCCCAGCCGCGCCGGGGATCGCCCCACGGCAGGTGCGAGCCTAGCCTGCCGTTGCGCCCGTCGAACCGCTTGCGGGTGTCCTTGCAGTCCACGTGGTAGATCTTCCCCGCGAAGTCGAGGATGAAGCCGACCGGGTCGAGGTCCTGCCAGACGAAGTGCGACGGGTCCCAGTTGAGCCCGAACGCGGCGCGGTCGCCGATCGCGGCCAGCGCGCGCTTCGTCGTCCAGTAGTCGTAAGCGATCTCCGACGGGTGCACCTCGTGGGCGAAGCGGACGCCGCATTCGTCGAAGGTGTCCAGGATCGGGTTCCACCGGCGCGCGAAGTCCTCGTAGCCGTCGTCGATCACGGCCTGCGACACGGGCGGGAACATCGCCACGTACTTCCAGCTCTTGGAACCGGTGAACCCGACGACGGTGTCCACGCCGAGCTTTTCCGCGGCGCGCGCGGTGTCGGCCAGTTCCACGGCGGCGCGCTGCCGCACGCCCTCGGCTTCGCCATCGCCCCACACCCTGCCCGGCACGATCGCCCGGTGCCGCTCGTCGATCGGGTCGTCGCAGACCGCCTGCCCGACGAGGTGGTTCGAGATCGCCCACACGTTCAGCCCGTGCTCGTCGAGCAGCCTCCGCAGGTTCGGCACGTAGTCCTTTTCGGACAGTGCGCGGCCGACCTCGAAGTGGTCGCCGGAGCAGGCGATTTCCAGCCCGTCGTAACCCCATGCCGCGGCGAGGCGGCACACCTCGGCGAACGGGAGGTCCGCCCACTGGCCGGTGAACAGGGTGATCGGTCGGCTCATCGCGCTGTCTCCTCGTCGTCGGGCACCGTGGTCCATCGTGCCTCGTCCGCCGCGCTGGCCTCGACCGCGTGCAGCACCCGCTGCACGCGCAGGCCCTCGTCGAACCCCGGCAGGGGATCGGCGCCCTCGGCGATCGCGGTGAGCAGGTCGGCGACCTCGTGGGTGAACGTGTGGTCGTAGCCGAGCCCGTGCCCCGGCGGCCACCAGCCGGCGAGGTACGGATGGCCGGGCTCGGTCACCAGTATCCGGCGGAACCCGGCCTCGGTGGCCGGTGCCTCGCCGTCGAACCACCACAGCTCGTTCATCGACTCGAAGTCGAACGCCATGCTGGCCCTGGACCCGTTGATTTCCAGGCGCATCGCGTTCTTCCGGCCGAGCGCGTACCGCGTCGCCTCGAACGCGGCGACCGCCCCGCCGGACAGCCGCGCCGTGAACAACGCGCAGTCGTCCACGGTCACTTCGCCGCGGCCGCCGTTCCCGTCGGGTCGCGTGTGGACGAACGTGGTCGTCGCCGCGGACACGCGGGTGATCCGCTCGCCGGTGACGAACTGCACGGCGTCGACGAGGTGCGCGCCGAGATCGCCGAGTGCGCCGGAACCGGCCCTGTCCCGCCGCAGCCGCCAGGTCATCGGCGCGGCGGGGTCGGAAAGCCAGTCCTGGAGGTAGTTCGCGCGCACGTGCCGCACCTCGCCGAGCGCACCGTCCGCGACGAGCCGTGCCGCGTGCGCGAGCGCGGGCACCCGCCGGTAGTTGAAGGCCACCATCGCGCGGACGCCCCTGGCGGCCGCCGCCCGTGCCGCGCCGGCCATCTTCTCGGCCTCTTCCACCGTGTTGGCGAGCGGTTTTTCGCACAGCACGTGCTTTCCCGCCTCGAGCGCGGCGATCGCGATGGCGGCGTGCGTGTCACCGGGGGTGCACACGTCGACCAGGCCGACGTCGTCCCTGGCGACCAGCGCGCCCCAATCCGTTTCCGCGGCGGCGAACCCGTACTTCGCCGCGGCCGCGGCCGTCCTCACCCCGTCCCGGCCCGCCAGCGCGGCGAGCACCGGGGTGAGGCGGGTGTCGAAGACCCTCGGCGCGGTGCGCCACGCGTGCGCGTGCACCGCGCCCATGAAGGCGTGCCCCGCCATGCCGATGCCGATCGTTCCCATGCCCCCTCCAGGGTGTGTGTCAGGAATCGAAGCCGACGTCGAGGTACCGGTCGACGTTCTCCTTGGTGACGACCGCGGAAAACGTGGTGACCTCCGACGGGATCTCGTGCTCGGCGAGGTCGCCGACGCCCTTCGCCTGGCCGAGCAGGCGCGCCAGCGCGATCGCCGAGGACGCCATCGACGGGCTGTAGAGCACGGTCGCCTTGACCGGCCCCGAATCGGCCTTGATGCGGTTCATCATCGTCTTGGACCCGGCGCCGCCGACCATCAGGAACTCCGTGCGGCGCGCGTTCTCGATCGCCGCGACCACCCCGACCCCCTGGTCGTCGTCGTGGTTCCACAGCGCGTCCAGCCTCGCCGCCGACTGCAGCAGGTTCGCCGTCTGCGACTCGCCGGACTCCGGCGTGAACTGCGCGGAAACCCGTGGCCCGACGGCGAACCCGTGGCGCGCCAGGGCATCCTTGAAGCCCCTGCTCCGGTCCTGGGTCAGCGGCAGCGAGTCGATCCCGGCCACTTCGCCGATCACCGGCGCCGTCACGCCCTTGGCCTTGAGCTGCGCCGCGATGTGGTTGCCCGCGTTGACGCCCATGCGGTAGTTGTCCCCGCCGATCCACGTCCGGTACGCCAGCGGGGTGCCGAACACCCGGTCCACGTTCACCACCGGGATCCCCGCGTCCATCGCCTGCTGCCCGGCCGCGGTGAGCGCCTTGCCGTCGAAGGGGAGTACCACCAGCACGTCGACCTTGGCCGTGACGAGCGTTTCCACACCGGCGATCTGCTGGTTCACGTCGTTCGTGCCCTCGGTCGGCTTGAACGTGACGTCGCTGAACTTCTCGGCCTGCGCGCGGGCGTTCGTCGTCATCGCGGCCATCCAGCCGTGGTCGGCGGCCGGTGCCGAAAAGCCGATCGTGACGTGCTTTCCCGGTTGCGCGCTGGACCCCGCGGCCACCGGGCGGCCGCCGCCGTCGCTCGCGGGCGGGGTGTTCGACGTGCAGCCCGCCACCAGCGCGCTCGCGCCCAGCGCGGTTCCGCCGAGCAGGAAACCACGGCGACCCAATCGAGTCATTGCTCCTCCGAAGGCTCAGGTGGGGTGGCGTTCCGAACGCCCGCGGAACCGCAGCAGCACGGCGAGCACGATGACCACGCCCTTGGCGATGTTCTGGATGTCGGTGTCGAGGTTGTTGAGCGTGAAGATGTTGGACAGCACGGTGAAGATCAGGACGCCGACGAGCGTGCCGGTCAGCGAGCCGCGCCCGCCGGAGAGCAGCGTCCCGCCGATCACCACCGCGGCGATCGCGTCCAGCTCGTAGAACAGGCCGTTGGTGGAAGCGCCCGCCGTCGTCCTGGCGACCACCATCAGCGCGGCGATCCCGCAGCACAGCCCCGCGACGGCGTACACGATCGCGGTGTGGCGCCGCACGTCGATCCCGGCCAGCCGGGTGGCCTCGGGGTTGCCGCCGACGGCGTAGGTGCGGCGGCCGAAGGTGGTGCGGTTGAGCACCACCCAGCCGGCGGCGAAGACGAGCGCGAAGATCCAGATCAGCACCGGCACGCCGAGCAGGTCGCCGCGGAAGAAGGTGAGGAACCCGCCGTCGGCGACCACCTGCGTGCGGCGGCCGCTGATCCGCTCGGCCAGCCCGCGCGCCGCCGCGTACATCGCGAGCGTGGCGATGAACGGCACGACCTTCCCGTAGGCCACCAGCACGCCGTTGACCAGCCCGCAGCCGAGCCCGACGGCGAGCCCGCACAACACCATCACGACCGGACCGTACGACTGCGTCGCCAGCGTGGTCAGCCAGACGCTCGACAGGGCGACGATCGAGCCGACGGACAGGTCGATGCCGCCGCTGATGATCACGAACGTCATCCCGACGCTCACCACACCGATCGCCGCCGCCAGCCTCAGCACGGTCGAGATGTTGCCCTCGGTGAAGAACACCTCCGGCCGCGTGAAGTAGCCGACCAGGCACAGCGCCACCAGCACCCCGGTGAGCCCGAGCAGCCGGATGTCCGGCCGGAAGCCGGTGCCGCCCCTAGTCGGCTCGGATTCCGGCCGGACCGGCCCCGTCCCAGTCGAAGCCGCCTCGTCGTGGCGCGTCTCGGTCATGCCGCACTTCCTTCGAAGATCACGTCGAGCACCGCGGCCTCGGTCAGCTCGCCGGACGGCCGGTCGGCCAGCACGCGGCCCGCCGTGCCCCCGCCGAGCACGAGCACCCGGTCGGCGAGGCCGAGCACCTCCGGGATCTCGCTCGACACCAGCACGATCGCCACCCCGGTCGCGGCGAGTTCCCTGATGAGGCGGTACAACTCGGCACGCGCGCCGACATCGACGCCACGCGTCGGCTCGTCGAGCAGCAGCACGCGGCAGCCCCGTACCAGCCACCGCGCGAGCATCGCCTTCTGCTGGTTGCCGCCGGACAGCGTCCGCGCGAGGCGGCGGGGGTCGGCGGGCCGGAGATCGAGGCGCCGCAAGGTGTCCCGTGCGTCGCGCAGCTCGCGGGCGCGATCGGTGAAACCGAGCTTCGCGTACCGGCCGAGGCTCGCGAGCGTGACGTTGTGCGCGATGGGGAGATCGAGCAGGAGGCCCTGGCTCTTGCGCTCCTCCGGGGCGAGCCCGATTCCGGCGCGCACCGCGGCGCGGACGCTGCCGGGACGCACGGCCTTCCCGTCGACGGAAACCGCGCCCGCGTCGGGTTTCCTGGCTCCGGCGATGGTTTCCAGCAGCTCGCTGCGGCCGGAGCCGACCAGCCCGGCGATACCGAGGACTTCCCCGGCGTGCACGGAGAAGCCGACGCGGTCGAACTCGCCGCGCCGGGCGAGACCGTCCACACGCAACACTTCGGAAGTGCCGGGTTTCCCCGGTGCGCCCGGCATCGCGTCGAGTCGCCGGCCGGTCATCAGCGTCACCAGCTCGGCGGTCGGGGTGGTGCGGACGTCGAGTCCACTCGCGACGGTCCGGCCGTCCTTCAGCACGGTGACGCGGTGCCCGACGCGCCTCAGTTCGTCGAGGCGGTGCGAGATGTAGACGACCGCGACCCCGGCCGCGGTGAGCTCGCCGACGATGCGGAAGAGGTTGTCCACCTCCTCGCCCGCGAGCGCGGCGGTCGGCTCGTCCAGCACCAGCAGGCGCGCGTCGTGGGCGAGCGCGCGTGCCATCGAGACGAGCTGCTGCGAGGCCGCGGGGAGGGTGCCGACCGCCGCGGCGGGCCGGATCTCGGGATGGCCGAGCCGGGCGAGCAGCGCCCGTGCCCGCGCGCGGGACTCGGCGACCTTCGTGAACCCGAACCGGTGGCGCTCGTGACCGAGGAAGATGTTCTCCGCCACCGAAAGCCAGGGGACCAGGTCCAGCTCCTGGTAGACGGTGGCGATGCCGAGCCGCAGCGCCGCCGACGGCGAAGCAGGGCGCACCGGTTCGCCGAGCCACCGGATCTCGCCCTCGTCCGGCCGGTGCGCGGCCGAGAGCACCTTGATCAGCGTCGACTTGCCCGCGCCGTTCTGCCCGAGCACGCAGTGCACCTCGCCCGGCGCGACCTCCAGGTCGACGCCGTCGAGCGCGCGGACACCGGGGAAGGACTTGACGACGCCGCGAACCGCGAGCAGCGGCGGTGCAGCACCCACGTCCTCACCGCCGTTCCTGACTTTGTCTCGTCAGCGGCAAAAGTAAGGTGAGCCAGTTCACTCGTCAAGGTGAACTTGTGTCGGATTTCGCCACTTGCGTCCATTCGAGTGACGTCATCACGAGGACTTCTGCACATTTTCATCGAAAGTGCTCATGTCTCGAAGGCATCTTCAGGACTTTTCGCATCCCCGCGGGCCCGCGGAGCGCGGGTCACGACGACAGCGTGAAGGCGCGGTCCGCGGCCGACCACGCGGAGCCGATCACCCCTGCCGTCTCGCCCAGCTCCGAAAGCACGATCGGCAGGTTCCCGGTGGCCAGCGGGAGCGAGCGCCGGTGCACCGCACCGCGGACCTCGGCGAGCAGCGGGTGCCCGAGCCGCGCGACCCCGCCGCCGATCACCACCATGCCCGGGTTGATGAAGCTGACCAGCGACGCCACGACCTGGCCGAGCCGCCGCCCGCCGTCGCGGATCAGGGTGGCCGCGCCGGGGTCGCCCGCCGCGGCCGCTTCTCCCACGTCGCGGGCGCTCAGCCTGCCGTGCTCCGCGAGCGCGGCGGTGAGGAAGGCCGAGCGCCCGCTGCGGGCCAGGGTCAGCCCGTCGCGGGCCAGCGCCGCCCCGCCGAAGTACGCCTCGAGACATCCCGTCTCGCCGCACGCGCACGCCGGCCCGTATTCGTCGAGCCGGATGTGCCCGATGTCGCCGGCGGTCCCCGCGACCCCGCGGTAGACCTTCCCGCCGAGCACGAGCCCGCAGCCGATCCCGGTGCCGATCTTCACGAAGACGAGGTCGTCGAGCGAGCGCGCCACCCCGGAGTGCCGTTCGCCGAGCGCCATCGCGTTGACGTCGTTGTCGACGGCCACCGGGCAGTGCAGCGCGCCGCCGAGGTGGTCGCGGACCGCGAACCGGTTCCAGCCCGGCATGATCGGCGGCGCGACCGGCATCCCTTCGGCGAAGCTCACCGGGCCGGGCAGCCCGATGCCCGCGGCCAGCAGCCGTCCCGGCGCCTGCGCGCGCATCTTCTCGGACAGGTCGAGGACGCGGCTCAGAATCGCGTGCGGCCCTTCCCTGATGTCGGCGTCCTCGACGGTGTGGGCGAGCACCTCGCACGCGGCGTCGGTCACCGCGACGCCGATCGAGGTCGCGCCGACGTCCACGCCGAGCAGCCGGAGGTCCGTCGCAAGTCGTAGCAGCGTCGACCGGCGCCCGCCCCTGCTCACCGACGGGCCCGCCGCCTCGACGAGCCCGAGTTCGCTCAGCCTGGTGACCTCCACCGCGACCCGCGCCCGCGACAGTTCGAGGCGTTCGCCCAACTCGACGCGGGAAAGAACGCCTTCGTCGCGGAGCAGCGCCAGCATCGCGCGCTGGTGCCGGGTCTCGATCCTCGGCTGTCCGGATCCCATCCCCGAAGCCTAGGACCCCCTCCCAAAGGCTGGTCAAGGATTCGACCGTGGGGTGATGTGTCCGGTATGCCGGGACGCCTAGAGTGCGGCCATGCCCAGCGAGCAGCATGTCCTCCCCGCCGACGTCGTGCGCGGACTGACCGCGGCGGAGGTCGCCGAGCGCGTCGCCGCCGGCCGGACCAACGACGTCAGCACCAAGGCCAGCCGGACCACCGGCGAGATCATCCGCGCCAACGTGTTCACCAGGATCAACGCGATCTACGGGGTGCTGTTCGCGATCATCCTGTCCACCGGGTACCTGGTGGACGGCCTGTTCGGCGGGCTGATCATCGTGAACAGCGCGATCGGCATGATCCAGGAACTGCGCGCGAAGCGGACGCTCGAACAGCTCGCCATCGTCGGGCAGGCCCGGCCACGGGTGCGCCGCGACGGGGAGAGCACGGAGATCGACCCGGCGGAGGTCGTCCTCGACGACGTCATCGAACTGGGCACCGGCGACAAGGTCGTGGTCGACGGCGAAGTGCTCGCGGGCGAGGCGCTCGAGATCGACGAGTCGCTGCTGACCGGCGAGTCCGACCCGGTCGTCAAGCGGCCGGGCGACGAGGTGATGTCGGGCAGCTTCGTGGTCGCCGGTTCGGGTGCGTTCCGCGCCACGAAGGTCGGGAAGGACGCCTACGCGGCGCGGCTCGCCGAGGAGGCGAGCAAGTTCACGCTGGTGAAGTCCGAGCTGCGGGCCGGTATCGACAAGATCCTCAAGTTCATCACCTACCTGCTGGTCCCCGCGGGCGCGCTGACGATCTACAACCAGCTCGCCGGTGACCAGGCGCTGCCGGACGCGCTGCGCGGCATGGTCGCCGCGCTGGTGCCGATGGTGCCGGAGGGCCTGGTGCTGATGACCAGCGTCGCGTTCGCGGTCGGTGTCATCCGGCTCGGCAAGCGGCAGTGCCTCGTGCAGGAGCTGCCCGCGATCGAAGGGCTCGCCAGGGTCGACGTGGTGTGCGCGGACAAGACCGGCACGCTCACCGAAAACGCGATGCGGCTGGGGGAGGTGCGGGAACTCGGCGTGGACGGGGTGCCGGTGCCGGTCGCGCTGGCGGCGCTCGCCCGTGCCGAGGCCCGCCCGAACGCGAGCATGCTGGCGATCGGCGAGGCGTTCCCCGACGACCCCGGCTGGCGAACCGACGCGGTGATGCCGTTCTCCTCGGCGCGCAAGTGGAGCGGGGCGAGTTTCGACGGCCACGGGAACTGGGTGCTCGGTGCGCCGGACGTCCTGCTCGACGCCGACCACCCCGAGCGCGCGGAGGCCGAGCGCGTCGGCGCGCAGGGCCTGCGAGTCCTGCTGCTCGGCCATGCCGAGCGCAGGGTCGACGCACCGGAGGGTCCTGGCGCGGTGACCGCGCTGGCGCTCGTGCTGCTGGAGCAGAAGATCCGCCCGGACGCCAAGGACACTTTGGACTACTTCGCGCACCAGTCGGTGACGGTGAAGGTGATTTCGGGCGACAACGCGGTCTCGGTCGGCGCTGTCGCGGGCAAGCTGGACCTGCCCGGCGCGCAGGACCCGGTCGACGCGCGCCGCCTGCCGGAGGAGTCGCACGAACTCGCCGACGTGGTCGAGGAGTCCGCGGTGTTCGGGCGGGTCACCCCGTTGCAGAAGCGGGCGATGGTCGGCGCGCTGCAGTCGAAGGGGCACACCGTCGCGATGACCGGCGACGGCGTCAACGACGTGCTCGCGCTCAAGGACGCCGATATCGGGGTCGCGATGGGCGCTGGCAGCCCGGCGACCCGCGCGGTGGCGCAGATCGTGTTGCTGGACAACAAGTTCGCGACCCTGCCGCACGTCGTCGGCGAGGGCCGCAGGGTGATCGGCAACATCGAACGCGTTTCGAACCTGTTCCTCACCAAGACCGTCTACTCGGTACTGCTCGCGCTGGCGGTCGGGATCGCGCAGGTGCCGTACCCGTTCCTGCCCCGGCACGTGACGATCACCGCCTGGTTCACCATCGGCCTCCCCGCCTTCGTGCTTTCGCTGGCGCCCAACAACGAACGCGCCCGCTCGGGCTTCGTCGGGCGCGTGATGCGGGCCGCGCTGCCCGCCGGTGTGGTGATCGCGGCGGCGACCTTCGTGTCGTACCTGTTGGTGTACCAGGGTTCCGGAGCGTCCGAACTGGACAAGGAACAGGCGGGCACCACCGCGCTGATCACCCTGATCTCGATCGCGCTGTGGGTGCTCGCGATCATCGCCCGGCCCTACGCGTGGTGGAAGATCGCCCTCATCGCGGGCATGGTGGCGCTGACACTGGCGATGTTCCTGATCCCGTTCACCCAGGACTTCTTCCTGCTCGACCCCAGCAACCTCGGCTACACCGGCATCGCGTTCGCCTGCGGCGCCGTCGGCATCGTGCTCGTCGAAGCGGCGTGGTGGATCAACCGCGCCGTCGTCGCCCGCCGCGCCGAGGTGGACACCGAGGTCACGCACATGGGCTGAGGTGAACTCACCGCCGGTACCGGTTTTCTCCCGTAGAGTGACGGCGATGACGTCGATCGGGGAGGACTGACGTGCCGGGAGCACCGGGGGACGGGACGAACAACCAGTTCGGGGGAACCGCCGAGAACGTGGCGATGTTCCGGTACGCGGGGTCGGTCACCATGACGACCCAGCAGTTCGCGCCGCCGCCGCAGCAGCGGTCTTGGGCCGTCGCGGCACCAGAGGGCACGTTCACCGATCGCGCCGATATCCTCGCCCGGATCGGCGCCGTCGCGAAAGCCGACCGGGAGACCGCCGCCGTGGTGGTGCTGACCGGGGCCGCGGGCGTGGGAAAGACCGCGGTGCTGCACCGGTGCGCGGCCCTGCTGCGGCCGCACTTCGAATTCGCGGTCACCGCCGATTTCGGGCCGCTCTGGCCACAGGGCGGGGTCAGCCTCTCGGACGCGCTGGCGGGCATGCTGACCGAGCTGTACGTGGACCAGCGGTGGATTCCGGCGACCCTTGCGGACAGGCGGAAGCGGTACCTGTCCCTCACCGAGGGGGAGAAGGTGCTGGTGCTGCTGGACAATGTGCACCATGCCGCGGAGGTGCTCGCCCTGATCCCCAACTCGCGCCATGCGCTGGTGCTGGCCGCGAGCGAATTCTCGCTGGACGACATGAACGTCCCCGAAGAGAGCGACCTGGCGGTCAGGGCCGATCTCACGCCGTTGTCGGGTTTGCCGGAGGACGACGCCGTCGAGCTGCTCGCCAAGATCTGCGGACCGGCGCGCGATCTCGGTGACGAGGGCCAGGTGCGGGAACTGGTCGGTTTGCTCGGGGGTTCGCCGGTGGACCTGCGCGTCGCGGGCGGGCGGCTCAAAACCAGGAAGACACTCGAAGTCGGCCATCTGATCGAGGAGCTGACCGAAGAACTCCGGCGCGCGCCGGAAGAGGCACCGCGCGGCGCGCTCGGGAGCACGAACCGGTTCGACCCCGCGTACCGGTGGTTGTCCGCACCGGCCGCCCGGATGTACCGGCTGCTCGGTGCGCTGGCGGCGCCCGCGGTGCCGATCCGGATCATCGCCGCCGCGCTCGGTGTGCCCGGCGAGGAGGCCGGGCTGCTCGCCGATGAACTGCTGCGGGTGTACCTCGTGGAGGAACTGCCGACCGGTTTCCGGTTGCCCGGTGCCATTCGCAGGCACGCGCACCGCGTGGCGAGGCAAGCGGCGGACGAATCGGAGGCGATGGTCGAGGAGGCGGTCAAGGCATGGGTCGCCGATGCCGCCGACGCGGACTACGCGGTCAACGCGAACCGGCTCCGCGTCACGGACGCGAGGCGTGCCGGTCGAGAACCGCTGTGCACGTCGAGCCGGGCGGCGATGGACTGGTTCGCCGCCAACCACGATGCCCTGCTCGCGGTGCTGCGGACGGCGGACGCCGGGCACTGGGACGAGCAGACCTGGCAGCTGTTCGAAGCGATGTGGCCGTTCTACAGCACCCACAAGCTCCTGCACGCGTGGCGGGAGGCGGGCGCACTGGCGGTGAAGGCCGCACGGCGCAGCGGACCACCACGGGTGGAAGCCAGGATCCGGTGCTACCTCTCCCGTGCCTACGTCGAGCTGGGCGAGTTCGAATCGGCGCATACCGAACTCGTTCGCGCCAGAGAGCTGACCGAGCACGACGAAGAGGTCAAGTACTTCGCTTCGGTGCTCGACTTCCTCGGCAAGGCGAAGTACGTGGAAGGGGAGTTCGCCGAAGCGCTGGCCGTGTACCGGGAATCGCTGCGGCTGCACGAACAGATCGAGGATCGACGGGGTATCGCGTTGCAGTCCCAGTTCGTCGGCCGGTGCCTCGGCGAACTGGGGGAGCACGTGGCGGCACTGGCCGCGTTCGACCGGGCGGACGAGCTGCTCGCGGACTCCGGTGATGCCAGGACGCTGTCCCAGATCGCCACCAGCAGGGCAGCGGTGCTGGTCGCGCTGGGCAGGGACGCCGGCGCGGTGGCGAGCCTGCACCGAGCGGTCGAAATCGCCGGGGCGCTCGGCACCGTGGCGCTGATCGACAAGCCGCTTGAACTCCTCGCCGATCTCGCGCACCGGTACGGTGACGCCGAAGCCGAGCGGACCTATCTCCGGCAGGTGTGCGAACTGCACGACCGGACGGGTTCGCCGAGGGCGGCCGAGTTCCGGCGGCGGCTGGATTCGCTCACGTCCTGAGCCGCAGCACCGCGGTCGCGGCGCCCGCGGACAGGCGGCAGGTCGCCGGTCCGCGTCCGCTCAGGAGCCGGTGGTACGCCGCGGACGCGATCAGCTCGGCGGGGAAACCGGGTGTCGCGTCGTCGATATCGGCCACCGCGGTGCTGCCGTCCCTGGTCCGCAGCACCACCCGCCCTGATGGTTCGAGCGTTGCCGCCATCCGGCTGCCGGGATATGCCGCGAGCGCACGGGCGGCCCAGCCGTCCTCGGTGCCCCAGCGCAGCAGGATCGCCGCGCTCTCGATCAGTCGCGGGTCCGTTTCGTCCACAAAGGACGCGAGATGCCGGGCCGTTCGGTCGGTGGCGAACTCGGAGAGAACCGCGGGAAACCGCTTCAGGTCCAGTGCGCCGCCGGCGCCGGTTCCGGTCGTGACGTCGAACGATTTCGGTTGCGCGATGTCGAGAGGATCGGTGGGGAACGGGCTGAACCGCGGCGGGAACGGCGGCTGGCTCAGTTCGAGCAGTTCGTAGCACGTGTCACGGAGCGTCCGCAAGGACGCGCCGGGGAGTGCGAAGACCTGGTTCGCCAATTCCTGGTGGTGTTCGGGCCGGAAGTCCTCGATCGCTTTGCCGATCTGCTCGGCGGCGGCGCGGTTCGGGTCGAACCGGCCCATTTTCCTGCCGAGGGTTTCCATCGGAGTGCCGGGGGCGACCTCGTTATCGCCGAAAGCGGCGAGGAGAAGGGGAATCGCGAGTCCCGTGGTGTACGCCGAGAGCGATCCGTGGTCGCCGAGCACGCAGTCCGCGGCGAGCAGGCCGAGCTGCCACGGCCCGGTGGGCGGGATCAGCGCCAGCCCGGCCTCTTCCGCCCGTTCCAGCCAGTTGCGCACCTGCCACGGGCTGTGGTGCACCCACACGTTCGGATGCAGCACCGCGGCCACCCTGAACTCATCGTGCGGGAGTTCGGCGAGCAACCCGGTCGGCAGGTCGGGCCAGCGCCCCATGGTGGATTCCGGGCCCCAGGTGGACGTGACGGTGACGAGTTTGTGGTGCGGCAGCAGCCCGAGCGCCGCACGGTGCTCCGCCCGTCGCCGGTCCGCCCGCATCCGGTCCAGGCACGGATCACCCGCCACCCTCGCCCGTTCGAGCAGGTCGGGTGCCGTCGCGGCGACCTGCTCGAACTGTGCCGGATGGGAGAGCACGAGCGTGCTCACCAGAGGTTTTCCTGCGTACCGCAGTGCGGAATCGGTGAGCCCGGACAACTGCGGTGGGGTGGCGTGCGGTGAGAACTTCTGATACCCGGCACCGTGCGGAAGCAGTACCAGCTTTCCGTCGAGTTCGTGCAGGTCGCTGTGGTCACTGGCGCTGAGGATCAGATCGAATCGCTGCTTTTTCGCCTTGTGCCACGCGATCACGTTGGTACCCAGCCGGCGGAGCCGCCTCGCGACGCCGTCGTTGAACACGGATCCCTTGTCGACGGTGAACCTCACCTGGATCCGGGTGTCCCCTGCGATCGCGGGCAGCACGTCGAGCAGCCGGTCCAGCGAGGTGTGCGTTCGGGACACCACGAGCACGGTGCGTTCCGCGGGAACGGTTCCCCATTCCCGCGTCACTCGTCAGCTCCGGGTTTCCGGGTTTCCGGGTTTCCGGGTTTCCGGGTTTCCGGGTTTCCGGGTTTCCGGGTTTCCGGGTTTCCGGGTTTCCGGGTTTATTGTATAGCGTTGTTATTGCTCGCGAGCGGGAAATCGCCGATGATCCCCCGAAGGGAATACACTGCTGCCTATCGCCGGGTCCGGCAGCGCCGTCGATGTCTGACACGGCTACCGATCTTACGTGCCTTCGGAGGAGGGGCTTACCCCATCGGGCCGTGGTGCTGTGCGATTGTTCACACCTACCGGACTGTCACTTGTGGACGTCTGGGCAGCAGGACCGCCAGCAGGCCGCCGACGGCGACCACGGCCGCGCCCGCCTTCATCGCGGGCACCAGGCCCGCCACGAAGGCCGTGCGGTCGCCGTAGCCGCCGAACGCGGTGAACACGGACGCGAGCACGGCGACGCCGAACGCGACGCCGAGTTCGCGGACGGTGCTGTGCGAGCCGGACGCGATCCCGTGCGAGTCGCGAGGAACGCTCGCGAGCGCCACCGTGCTCATCGGCGCGTAGGTCAGCCCCATGCCGATCCCGGCGAGCGCGAGCGGCGGCACCATGGCCGCGTACCGGACGTCGGTGGAGACGAGCAGCGCGAGCCAGCCGAGACCGGCGGCGAGCAGGGCCTGGCCGGTCACGATCAGCACGCGGGGGCCGATCCTCTCGGCGAACAGGCCCGCGAGCGGTGCGACCACCATCGGGGCCATGGTCCACGGCAGCGTGCGGAGACCGGCGTCCAGCGGGCTGAGGCCCTGCACGATCTGGAAGAACTGGGAGAGCAGGAAGACCGACCCGAAGACGCCGACCGAGAACAGGAACGCGGTCGAGTTGACCGCGCTGAACGCGCGTGAGCGGAACAGCCGCAGCGGCAGCATCGGCGCCGCGGACCGGTGTTCCCACACCAGGAACCCGCCGAGCAGCGCGGCACCACCGAGCAGCGCGAGCAGCGTGGCTGGCTCGTACCAGCCGTGCTCCGAGCCGTGCACCAGGCCCCACAGCAGCGCGAAAACCCCCGCCGTGGACAGCGCGAGGCCGAGCGGGTCAAGCCGCCCTGCCCCGCCGCGCGATTCGCGCAGCACCACGGCGGCGAGCGGGAACGCGACGAGTCCGACCGGGACGTTCAGCCAGAAGATCCAGGTCCAGTCGAGCCCGCTCGCGACCGCGCCACCGACCAGCGGGCCGATCGCGACACCGAGCCCGCTGAGCCCGCTCCAGATGCCGATCGCCGCGTCCCGCTTCCGCTCCGGCACCGCGGCGCTGAGCAGGGTGAGGGACAACGGCATCACGGCAGCGCCCCCGATGCCCTGCACGGCGCGCGCCGCCGTCAGCATCCACGGCTCGCTCGCCACGGCGCAGGCGGCGGAGGCCACCGTGAACACCGCGATCCCGCCGAGGAACACGCGTCGCCTGCCGAGCCGGTCGCCGAGCGCGGCCGCGGTGAGCAGGAGCGCCGCGAACGAGAGCGTGTAGGCGTTGACGAACCACTGCAGCTCGGCGAGCGAGGCGCCGAGCCGCGTCTTGATCACCGGCAGCGCGGTGGTCACGACCAGGTTGTCGAGCGTGACCATGAACATCGGGATGCCGGTGGCGGCGAGCACGACGACCAGCGGGCGGCGACGCGGTGCTTCGGGCGGCCGGGACGTGCCCGTGCCTTGGATGTCCACAGTGGACATTGGTGTATCCCCCACAACAAGTTGTAATTCACTGATAACTAAATAAAGTACTTATTGACTGATAACATGTCAACGGACGACACGAGGAGGAGCCGATGGGCAAGGTCCGCCTGACCGCGGCGGAACGCAGCGACCAGCTCGTTTCCGCGGCCATCTCGGCGTTTTCCGCCTCGGGGTACGCGGCGACCACGACGGACGACATCGCCCGTCTGGCGAACGTGTCGCAGCCGTACGTGATCCGGTTGTTCGGTACCAAGCGACGGCTGTTCGTCGCCGGGATCGAGCGGGCGGCGTCGCGTATCGAGCAGACCTTCCGGGACGCGGGCACCGATCTCGACAGCCTCGGCGCCGCCTACGACCGGCTGCTCGCGGAGCGGGAGCTGCTCGCGATGCTGCTGCAGGGGTACGCCGCCAGCTCCGACCCGGAGATCGGCGCGGTGGTGCGCGACCGGTTCGGGCGGATCTACCTGCTGATCAGGGAGCTGACCGGTGCCGAGGCCGAGGACGTCCAGCGCTTCCTCGCCACCGGGATGCTGCTCACCGTGCTCGGCGCGCTCCAGGTCGCCGGCCCTGGCGCGGTGCCGGCCGAACCGTGGATGACCGAGCTGATCGGCTCGATACCCGGCTTCGTCGACGACCGGCAGTCGTAGGGTTGGGCGCATGCGCTTTTCGATCTCGATTCCCCAGTTCCACTCCGACGGCGAGTTCGACCCCGACGCCCTGCGCGCCCACCTGCGACGGGCGGAAGAACTAGGGTTCGAGGGCGGCTGGACGCAGGAACAGGTGCTCGGCACCAAGCCGCACCTCGGTGCGATCGAGACGCTGGCGTTCGCGGCCGCCTGCACGACGACGCTGCGGCTCGGCTGCTCGGTGTTCGTGCTCCCGCTGCGCAACCCGGTGCACCTGGCGAAGAGCATGGCGACGCTGGACCAGATGAGCGGCGGCCGGGTCGAGGTCGGTCTCGGCGCGGGCGGGCGGAACCGGGACTTCGCCGCGTTCGGGCTCAGCCCGGAGGGACTGGTCAGCCGGTTCACCGAAGGGCTCGCGGTGATGCGGGCGCTGTGGGCCGAGCCGAGTGTCACCTTCGACGGCCGGTTCTGGCAGCTCGCGGACGCGTCGATGGAGCCGAAGCCGGTGCAGAAGCCTTCGCCGCCGGTGTGGATCGGGGGCAGCGCGCCCGCGGCGCTGCGGCGTGCCGCGCGCCTCGCGGACGGGTTCTTCGGCGCCGGGTCCACCACCACCGAAAACTTCGTGGGCCAGGTCGAGGCGGTGCGGGCGGAACTCGTGGCGCAGCACCGGGATCCGGCCGGGTTCCAGCTCGCCAAGCGCGTCTACATCGCGGTCGACGACGACGCCGACCGCGCGGGGGAGCGGATGTCGCGGGCGCTGCGGGAGCTGTACGGGCCCTTCGCGGACACCCTCGGGAACGTGGCGATCACCGGCATCGCCGACGACTGCGTGCGCGGTATTCGCGAAGTCGCCGACGCGGGAGCCGAGATGGTGCTGTGCACACCGATGTTCGACGAGCGGGAGCAGATGGAACGCCTCGCGGCCGAGGTGTTGCCGCGCGTCGGCTGAGGTTCCGCGCCGGAAATTCACACCGCCTTTTCTCGCGTCCGCCCACCGCATCATTGTTTTGGACGATCGTGTTGCGCGACGTGGTCGCGTCTCATTACTCTCGAATCCTCGACTTTGAATCGTCGAGGTCGTCTTCGTTGTACTGGGGGTTTCACCATGACCGAATTGGCCGAACCCGGCCCCGTGCGGTACCCGATGAAAAGAACCTGTCCCTTCGAGCCGCCACCTGAATATCGGACCCTGCGTGAAGCGGGCCCGATCGTTCGCGCCGAGCTCCCGTCCGGGAGGAACGCCTGGGTACTGACGCGCTATGACGAGGTCCGCGCCGTGCTCGGCGACACGAGGTTCAGCTCGGACCGGTTCCACCCAGGGTTCCCGCTGATACTGAAGTCCGGCAGAACGGCCAAGACCCGGTTCAAACCGTCGTTGATCAGCATGGATCCGCCGGAGCACGGGCCTGCCAGGCGTGCGGTGGTCGGCGAGTTCACGGTCAAGCGCATGACCGAGCTCCGCCCGAGGATCCAGAAGACCGTCGACGGGCTGATCAGCGCGATGCTGGCCGGGCCGAAGCCCGCCGACCTGGTCGCGGAGCTCGCACTCCCCGTGCCGTCGCTGGTGATCTGCGAGCTGCTCGGCGTGCCCTACGCCGACCACGAGTTCTTCCAGGGGCGCACCAGGATCGTGCTCACCAGGGACATCGGACTCGACGATCGCCAGCAGGCGCTCGAAGACCTGTGGAACTACCTGGACGAACTCGTCGCGGCCAAGGAAGCCGATCCCGGCGACGACCTCATCGGCAGGCAGGTGCTCCATCAGCGAGCGTCCGGCGAGGTGGACCACGAAGCGTTGGTCGCGCTGGCCTCCCTGTTGCTCGTCGCGGGGCACGAAACCGTTTCGAACATGATTTCGCTCGGCATACTGGCGTTGCTCGAGCACCCCGCGCAGCTCGCCGCGCTCAAGGCGGATCCAGGCAAGACCCCCGGCGCGGTGGACGAACTGTTGCGGTACTTCACGATCGCGGAGGTCGCGACGTCGCGGGCGGCCACCGCCGACGTCGAAATCGCCGGCACGGTGATCCGTGCGGGCGAGGGAGTGATCGCGCTCAGCCACTCGGCCAATCGCGACGAAACGTCGTTCGCGGAGCCTGACGTGCTGGACATCGAGCGCGGGGCACGCCACCACGTCGCCTTCGGATTCGGGCCCCACCAGTGCCTCGGGCAGAACCTCGCACGGATGGAGCTGCAGATCGTGTTCGACACGGTGTTCCGCCGGATGCCCGCGTTGCGGCTCGCGGCCGAGGTGGAGAGCCTGCCGTTCAAGGATGACGCGACCGTCTACGGCCTCCACGAGTTGCCGGTGACCTGGTGACTCCTCGGCGTTCGATGACTGGTCCACTCGGGGGCTTGCCCGATTTGGGTGATGATCGCTATGCTTCGGGGGAATTCAACTTAGTTGTCCACTCTACTGGGGAGTAGATCATGCATATTGTGATTCCGTCGCGCCTTCAGGTCGAGGCTGAGCTGGCTACGGATTTCGCCGTCGAGGAAACACATAACGCAGGAATCGGTCATCCGCAGGTTCGCACGGTGCTGGACGCCGACGATCTCGCGGCACACTGACCTTTGTCCGTCTGACGGTTTTCGCATTCCCGGCGCGGTTTTCGGGAATGCGAAAACCTGACGGTCGAACTCTACGAGAGCGCAAATGTCCATCGCAGCGGAACGCGGATCGGCGAAGGTGTGTTTCGATGGAACACACCGGGTGTGCGATCCCGAGCAGACCCTTCGCCGCATCCGGCCGCTGCTGCCCCGGATGGGCATCACCCGGCTCGCCGATGTCACCTGGCTCGACGACATCGGGGTGCCGGTGTACCAGGCCGTCCGGCCCAACTCCTACCTGATGTCGGTGTCGCAGGGAAAAGGGCTGTCCCGCGCGCACGCGATCGTGTCCGCGGCGATGGAGTCCATCGAGAGCTGGCACGCGGAACGGGTCGGCGAGGGCGATCTGGTGGCGACAGCAGGCGAGGTCGAGCCGGATCTCGCCTACCGGCTGGACGAGCTGACGCTGGCCCCTCGCCATTATCTGAACCCCGCGGCGAAGTTGCGCTGGACTCGTGCGCGGCACCTCCTCGGCGGGGAAGAAACCCTGGTGCCCACCGATGTGCTCGACCTCGACGGCCGGATCACCGACCGGTGGCGGCCTCCGCTGTTCGTCAAGAGCAGCAACGGGCTGGCGAGCGGCAACATCCTCGACGAAGCGGTGCTGCACGGTCTTTACGAGGTCATCGAGCGAGACGCGCTGACCCGCGCCGGTAACGGGCCGGTACGGCACCTGGTGGATTCGCGGACGGTCGACGGCGAGTCGGGCGAGTTGTTCCGGCGGCTGCGCGACGCCGGGGTCGACGCGGCGGCCGATCTGCTGCCGAGCCCGACGGGTTTGCCCTGCTTCCGCGCCAGGATCATCAGCGATTCGTTCCCGGTCGTCTTCGTCGGGATGGGCTGCCACTTCGACCGAGATGTGGCGCTGTGCCGTGCGTTGACCGAGGCCGTGCAGTCCAGGGTCACCACGATCGCCGGTACCCGTGACGACGTGACGGGGGACCGTTTCGTGCGCGCGGAAGGAATCTCGTCCGGGCGGGTGAGCAGGCCCGATCTCGCGCAGTGGTCGACGGGTGACGTCCCGCTGTCCTTTGTGGACGTCGAATCGCGGCGCCACGGCACGATCGCCGAGGACCTGCGGTTGGCAGGCGAGCTCGTACAGGCCCACACGGGGCGGGACCCGCTCGTCGTCGACCACACCCGGCCGGACATCGGCATCCCGGTCGCGCGGGTGGTCTGTCCCGGCCTGGTGTTCAACCCGGATCTGGTGTGAGGACACATGCGGCGTCACCTGTTCTGCGGTCCCAGCCTGCCCGACGCGGCCGAACTGGCCGCTGGCGACGACATCGAAGTTCGGCCGCCGGTGGCCGCGGGGGACCTGCTGCGGCTTCCGCTGGCCCCCGGTGACGTCGTCGGCATCGTCGACGGCTACTTCCACCAGACGAGAGCCGTGCGGCACAAGGAAATCATGGCGGTGCTGGATTCGGGGGCACGGGTCATCGGGGCCGCCAGCATCGGCGCGTTGCGCGCCGCCGAGCTCACCGGGTACGGGATGGAAGGCGTCGGCGGGATCTACCGCGACTACCTCGACGGGACCCTGATCGCCGACGACGAAGTGACGCTCAGCCACGGTCCCGCCGAAAGCGGCTACCGGGCGTTCTCGGAGCCGTTGGTGAACATCCGCGCCGCACTGTCCTGGCTGGAGTCGCGGAGCCTGATCGACGCCGCCATGCGGGAATCCCTCGTCGGCGACCTCGGCGAGCGGTACTACCCCGAGCGAACCTTCCGCGCCGCGGCCGAGCTCGCGCGGGAACGGGGCGCGGCCGATGAGACGATCGCCGCGCTGGAGCGGTTGGAGAGCTCGAACCCGGCCAACCGCAAGCGAACCGACGCGCTGCTCCTGCTCGACACGCTTCGCCATGCGGCGCGCGAACCGGCGCGTCACGCCGGGCTGCCGGTGCTCAGCCGCACGATCTTCCTGCACTCCTGGGAGCTCAAGGCCGCGGGTGCGGGTCCGGTGCCCGATCTCGCCGTGCTGCGCATCTGCCAGCTCTTCGCGACCGACTACCCCGTACGGCATCGCGCCAGGGTGATCGACCGGCTGGCCGCCGAATGCGCGCGCGACTGCCCGGTCTTCCCACGAGACACCGCCGAACGGGCGATCGCGCACGGGGTGCACATCGGGCTCTACCCGCCGTTGACCGATCACGAGCAGTTCTCCTTCCTGGTCCCGTGGCTCACCGGCGACGAACAGGACCGGTTGTCCTTGCCGGAGAAGGTGCTCACCTTCCTCGTGCGCAGCTTCCAGGTCTCGCCGGGTGTTCCCGACGACATCGGCGCGCTGACCGCGATGCGGTCCGCCCCGGTGGCGGTTTCACTGGCCACGGAGCTGGCAGGCGCCGCGCGTCAGGTCAATGAGGGCGCGCGTGCCGAGAACCCCCGATTCGACCTGTTTTCACTCGCCGAACGGCAGGTCGTCGACTGGTTCGCCGCCCGGTGGCGCACCACACCGGACGAACTCGAGCTGCACGCACTGGACAGGGGGATCGACTCGGTACCGACCCTGGTCGCCTCCGCCCGTCCGTACTACCTCGCCGCGAAGTACAACGCGGCGCTCACCGACTTCCGGATGGACGGGCATTCCGGTTCATAACGGACCGGTGGGGTTGCCGGTGAATTAGTTGCGTACGCCTACGGGCCGCCGCCTCGATTGTTCGCGAATCCGCGCTGGGCTTCATTGGGTGGGTCCAGTCCGCGTGAGTTCCCCGGGTCCGGGGACAGTTGAGTGTTCGGAGTCTTCGCGATGCGCAAACCGACCATCCGGCAGTTGATCCCAGCGGTGTGCTGCTTGGCGCTGACGGCGGGGGCGATCGTCACCGCCGCACCGGCGACCGCGCTCGGCTCGCCGGGCCCGTCCACCATCCATGCGGTGCCGGGCGATCCGGCCACGCCGCCGCCTTCCGCGACGCCGAACATGGTGGGCGGGCACAGGGTGACCGAGGACGTGCCGTTCATCGCGGCCCTGCACGGCAAGGACGACCAGCGCTTCCACTGCACCGCCTCGATCATCGCGCCGCAGTGGATCCTCACCGCGAAGCACTGCGTGCAGGACGGCGCGGCCAAGACGTTCCGCATCGGTTCGCTGACCAGGTCCAGCGGTGGGCAGACCGCCGACAGCGCGGACATCCGGACCGCGCCGGGTGCCGACGACGTGGCGCTGGTGAAGCTGGCCAAGGAGGTCGAGGTCAGCCAGTACGCCAAGGTCGGCGACGTGGGCGAGGCCAAGGTCGGGGTCGCCGAGCACGTGTTCGGCTGGGGTTACGAGAACTCCGACTGGACGAACCTGCCGGAGAACCTCAAGACCTCCAGCGGCGACATCCAGCAGACCGACTGCGGCCAGGGCTTCGGCGACGCGTTCTGCATCCACAACGACGGCGAAACCTCTGGCGGCGACTCCGGCGGACCCGCCATCGACGACGCGACCGGGAACATCATCGGGGTCTGCTCGTTCGGCCACAAACCGACCCAGGGCGACGGTTTCGGCGGCTACCAGACCGTCGTGAGCCAGGAAGTCCGCGACTGGATCAAGCAGACCGCGGGCGTCTGAGCGGGAAGGGGAGGGATCGCGGCCACCCGGTGCCACGGGTGGCCGCGATCGCCGTGCCCTGCCACGGCGTGACGTGCCGGCCCGATGCACTCGTCCGTGCCATGATCGAGGCCGATCACCGCATGCGCGACTTGGGAGGCTCGGCGATGGCCACGAACGGGGAATCCGGCGAACCGGGAGCCGGTGCGCACGGCCGGGAGCCCGAACTCAACACCGGGGTGCTGCCGGGGAACGTGCACGCCGACGACTGGATCATGCTCGCGCTCGCCGTGGTTTCGGTGGGGCTGCTCGGATTCATGGCGTTCAGCCCGTCCGCCCGCGACACCGGGATGTGGGTGTTCTACACCGACTGCGCGGTCTGCGCGCTGTTCCTGGCCGAATTCGGCTGGCGCTGGCGCAAGCGGCGCTGGGACGTGCGCTTCCTCGTACGCAACTGGTACGAACTGTTCGCGATGATCCCGGTGGCCCACCCCGGCCTCGCCGGGCACCAGTTCCTCCTGGTGGTCCTGCTGCTGGTGCGGATCGGCAGGGCGGCCGACCGCGCGGTGGGCGAGCAGTTCACCTACCGGCTCGTCGACAAGCTGTCCGAGCCGATCGTGCGCGCGATCAAGAAACCGATCACGATCGCGGTGATGGACGAGGTGGTGAAGGTGGTGGAGACCGGGAACTACCCGGAGAACCTGGCCAGGTCGCTCACCGCGAACCAGGACGAGCTGCGCGCGATCATCAGCGAAAAGCTCAGCGAGGACCGGCAGCTCGGCAAGCTCCGGCACATCCCGTTCCACGACGAGATCGTTCGCGGCGTCGTGGACACCTCGTTCCGCGTGGTACTGGAAGTGCTCCAGGACCCGCGCATCGACGACTTCTTCTCGGCCGTGGTCAGGGACAACCGGCTGCAGATCAGGCAGGCGGTGGAGCTCGGCCTCAACGAGGAGGGCGCGGACGACGACGGGAAGCTGCCCACCCGCACCCAGCGCGCCGCCGCACGCGAGTTCGACGAACGCCGAGGGCGGGCGTAGAAATCGTTTCGCGGTGGGCGAAAAGCGCGGGGGGACGGTCGCGTCCGGAGTAGAACGGGAGCGAGTGCCCACCACAGCGCAGGAGCCCGCATGCCACGAACGGATGTCGCCGTACCGACCGGGGACGGCGTCTGTGCCGCCACCCTGCACACGCCCGCCGGTGATGCGCCCTCGCCCGCGGTGATCCTCTACCCCGACGCCGCCGGTCCGCGCGAGACGTTCGCCGTGATGGCGGACCGGCTCGCCGCGCTCGGGTACGCGGTGCTGCTGCCCGATCCTTACTACCGGACCGGTGGGTACGCCCCGTTCGACGTCGCCACGGTGTTCGGCGACCCCGACGAACGGAAGCGGCTGATGGACCTGGTCGCGAGCGTGACGGCGGAGACGATCGTCCGCGACACCGGCGCGTTCCTCACGTTCCTCGAAAGCCGCTCCGAGGTGTCCGGCACCGCGGTGGGCACCACCGGGTACTGCATGGGCGGCCGTGCCTCCCTGACCGCGGCCGGGCACTACCCCGGCCGCATCGCCGCCGCCGCGTCGTTCCACGGCGGGAACCTCGCCAAGGAGGACGATCCGGACAGCCCGCACCTGCGCGCCGACCGGATCGGCGCGAGCGTCTACGTCGCGGGTGCCGAGGACGACGCGTCCTTCCCCGCCGAGCAGGCGGAACGGCTGGAAGGCGCCCTCACCGGCGCTGGGGTGCGGCACACCGTCGAGACCTACCCGGCCGCGCACGGGTTCGCGGTCGCGGACAACCCCACCTACGACGCCGACGCGGCGGAACGCCACTGGGCCGCGCTGACCCGGCTGTACGCCGACACCCTCGGCGGCTGACCCAGCGGCCGTCCGGTACGGCTGTTCGGTGGCGCCCGGTGCTTCCTCGTAGGCTGGCTCCCACGCGCGACGGAGGGGAGACCGAGGTGACCGATACGGCCGTGGCCGAGGTGCTGGCCGAACTGGCGGCGCTCGAGGATCCGAAGGTACGCGAGGTGAACGAGAAACGTGGTGACGACCACGGGGTGAACCTCGGCAAGCTGCGTGCGGTCGCGAAGCGGCTGAAGACGCAGCAGGATCTCGCGCGCCGTCTCTGGGCGACCGGTGACACCGCGGCAAGGCTGCTGGCGACCCTGATCTGCCGCCCGAAGGCGTTCGAACGCGCCGAACTGGACGCCATGATGCGCGAGGCGCGGGCCCCCAAGGTGCACGACTGGCTCGTGAACTACGTGGTGAAGAAGAGCCCGCACGCCGAAGAGCTCCGCGTGGCCTGGACAGCCGATCCGGATCCCGTGGTCGCGAGTGCCGGCTGGGCGCTGACCACCGAACGCGTGGCGAAGAAACCCGATGGCCTCGACCTCGCGGGACTGCTCGACGTCATCGAGGCGGAGCTGAAGGACGCTCCGGAACGCCTGCAGTGGGCGATGAACCACTGCCTGGCCCAGATCGGCATCTCCCACGCCGAGCACCGGGCCCGTGCGATCGACATCGGTGAACGTCTCGAGGTGCTCAAGGACTACCCGACCCCACCGAACTGCACGTCTCCGTTCGCGCCCACCTGGATCACCGAAATAGTGCGGCGAGAGCACAGCGCTTAGAGCGTGTCTCATTTGGTGAGTTTCTTGTAGCAGGTAAGCGTGGCGGCGAGGGTGAGGAAGGCGCAAAAGTGGTTGGCGTAGCGGTCATAGCGGAT
>NZ_BAAANN010000023.1:22644-154144 GCF_039529815.1 Amycolatopsis minnesotensis | reverse complement strand
ACGCCGGAGGGCCAAACCTCCATCTCCCACACAGCATCACTTCAAGTACCCGCACCTACCAAACGACTCCTCTCCATGTTCGCGACACAACAAAGCCCTCTTTAAACCGCACCCCGACACGACGAACCAACCCGCAACAGACCGGCGAACCAACCACTAGACACGTCGCTTCGCAATGGCAACAAGGTAATGACAGTCCGCAGAACTGGGATTGACGTACACACACGGCTCAGCCGGACCGAGCCGCAAGCAGTCACCAGGGCCGAGTTCGTGCACGAGGTCACCCTCGCGGAAGCGCAGCTGCCCTTCGAGCACCCAGATCTGCTGATGGATGAAGGCGTAGACGTCGGCGGCGTAGGAAACCTCCGCGCCGGGCGGCAGCACCACGTCGACCAGTTCGAGCGGGCCGCCCGCGGACGGTGACACCGCCCGCCGCCGGTATCCGCTGACCGGGTCGGTCCACGTCGGCTGGTCGGCGGCCCGCACGAGCCTCGGCTCGTCCGCTTCGGCGCGCGCCACCAGTTCCGACAGCGTCATGCCCAGTGCGGCCGACAGCCTGCCGAGCAGCGCGGCGGTCGGCTGGGCCTCGCCGCGTTCGATTTTCCCGATCATCGCCCGTGAAACACCGGAGCGTTCCGCGAGCGCGCTCGCCGACAGGTCGCGGGCGAGCCGCGCGGACTGCACCGTCGCGGCCAGCGCCGCCGAAAGAGGATCCGACACGTGTTCACTATAGGGCACATCGGTGGTTACTATGGTGTCATGCTCATCCGCGACGCGACCACCGAGGACGCCGAAGCCTGCGCGGCCATCTACGCCCCGTACGTCACCGACACGGCGATCACCTTCGAATACGCCCCGCCATCACCGGCCGAGATGGCGACGCGCATCGCGAACGCGGTGAAGACGCACGCCTGGCTGATCCTGGAGAACGACGGTCAGGTCACCGGTTACGCCTACGGCAGCCCGTTCAAGTCCCGCGAGGCCTACCGCTGGTCGTGCGAGGTCAGCGTCTACCTCGCGCGCGGCACGCACCGCCGCGGCGGAGGCAGGGCGCTGTACACCGCGTTGCTGGAACGCTTGGCGCAGCGCGGTTTCCGGACCGCCGCCGCGGGCATGACACTGCCGAACGAAGCCAGCGTCGGCCTGCACCGCGCGATGGGCTTCGAACCGATCGGCACCTACCGCGACATCGGCTGGAAGCACGGCCGGTGGCGCGACGTGGCCTGGGCCCAGCGCGCGCTCGCCACCGGCGACGACCCGCCCGCCGAGCCGCGGTAGGCGCGAGCAGATCACCGCGCGGTTCGCCGCCACGGCGTGCCGAGCAGGGCGGGAACGAAGATGTCCTCGGCGGTGAGCAGCCGCCTGGACAGGCCCTGTTCGTGGTGGTAGCGCAGGAAAGTGTCGACGGCCTCGCGGTTGGCTTCGAGACCGTACGGCCACCAGTCCTCGCCGAGCAGCGCGCGGTTCTCCGCGAACAACTCGCTGAACCAGGGGGTGATCACGGCCATGTGCTGCTTCGCCGCATTGGCCCGGTAGTGCTCCTGCACGATTTCCTTTGCCTGGCAGAAAGCCCGGTAGACCGACTCCACCAGACCAGGAATCCCGGCCAGTTCCCGGCGGATCGCGACGACGTGCATCATCGGGAAGATGCCGGTGCGGCGGTAGTAGTCCCGCTCGACCGCTTCGTAGTCGACGAACAACCGCCGGATCTTCTTCGTCGAGCCGTCGAGCAGGCCCCTCGGCACGTCGACCGACAGCAGGGCATCGATCTCACCCGCTTCGAGCAGGGCGCCCAGGGTCTGGTCAGCATCGGCGTGGCGGACTCGAACGCCGTCGGGAACGGGCTGCGGGATCCAGTCGAACGACGGAATGGGGTGATCGGTGCCGCCGATCACCCAGTCCATCCGCTCCGGCGGCACACCGTATTCCTCGGCAAGGACACCCTTGATCCAGACGCCAGGATCGGAGCCGTACAGCGCGAACTCGCCGACCGTCTTGCCCGCGAGGTCCTCCGGCCGCTCGATCCCGCTGTCGACGTTCACGAACAGCGACGAGTGCCGGAAGTTGCGGTTCGGGAAGACCGGCAGCGCCAGGAAGGGCGATTCGTCCAGATCGAAGCTGCGCAGGAAGTAGGTCAGCCCGAACTCGGCGACGTCCAGTTCTCCCTTGGCCATGCGGTAGAAGACGTCGGAGATCAGCGTCGAGGTGTCCAGGGTGGCGTCGACGCCGTCGATCGCGACCCGACCGTCGAACAGCGGCTCGGTGTGCTCGTACCGGTAGACGCCCAGCTTGAGCTTCAGATCGGCCATGAAGGGCTCCCTCTCCGCACCGGCCGCTTCCGTGAACGACCTTTCACTTTTATAGTGATACGAGACGCCCGCCATCGTCAAGGCGAATGGTCGTTCATTTAAGGGAAGGGGTGTGCCCCGTGCCACGCATCACCGCCGAACGCCGGGCGGCGAACCGGTCGCAGATCGTGGCGGCGGCCCGTCGCTGCTTCTCGCGCGACGGCTTCCACCAGACCTCGATGCCCGACATCGCAGCCGAAGCGGGCGTGTCGGTCGGCGCCCCCTACCGCTACTTCGCGGGCAAGGAGGAGATCATCCTCGAGATCGCGGGCGACGCCTTCCGCGTGATGTTCGATCCCGTCGAGCGCCTCGTCGACACCGCCGACGACGTGACGGTCGCCGATCTGGTCGCCGCGGCGATCGACCCGGTGAGCGGTGACGTCGCCGTCGACCGGTCCGGCCAGGCCGTCCCCGTCGGCGAACTCCTGCGCTGTGCCGTCCAGGCATGGGGCGAACTGCTTCGGCACCAAGGGCTGCGGAAGCAGGCCGAAGCGGGCTTCGAGCACGTGCGCGGACGTATCGCGGACGCGCTCCGCAACGGCCAGCGGGCGGGCAGCGTGCCCGCCGACCTGGATCCCGATCGCGGAGCGCGGGTGGTGATGGCGTTGCTGCACGGATTCGTGCTGCAGTACACGGCGTTCGGACTCGACGACACCGCCGGTTTCACGCGCGACGTCCGCATCGCGCTCAGCGACGCCGGGCTGCTCCGCTGACCTACCGGGGGTTGCGCACCGCGATGTCCCGCAACCAGGTCAACGACTCCTTCGCCACCTTGATCCGCGCCGTGTCGGTACCGGCGCGCCCGGCCAGCGCCTCCCCCTCCTCGGCGATGTCGTTGAACGCGCCGAGGCTGTCCAGCTTGCGCTGGATCACCTTCTGCCACGCGTCGTCCTCGATCCGGTAGTACGCCGTGCGCTCACCGGGGCGCCGCGCCCTGCGCACCAGCCCGATGCTGGTCAGCAGGCGCATGTTGGACGTCAGCGACGCGCGGCTGGCCTGGATCGTGTCCGCGATCTCGCCCGCCGACTGCTCCGGCGGGTCGCAGATCATCAGCCAGCCGAGCACGCGGCCGGTGATCGGCGGCAGCCCCCATTCGTCGACGCAGAACGCGGACACCCGCTCCACCCACGGCAGTAGCTGGCCGGCGGCCGGTTCCTCGTTCGACATCATTTCAGTATCAACTGAAATGACTAGCACTGTCAATCCCGCTTGGCTTCCAGTGGGCTGGAGGTTTCTTTTCCCCTGAAGGCCACAGTGATGTATGCGCGTCGGTTCCGGTGAGGTGGGTGGCGGATGCGTGGAGCCGTCGGGGCCTTGGTCCGTGAAGGTCGCCTTCGGGGAATCTGACGCCGCGATCTCGCCCCTCGCGGCGTGCGGCATGGTGGTGCTGATGCCCTGAAGGTGACCTTCGCGGCGTCAGATTCCCTCAAGGGCACCTTCAGGGCATGCGCCCTGGAGCGGGAGCAGCCCCGGCGAAGGCCACATCCGCGACATGCACATCCCTGAAGGCCCCTGCAGGGACCTGAGCGCGGACGGGGGAAAGAGGCGCGGGCGGCGAAATCCCAGCACATGCCCTGAAGGTGCCCTTCGCGGCGTCAGACTCCCCGAAGGGCACCTTCAGGGCATGCGCAGCGGACCTCACCTCGGCCTCTACAGGAGCATCCTTCACGGCACTGAATGCCGTCAAGGTGGCCTTCAGGGCATTGGGAGAGCTAGCCGATGCCCAGTGCGGCGCAGGCGGCGTCGATGGCGGCCTTTCGCAACTCGGCGGGATCGGCGTCGGCGAACTGGACGGTGCAGTCCTGGAGCCCGCCGAGCGCGACCACCGCGCGCGTCGCCTGCGCCAGTGTCGGTTCGCCGCCGAACAGCAGCGAGGCGAGCCGGTCCCGCCACGCCACGACGAGGTTGATCAGCCCGAGCTTCACGAGCGTGTTCAGTTCGGCGAGGATGAACATGATCTCCTGGCGGCGCGCGTAGTGGAAGTCGAAGTACCCCGCCAGCAGGGTTCTCGCGTCCACGTCCTGACGGGCTTCCTGCTCGTGCAGGAATGCCTCGCCGTCGTCGATGAGCGGCTGCACGATGCTGCGCACCAGTTCTTCCCGTGACGAGAAGTGGTAGTACAGCGCGGGTTTGGTGATGCCGAGCCGGTCCGCGATCTCCTGCAGGCTGGTGGCCTGCACGCCCTTCTGGGCGAACAGCTCCCGCGCGGCCGCCTGGATGCGCTGTTTCGTGTCGGACGATTTTGCCACTTCCCGAGCTTAGCTTACTTACCGGACGGTAAATTGCTACCATTGTACTTACCTACCGTTAAGTAAGGGGTTGATCATGCGTGTCCTCATCTCCGGCGCCAGCGTCGCCGGTCCCGTGCTCGCCTACTGGCTCGCCCGCCGCGGCTTCACCGTCACCGTGGTCGAACGCTCCCCCGTGCTGCGCAAGACGGGCGGCCACGCGGTCGACCTGTTCCGCCCCGCGATGGACATCTCGGAGAAGATGGGCGTGCTGCCGCGCATCGAGGGCCTCGCCACGGGTACCACCCGGATGACGGTGGTGCGCGAAGGAACCGCCCGCCCGACGACGGTAAACCTCGGGAAGATCTTCGCCGCCGCCTCGGACCGGCACGTCGAGATCATGCGCGACGACCTGAGCGAGATCTACTACGACGCCGCGTCCGACGACGTCGAGTACCTGTTCGGCGACTCCATCACCGCCGTCTCACCGGACGGTGAAGTCACCTTCGAGAAGCACGAGCCGCGCCGGTTCGACCTCGTCGTCGGCGCCGACGGCCTGCATTCGAACGTCCGCGAACTGGTCTTCGGCGCCGAGTCGGAGTTCACCCGGTTCATCGGGGCCTACCTCGGGGTGTTCTCCGCGCCGGGCGAACTGAGCCGCGACGGCGAAATGCTCGGTCACTTCGGCGTCGGCCGCATGGCCGGGCTCTACAGCGCGAAGGATCTCGACGAAGCGCGCGCGGTGTTCCTGTTCCGCTCCGAGCACGAACTCGACTACCATCACCGCGACACCGAACGGCAGAAAGTCCTGCTGCGCGAGGCGTTCCGCGACATGCACGCCGACGTCGACCGCTGGCTCGACGAACTCGACCGGACGACGGCGTTCTACTTCGACTCGATCACCCAGCTACGCATGGAAACCTGGTCGCGCGGCCGCGTCACCCTGGTCGGCGACGCGGGCTACTGCCCCGGTCCCGCGGTCGGCGGCAGCACGAGCCTCGCCGTGCTCGGCGCCTACGTGCTGGCGGGCGAATTGGCCGAGGCAGGCGGCGACCACGAACGCGCTTTCGCCGCGTACGAACGGGAAATGCGCGATCTGGTGCGGCACAGCCATACGTTCGCACTGGGCACCGCGAAGAGCCTCATCCCGTCGTCCCGGTTCGGCGCGTGGGCGCTCGTGCGGGGCGCGCAGCTCATTTCCGCGTTGCCGTCGGGGGTCAGCAAGGCGATCGCGCGGCTCAACGCCAAGGGGGTCCGCATGCACGATTCGATGACCGTCAAGGACTACTCGCCGCGCGCGCTGGCGAACTGAACCGCCGTGGCCGAAGCACGCGGCTCCGGCCACGGCGTGCGCGGTCACCGGTATCGGCCCGCCGTGCTGTAGACACCGACGACGGCGTGCCTGCCGAGGTCGTAGGTGAGGGTCAGGAACCGGCCTGGCCGGATCTCGGCGCTCGACGGGTTCGCCTGGTCGAACACCGGGGCACCCGGTGTCCCGACGTCGTAGAGCAGCACGTCCTTGCCCTCGTCGAACGTCCCCTTGGGACGGTCGAGGAGCCTGCCGACCGTGGGGCGGCCCGGCGCGGGGGAAAACCGGCCGGACACGTCGCCGTAGGTCAGCAGCACGCTGCCCTCGGCCGTGGTCAGCAGGTGGTGCGAACTCGCCGGGATCCGGGTCGGCTGCGGCTCGGTCCAGTGCGCGCCGCCGTCCGGCGAGCGGGAGAGGTAGGCGATCCCGGTGTTCGTCCGGATCAGCGCGACGAGCTGACCGTCGCGCAGCACGGTCAGCACCGGCTCCTGGAAGTGGATGCCGGGGCGGGCGGCGATCACCGTCTCGCCGCGCCAGGTGCGGCCGCCGTCGGTCGAGCGCACGACCGAGGCGCGCTGCCACTTGTCGTGCGGCAGGGTGCCGTACAGCGGGGCGAGCAGTGCGCCGCCGCCCGTGGCGACGATCGCGCCGTGGCTAGCCGCCCAGCCGAGCCAGTACCCCGAATCGCTTTCGTTCGACGGGCCGGTCATCGCCGTGTCGATCTTCTTCGGCGCCGTCCAGGTGCGGCCGCCGTCGTCGGACCGGATCACCGAAGTGCCGCGCGAGATCGCGGGACTGGTGCGCCAGTCGATCTCGAAGTAGGTGACGAAGAGGGTGCCGCGGTCGGTCACGGTGAGCTTCGGGTCGCGATCGTCGAACGGGGTGTCGAGCAGCGGGCGAGGGGCGCTCCAGGTGCGCCCGCCGTCCGCGCTGGTCACCGAAAGGAGCTTGCCGTCCATTCCGACGTGGCCCACGCCTTCGCGGTAGGCGGCGAACAAGGAACCGCCGCGCAGGCGGACGAGATCGGGGAAGTAGGCGTTCTTGCCGCTGGCCGCGACGGCGACGACGGCATCCGGCTTGCTGTTCACCGGCTGAGACGGCTTTGCGGCCGGAGCCGCGGCGGCCTGGGCCATCGGGGTGAACGAAACGCCCGCGATCGCCAGCAGCATCCCTGCGCGTGCCAAAAATCTTCGCATGTCAATTACCTTTCCGGGTGTATTTCGAAAATCGAGTGGAAATGCGGTGCCCAGAACAGGTCTACCGTGTGCGCCGGAAACCGGATACGGCGGCCGCGCATACGACGCCGAAAAGCCGTTCCGCGATGGCGAACGCGTCCCCTTGACAACCCGGGAGGGCGGGGCGAGTATCGCTCGGCATGGAACCGGATTCCGCGTAGCCGGGCGCCGGATCGCCGTCGGCGCCCACTGGGGGAACCGCGCGCGCTCGACCGTCCACAAAGGATGAAACTGGCCCCCGGAGACGGGCGAGCGAAGGGCAGGCATGGCGGTTCGGAAACTGCTCGTCGCGGCCGCCGCCGCGCTGGTGCTCGCGGGCTGCGCGGCCGATCCGACGCAGTCGCGCGGTGGCGTCGCGGACACCCTGACGATGTACCTGTACCAGAAGCCGAAGGTGTTCTCGCCGCTCGCTCCCGCGAACGGGCCGGACCAGCTCGTGCTGTCGTTCGTACTGGAATCGCTGTACGGCACGGACGCGCAGTACCGGCAGAGGCCGATCCTCGCCGCTGCCCCGCCGGTCGTCTCGGCGGACGCGAAGTCCTTCACCATCACGCTCAAACCGGGCCTGAGCTGGAGCGACGGCAGGCCGTTCACCTCGAAGGACGTCGCGTTCTCGTTCACCGCGCTGGCGAACCCCGCCACCGGCAGCGCGTTCACCGGCCGGTTCGCCGACGTCGCGGGCGCCGCCGAGCTGAAGAGCGGCGCGGCCTCGACGCTGGCCGGGATCGGCACCCCGGACGACACCACGGTGACCATCCGGACGAGCAGGCCGGCCGCCGGTCTGCTCGCGCTCGTCGGGTACCTCCCCCTGCTGCCCCAGCACGTGCTGGGGCAGGTCCCGCCGTCGAAGCTCGGCGCCGACCCGTTCTTCACCAAGCCGTCCGTGGGCACCGGCGCCTTCCGGTTCGTCGGCTACCAGACCGACCAGTACGTCGAACTCGCGGCGAACCCGCGCTACCGCCGGCCGGTGCCGGTCAGGAAGGTCATCCTGAAACCGGTCAGCTCGGACGTGGCCACCGGTCAGCTCGGCACCGGCGAGATGGACCTCGCGCAGATCTCGCCGACCGATCTGCCGAGCGTGCGGAAACTGCCGGGGATCGCCATCGTGAAGGCGCCGAGCCCCGGGTTCACCCGGATCGCGGTCAACCAGCGGCAGGCGCGCTTCCAGAACCCGTTGGTGCGAAAGGCCTTCCTGCACGCGATCGACCGGAAGTCGCTTGTGGACACCGTGCTCGGCGGCGCGGGGTCCGTGGTGAACTCGAGCTTCTCCGGCGACGCCGCGCCGTCGGAACCGGACGGCTACGCCTACGACCCCGGCGAAGCGAAGCGGCTGCTGGCCGAAGCGGGCTGGGATCCGGCCCAGCCGGTGCGGCTGAGCTGGGTCCCCGGCCAGCGCGACCGGGACACCACCGCGACGATCGTGCAGAGCCAGTTGCGGGCCGTCGGCGTGGCCACCGAGCTCAAGCAGGTGCAGGCGGGCGAGCTGACCCAGTCCTATGCGGACGCCAGCTTCGACCTCGCGCTCTTCGGCGGCGGCAACTACGCCACCGACCCGTCCTCGGTCGGCGCGATCGACGCCTGCGCGCAGGCGTACCCGGCAGGCGGCAACGTCGGCCGCTTCTGCGACCCCGCGTTCGACGAGCTGATGGCGAGGGCGAACGCCACCGCGGACCCCGCCGCGCGGACGGCGTTGTACCGCCAGGCCGCCGCGCTGGAGAACGCGCGGGCCCCGTACGTCTGGCTGTACAACCCGGACACCATCTGGGCGCACGCCACCCGGCTGCACGGGTTCACCCCGAACGGCGCGATCAACAACGAGGTCGGCGCCTGGCAGTTCGCTGACTGGAAGCTGGGCCAGTGACGGTATTCGTGGTCCGGCGGGTGCTGGTCAACCTCGGCGTGTTCCTGCTGATCAGCGTGGGGGTCTTCCTGCTGGTGCGGGCGGCGCCCGGCGACCCGGTGCGGATGCTGATCAGCCCGGACCAGCTCCAGGGCGACGCCGGGTTCATCGAGGTGAAACGGCACGAGCTGGGGCTCGACCAGCCGCTGCCGACGCAGTACTGGACGTGGTTCACGCACGCGCTCACCGGCGATCTCGGGCACTCGTTCGTCAGCGGGCGCCCGGTGACCGAGGTGCTCGGCGAACGCCTCGCGCCGACGCTGGAGCTGATGGGCACCGCGCTGGCGCTCGCACTGGTGATAGCGCTCGGGCTCGGCGTGCTCGCGGCCGTGCGGCGGAACTCGTTCGCCGACTACGCGGCGACGGGCCTGAGCCTCGGCGCGGTGTCGCTGCCGCCGTTCTTCCTCGGCATCGTCGCGATCTACTTCGTGTCGCTGCGCTGGGGCCTGCTGCCGTCGTCGGGGATGACGACGCCGGGGGTCGTCGATCCGCTCGACCAGCTCCGCCACCTCGCGCTGCCCGGGCTGATCCTCGCGTTCATCACCGCGGGGCCGTTCACCCGGTACGTCCGAAGTGGACTCATCGAAGAACTCGGCGCCGACTACGTGCGCACCGCCACGGCGAAGGGCGTGTCACCGGCGAGGGTCGTGGTGCGGCACGGGCTGCGCAACTCGCTGATCCCGCTGATCACCGTGGTGATGTACCAGATCCCGCAGCTACTCGCCGGCGCCGTGGTGCTGGAGCAGGTGTTCGCCTGGCCGGGGATGGGCCAGCTCGCGATCTCCTCGATCACGCAGCAGGACTACCCGGTGATCATCGGTTTCGCGCTCTACGTCGCGATGCTCGTGCTCGCCTGCAACCTGATCGCCGACCTGCTCTACGCCGTGGTCGACCCGAGGGTGGGCCTGCGATGAGCACTCCTCGCGGCAGGGCGCTGGCCCGCTTCCGCCGCAACAGGCTCGCGGTGGCCGGTGCCGTGGTGCTGCTCGTGATCGTCGTGCTGGCCGTGCTGGCGCCGGTGCTCGCGGCCGACCCGGACGCGGTCGACCTCGCCGCGGCGGGACGGGGACCGTCCGCGGCGCACTGGTTCGGCACCGACCCCTCCGGTCGTGACGTGTTCGCCAGGACCCTCGACGCGGGACGGGTTTCCCTGCTCGTCGGGCTGCTCGCGGCCGCCTTCGCGGTGCTGCTCGGCACCGTGCTCGGCTCGCTCTCCGGGCTGCTCGGCCGCTGGGTGGACTCGCTCGTCATGCGCACCGCCGACACCGTGCTGTCCTTCCCCATCGTCGTGGTGGTCATGGTGCTCGCCGGGATCGTCGGGCCGAGCGTGCCGGTGCTGGTGCTCGCGATCGGGTGCACCCAGTGGCCGATCGCCGCGCGCGTGGTCCGCGGCGTCACGCTTTCGCAGCGCGATCGCGCGCACCTGCAGGCGGCCAGGGTGAGCGGTGCGAGCACGGGATGGCTCATCCGCAAGCACGTGCTCCCGGCCGCGCTGCCCCCGGCCACGGTGACCGGCACCCTCGCCGTCGCGCAGGCCGTGATGCTGGAGACCACGATGTCGTTCCTCGGGCTCGGCGTGCGGCCACCGCAGGCGAGCTGGGGCAACATGCTGACCGACGCGCAGAACCTCACGCTGATCCAGACCATGCCGTGGCTGTGGATCCCGCCGGGGGTCGCCATCGCGCTCACCGTGCTTTCGGTGAACTTCGTCGGCGACGGCCTGCGCGACGCCGTCGACCCGAAGCAGGTGCACCGATGAAGGACCACACGGACGCTCCTTCGCTACGGTCGTTGCGCCGCGTGCCAGGGGGTAGTGGTATGGACCCATGCGAAAAGCAGCAGCACTCACCTTCGCTTCCCTGATCGCCGCGACCTGCCTCACGGCACCGGCGTCGGCCGACGACGGGTGTCCCGTGGATCTCGACACCGTCACCATTCCCCAGCTCCAGCAGAGGATGCACGACCGAAGGCTCAGCTCGGTCGCACTCACCTCGGCCTACCTCGCCCGCATCCGCACGGTGGACCGCAAGGTCAACGCCGTGCTGCGCGTCGACGAGACCGCGCTGCGGCAGGCCGCGGCGAGCGACCGCCGCCACCGCACCGGCAGCACGCGCGGTCCGCTGGACGGCATCCCGGTGCTGCTCAAGGACAACATCGACACCGGTGACCTGCCGACGACGGCCGGCTCGCTCGCGCTGGCCGGGCCGCCGCCGTCGCGGGACGCGACGCTGGTCACCAGGCTCCGCGCGGCGGGCGCGGTCATCATCGGCAAGGCGAACCTGTCCGAGTGGGCGAACTTCCGCGCCGCGAAGCCGACTTCGGGCTGGTCCGCGGTCGGCGGCCAGACGAACAACCCGTACGTCCTCGACCGCAACCCGTGCGGCTCCTCCGCCGGTTCGGCCGCGGGGCTGGCCTCATCGCTCGCCCAGGTGGCGATCGGCTCCGAGACCGACGGGTCGGTGGTCTGCCCGGCGGGGATGAACGGCGTGGTCGGGCACAAGCCCAGCCTCGGCCTGGTGAGCCGGTCCGGGGTGGTGCCGATTTCGGCCGAGCAGGACACCGCGGGGCCGATGGCGCGCAACGTCGTCGACACCGCGATCACGCTGTCCGTGCTGCAGGGCCGTGACCCCGCCGACCCGGCGACCGCCACCTATCCAGCGGACCAGACCACCGACTACGCGGCCGCGCTGCGCCCGGACGCCTTGCGCGGCAAGCGGATCGGGCTGTGGCGGCTGCCAACGCTCGGCAAGGAGGTCGACGCGGTGATGTCGCGGGCCGCGGACAAGCTGCGGGCCGCGGGCGCGACCGTCGTCGAAGTCGAACTCCCCCACCAGGACCGCATCGCGGCACTGGAGTTCCCGGCACTGCTGAGCGAATTCCACCGGGACATCGACAGCTACCTGCGCACCAGGACCGGCGCGCCGCGCGATCTCGCCGGGCTGATCGAGTTCAACCGGACCCATCCCGGCGAGCAGACCTGCTTCGCCGGGCAGGAGCTGTTCGAGCAGGCACTGGCCGCGCCGCCCACCACCGATCCGCAGTACCAGGCCAACCGGCGCGAACTGCGAACGCTGTCGCGGCAGTCGATCGACGACACGATGGCGCGCTACCGGCTCGACGCCATCGCCTCGCCGACCAACCCGCCGGCGTGGACGACGGACTGCGCGCGGGGCGACAACGACGTCATCCCGTCGTCCACCCCGGCCGCGGTCGCGGGCTACCCGTCGGTGTCGGTGCCCGCCGGCTCGGTCGGCGAGCTGCCGATCGGCGTGCTCCTGATGGCGGGGCACTGGCAGGACGCGAAGCTGCTGTCCATCGCGGGCGCCGCGGAGCGCAAGCTCGACGCGTGGCGCCCGCCGCACTACCTGCCGACAGCGGGCTGATCGGCGGCTCGGCTGGCGTGCGCCGGTACGCGCACGTCCGCCAGCCAGTCCCGGAACAGCCGGTGCACCCGCTCCGCGCCGACGATCTCGGCCGGCACCTCGAACTCCTTGGGGTGCACCAGGAACGCGCGCGACTGCGGGCCGCCGAGACCGCCGTGCGAGCCCACGTGCGGTTCGAACGGTGAAGCGTCCCCTGTGGACGGATCGTACCTGCTGTTGATCATCAGATCGGCGCAGTGCGGGAACCGGTCGACGCGGCGGATCAGGCCGGCGGCGTGCTCGCCGTAGCCGAGCAGTGGGTCCTCGCCGATGACCACGCCGGTCTCCAGCCGGTGCAGCCCGTCGCGGCCGAGCACCACCGGCCCGAACTCCTCGCTGCGCACCAGGATGAACCCGACGCCGTCGTGGTCCACAAGGGACGGCAGCAGCTCCGGGTACTCGCGCTCGACGGTTTCCAGCGGCACCCTGCCCTCGTGCCCGGTGAACGACACCATCGCGAGATGCCCCGACACCACCGTCACCACGCCGGGCGCGACCCTGCTGACCTCGCCCGGCTTGCCGCTTTCCGTGCGGGGACGGTCGTCCGCGGAACCGGCGCGCTCGACCCTGCCCCGCAGGCGTCGCGCGATCAGCCCGCCACCAGAGGTCGCCTCGGCGAGCGCGGCGCCCACCTGCCAGCCCTCCGCGGAACGGCGGGCGCTGTGCGCGCCGGGATCGTCGCCGGAGCCGCCGCAGAGCCTGCCGACGAGCGACTCCATCGGCTCGCCGAACCGGTCGGCGAACGCCCAGCCCTGGGTCTGCCCGTGATCGGAGAGCACCACCACGTGGTAGCGGCGGGTGCTGAGCTGGCAGGCGCGGGCGATCCGGCCGATCTGCTGGTCGATCGAGCGCAGCACGGCGAGTGCGTCGAACCGCTCGATCCCCGAATGGTGCGCGACCTCGTCGTAGCCGAGGAAGTCCGCGTACACCGCGGGCCTGCCGTTGAGGATGTCCTCGATGATCGCCGAGACCACGACGTCGCGCGCGATCACCGTGGTACCCGGCCTCGCCAGCGGGTACCAGCCGCCCCGCTTGGTCCGGGGCCGCACGTCGGCGCGACGCTGCCGAGAAGCGGCCGAAAGCTCACGCCCGACATCGACGAGCGACGCGGCGAACGTGCGCAACGCGTTGACGGGGTTGGCGAAGTAGGCGTAGTACCCGGCGCCGATTCGGTCCTTTTTGGACCGTCGTTTGTCCTTGGGCACCAGCCCGGCGATGGAACTCATGGTGAGGCTGAAATGCGGCGCGTCCCCGGTGAACAGGTTGCCGCGTGCGGCGCCGTCGTCGGCGAGCAGGCCCTTGCCGTCGCTGTGCCGCCGCTCGATCTCCGCCGCGTCACGCGGGTGCGCGCACGCCATCACGTGGTCGCGATCCTTTTCGTACCAACGGAAACCGAGGATGTCGTGATTGGACCCGTGCAGGATCCCGCACACGCTGGCCCCGGTCTGCGAGCTCCAGTCGGTGTGCCACAGGGAAAGCGCGTGGCTTCCGCCGGTGAGCCACGCGGCGAGCGTCGGCATGTCACCGTCGCGGACGGCGCGGCGGACCACGTCGTACCCGAGCCCGTCGACCTGGAGGAACAGGATGCCCGGTGACTCGGGCGCCCGGTTCCCGGCACCGCGGCGTGCGCGGCGGGCCGCCCTGCGGAAGAAGATCTCGTCCTCGTCGACCGCGAGCACACCGGTGATCAGCGCGCCGACCGCGGCCATCACGAGCACCACGACCACCGCCGAGCCGAAGTCGTGGATCTCCACGCCCGGCATCGCGCTGAAGATCGCGAGCGCGCCCGCGCCGAGCAGGAGAAAGGACCCGATGCCGAAGGTGAACATCGCCACCGGCAGCGCGATCCGCAGCACCAGCGGCCACACCACGGCGTTGAGCAGGCCGAGCAGGAGCGCGCACACGGTCGGCTGCCACCAGTGGTGCATCGCGAACCCCGGCAGCAGCGCGTCGGTGGCCCGCAGCGCGCCGACGACCGCGAGCCACACCAGCAGGATCCGCGCCGCCGCCCGGCCGCCGCGCAGCAGCCTGCCCTTCGCCGGGGGAAGGTTCATGACCGCTCTCCTGCCTTCTTCCGCTTCCGCAGCCGCGAGACCACGTTCATCAGCACCGTCACGAGCAGCACCAGCACCGTCGCGAGCACGGTGGCCACCAGCGGCGAATCGAAGATGCCGCCGCTGACCACCCCGAGCAGCGCGTAGGCGACCGCCCACACGAAGCACGCGGCGAGCGAGGCCGGCACGAGCCTGCGCCACGGGTAGGCGAGCGCCCCAGCGGCGAGCAGCACCGGGATCCGGCCCGCCGGGACGAGCCTGCCGATCACCACGATCTGCCAGCCGCGCCGGGTGAACTGGTCGCGTGCCTTTTCGAGCTGGTCCGCGCGCTGCCCTCGGGCCACCCAGCGCACCGCGGCCTGGCTGCCGAGGCGCGCGATCCCGAACGTCGCGACGTCACCGGCGAAGGCGGCGACGGTGGACAGGATGAGCACGAGCGGCAGCGAAAGGTGGCCGGTGGTCATCGCGACCGCCGCCGCGGCGCCGACCACCGCGCCGGTGGGCACGATCGGGATGATCGACCCGAGCAGCACGCCACCGCCCAGCACCGGGTAGCCGACGTTCGCGGTGTCCGACCAGTCGAACGCGAGCACGACCGTGCTCACGAGCCGGACCTCGCGCCGGGCAGCACGCGATCGCCCGGTTCGGTGACGATCACCTCCGTGCGCGCGTGCGTACGCGCCACCGCGGCCGCGAACTCCCGCGGCGGGTCCACCAGCAGCCGCCGCATCGTCCGGCCCACGCCGAACGGCACCCTCGTCAGCCCGGTCAGCGCCAGCGTTCCCCAGTGGACGGGCACCGCGACGGCAGGTTCGATCAGCTCAACGGCCTTCGCCGCCCGCTCGGGGTCGAGATGGCCGGGGCCCAGCGTCGGCCCCCAGCCCCAGACCGGGACGAGCGCCACGTCGACCGGCCCGATTTCGCGCATCCCGTCGAAGAGGTCGGTGTCACCGGCGGCGTAGATCCGCGTGCCGCCGCCGCTGACCAGGTGCCCGACCGCGGGTGCCTGCGGGCCGTGGGTGAGGCGCGGCCCCCACCGGTGCCCGGAGTGCCTGGCCTCCGTCGCCGTCACGGTCAGCGCCCCGTCTTCGATGGTCTCACCTGGCGCGATCTCGCTGACGTCGGTGAACCCCTTCCCTCGCAGCCACGCCCCCGCGCCGCGCGGCACCACGATCGACGTGCCCCTGCCGAGCACGCGCAGGGAGTTCAGGTGCAGGTGGTCCCCGTGCAGGTGCGAGATGAGGACCGTGTCCACGTCGGCCCACGCGTCCTCGCCGAGCGCGCCGGTCACCCTGCGCAGCGGCCCGATCCGCGGTGTCAGCACCGGATCGGTCAGCACCACCCGCCCGGCCAGCTCGATCCTGACCGTCGAGTGGCCGAGAAACCGCATGTCAAGTCCCTGCACACGTCGAGTATCACCAAAGACGGCCGGGTGCGCGCCCCGACGCGGGTGATCCGTTCGTCACGGGGCGCCTACCGTGCATCGCGCCACGCGTTGAGGTCCTTCTCCCAGCCCTTGTTGTCGGTGGTCTCCATGAACTCCTTGCGGTCGATCAGGAGGTAGATCTCGCCCGCCGTCCTGGTGTCGACGATCAGCGGCTTGCCCCGGTCGAGCAGGCCGCCGATGAAGCGGCCGTAGAGATCGGTGAACTCGCGCCGGATGGTCGTGACGTCCTCGCGGCGCAGCACCAGGTCATGCGTGTCCGACCAGGTCCGCAGCACCACGCTGTCCCCGTCGAGCTCGATGGCACCGCGCCGCCGGAACAGCGCCTTCTGGCTCACCCCGCCCGCGGCCTTGTCCGCCGCGGTGTGACCCGCCAGCTCGTCGGCCGTCGCGGCGAGGTACTCACCGGTCTTCATCGCGCTTCCTCCCTGGACCGTCCACAGTGGAAACCATGGCGTTGTCTCCGAGGCTAGGCGCAGCACCCCGTCAACCGCATCGGGCCGCAGAACGACGGCCGATGCGACTCAGGGTGGCCGCGGACATGCGCCCACAGGATGACGCGGACAGCGATTTTCACACCACCGACCAGCCGAACACCGTGCCCGCCAAAACGCGAGCACAGAAGCCCGCTCACCGAGCGAACAACCGCTCCAAAGCCACCCGGCTACCGTCATCCGCGGCGCGGTAGATCACCAAGAGCTGATCCGGATCCTGAAGTGGCGTAAGCGTTTCGAAGTGCACCCCGATCAACCCGGCAACAGGATGCCGCATCTCCTTGCGCCCCCGCCCCATGACCTTGACGTCCCGCTCGCCCCACCACCGCGCGAATTCCCGGTCCCCAGCAGTGAATTCGGCGATGAGGTCGGCCAGCGCGTGATCCTCCGGATGCGCGGCCCACGCGGTACGAAGGTGGGCGACGCCCTCCCGCACGACGCGTTCGCGGTCGACGTAGAACTCGCGGATCTCCGGATGCAGCAGGCACAGCCACATCGAATTGCGCTGCGCCGGTGGCAGGGTGCCGAAATCCAGGAGCAGCTTCGTCATTTCGCCGTTCCAGGCCAGGATGTCGTAGCGGTGGTTCATCAGCATGGCGGGCAGCGGCGACAGATCGGTGACGAGCCGGGCCAGCGGCGGCGCGGCCGCGGTGGCGAGCTTGTCCGCGGTGCGGGGGCGCTGCTGGGCCAGGTCGAAGAGGTAGGCGCGTTCGTCGGGGGCCAGGCGCAGCGCTCGCGCCAGCGCCTCCACCACCTCCGCCGAGGGCCGCAGCCCGCGGGCCTGTTCCAGCCGCACGATGTAGTCGATGCTGACCCCGGCCAGTTCGGCGACCTCTTCGCGGCGCAAGCCCGGGGTGCGCCGGGCTTGCCTGCGCGACGGCAGGCCGAAGTCGTCCGGGTCGAGGCGTTCGCGCCGGGTCCGCAGGAACGCGGCCAGCTCCTGTGTCGTGTCCACGGTGCGGGTCATCACGATCGACATTACAGCAGGGTAGGACTGGCCCTCCCAGGAATTTCCTTCCCTTATTCCCAGCTCATGGCGGTTGCAGGCTCGTCGTCGACACCGATCACGAGTACAGGAGGACACGATGCCGCTCACTCTCGACACCTACCGGCTGCTGGGCCGCTCCGGGCTGCGGGTCTCCCCGCTGGCGCTGGGCGCGGCGACCTTCGGCACCGAGTGGGGCTGGGGCGCCGAGCAGGACGACGCGCGCAAGCTGTTCGACCGCTACGTCGAGCGCGGCGGCAACTTCATCGACACCGCGAACACCTACACCAATGGCAGTTCCGAGCGCCTGCTGGGCGAATTCACCCGCGACAACCGCGAAAGCCTGGTGCTGGCGACGAAGTACTCGACGCTGAGCCGGCCGGGCGATCCGAATTCCGGGGGCAGTCACCGCAAGAACCTGTTCGCGTCGGTGGAAACCAGCCTGCGACGGCTGAACACGGACTACCTCGATCTGCTCTACCTGCACGTGTGGGATTTCACCACCTCGGCCGAGGAGGTCCTGCGCGGCATGGACGACCTGGTCCGGCAGGGCAAGATCCTGTACGTGGCGATGTCCAGCGCCCCGGCCTGGCAGGTGTCGCGCATGCAGGCGATCGCCGACCTGCGCGGCTGGTCGCCGCTGGTCGCGCTGCAGATCGAATACAACCTGATCCAGCGCACCGCGGAACGCGACCTGATCCCCATGGCACGCGAGCTGGGCCTGGGGGTGCTCCCGTTTTCACCGCTGGCAGGCGGGGTGCTCACCGGCAAGTACAGCCGCGACGACCTGACCGCGACGGAGGTCGACGCTGACGGCACCCGCAAGGGCTTCAACATCGCCAACGGCGACGTCACCGAACGCAACCTCGCCATCGCGGACGTCGTGCTGGAGGTCGCCGCGGAGATGGGCCGCACACCCGGCCAGGTCGGCCTGGCCTGGACCCTGCGGAACCCGGGCGTGACCGCACCGATCATCGGCGCGCGCACCCCCGCGCAGCTCGAGGACAACCTGGGTGCGCTGGAGGTCGACTTCACCGCCGCCCAGCTGGCCCGCCTCGACCAGGCCAGCGCGATCGAACTCGGCTACCCGCACGACCTGCTCGCCAGCGAGAGGGGCCGCGCGTTCAACAGCGGCGACCTGTCGATCGAAACCCGTCACTGACGCTCAATCGGAGCGCAGCGGTTTTTTAGAGGATCCCTCTGCATCGGACGGGGCGACGTGCGGCTGGATCCGCAGCGCCAGTGCGAGCGCGAGCCGCCCGGCCGGGTCGTCGACCGTGCCGCCGAACAGCTCGCGGTCCGCGGCCGCTTCGGGGTGGCCGATCTCGGCGAAGAACGCGGTCAAGGCGGCGTTCACGGTCACCTGGAGGTTCGCCGCGGTCGCCTCGTCGAGCGGCTGCCGCAGCCCCGCGTGCACCTGCTCGATCGCGGCGCCCGCGATCGCGGCCACGTCCGGTTCGAGCTGGGTGAGCACCGCCGCGTCCAGCCGTCGCCACGCGCGCCCCGACCCCATCGTCATAGAGGGAGCCTACAAAAACCCCGGCCACGGACGCGCGTCGCGCGCCTAGTGCGCCCGGCCGCGCCGGACGATCCTTCTCACACCAATCATGAGAGACCTTCACATTCACTGACGCATGCAGGAGGCAGCCGTGACCGTCCCCGCCCCACCCCGGCCACGCCGGGCAAGACTCGCCCGCGCCGCGGCGGTGACCGGTACCGCGCTGGCGATGATCGGGCTCGGCACGCCCGCGACGGCGGCGCCCGCGCGCCAGGTGTACGTGGCGATGGGCGATTCGTTCGCGGCCGGCGCGCTGGTGCTGCCGCAGAGCGACCTGTTCACCTGCGCGCGTTCCGCCGTCGACTACGCGCAGTTGCTGTCGAAGAAGATCAAGCCCGCCGCCACCCGTGACGTCACGTGCAGCAGCGCGACCACCGAGGACTTCGGCAAACCCCAGCCGGGCAACGTCTTCGGCACCGCGAAACCGCAGTACGACGCGCTCAGCAGGGACACCACCCTGGTCACCGTGCAGATCGGCGGCAACGACATCGGGCTGGTCGGCCTCGCGACGTCCTGCGTCAACCTGCTGCCGCAGACCGGGATCATCGACGCCCCGCTGCTGGGCAAGTCGTGCAAGGCGACCAGCACCGAGGGCGGGGTCGACCGGTACGCGCGCAGGATCGACGCGTTCGCGCCAACCTACGGCACGGTGATCGAGCAGATCCGCCACCGCGCGCCGAAGGCGAGGATCCTGATGGTCGGCTACCCGACCGGCATCCAGCCCGGCGGCTGCTGGCCGTTCGTGCCGGTGCTGCCGCAGGACGCCGACTACGTCCAGGGCAACATCGACCGGCTCAACACCCGCATGGCGGAACAGGCCGCGCGCCACGGCGCCACCTACGTCGACATCAGGACGCCGAGCATCGGGCACGACGCCTGCCAGGGCATCGGCACCAAGTGGATCGAGGGCGTGCTGCCCACCGTCATCGACAACGGCATCGCACCGCTTCACCCGAACGCCGCCGGGCTGGCCGCCGTGGTCCCCCGGCTCGAGGCCGCGCTGCGCACACCGTCCCTTCAGGACAGTCGCGCGTGAGCACCGGTGGTCCCGGTGTCCGATTTGCCGGGACCACCGGCGCATTAGACCGAATTGACCAACGCGCCGGACCCGCTCGGCGAACTACCATGGAGCCCCACGCCACGAGCGAAGGGACCAGCGCCGTGCCGACGAAGACACCGCCGAGCAGCCGCGATGCCCGGCTCCGCAAGTTCTTCGACTTCTTCGACCTCGACCGCGACGGCGACATCACCCACGACGACCTGCTCGCGATGGCCACCCGCATCGCCGCGGCGTTCGACGTGCCGCCGGGGTCGCCGAAGGACGTCGCGCTCACCGACGCGTTCCAGGGGTTCTGGCACGAGTTGCTGAAGAGCCTCGACATCGACGGCGACCGCCGCATCAACGACCGCGAGTACCGCGACGGCATGATCGCCGCCTTCGCCGTCTCGGGCGGGTTCGAGCACGGGTTGCGCCAGCTCATCAAGGCTGCCGTCGAAGTCGCCGACACGGACGGGAACGGCACGCTCGAACCGGCCGAGTTCCGGCGGCTCGAAGAGGCCATCGGCAATCCGGCGGAGGATTCCGCCGAGGCGTTCGCCAAGCTCGACACGGACAACGACGGCAGCCTCACGGTGGACGAGCTGCTCGACGCCGCGCGCCAGTTCCACACCGGCACCGACCTCGACGCGCTCGGCAACTGGCTCTTCGGATCCCTTTAGCGCTCGTCCGGACAGGCGGGCCACGCCGAATCGCGTGACAATCGGGGGGTAGGGCGCGTCGCCGAGCGGAGGGAACAGCAGATGGCCGACTACCGCGAGAACGTCCGGTACGGGGTGGACGCGGGCCGCCTGTGGGCGGGCGGTGTCGCGACGGCGGTGGTGGCCGCGCTGGTCGCGGTCGTCGGCCTGCTCATCGCCCGCGGCATCTTCGGGGTGGAGGTGCTGGCCCCGAAGGGCGCCGGCATCTGGGGCAACGCCAGCACCACGACCTACGCGATCGTGGCGGCGGCGATCGCGCTGCTCGCCACCGCGCTGATGCACCTGCTCAGCCTCGCCGTCCCGGCACCGGGCACCTTCTTCGGCTGGATCATGGTGCTGGTGACGCTCATCGCCGTGGTGCTGCCGCTCACGCTCACCGTGGTGCTGAGCGCGAAAGTGGCGACGGCGATCATCAACCTGGTGCTCGGGCTCGTGATCGCCGCGGTGATCAGCAGCACCGCGGCGAACTCGCGCACGGTGCGCCGCAAGCAGCAGCCGGAAGCACCCGCGCCGACCCAGCGCTGGGACCAGCCGCCTTCCTCGTACTACGACAACTGAACCCGTTCGAGGTACCGCAGCGCGGCGGCGGCGGCGTTCGCGCCGCACATGCCGTGCGCGCCCGCGCCGGGCGGGGTGGCGGCGGAGCAGAGGTACCGGCCCGGCACGCCGGTCCGGTACGGGTCGAACGCCGCCCTCGGCCGGAACACGAGCTGCCGCAAGGTGTTCGCCCCGCCGACGATGTCGCCCGCGACGTAGTTCGGGTTGTACGCCTCGAACGCGGTGGCCGACCGGCTCTCCCGCGCGACGATCCGCTCGCGGAACCCGGGGGCGAACCGCTCGATCTGCCGGATCACGTGTTCCGTCGCGTCACCGGTGTACCCGCTCGGCACGTGCGCGTAGGCCCACACCGGGTGGACGTCGCCGCGGGATCGGGACGGATCGGCGAGGTACTGCTGCCCGACGAGGGTGAACGGCCGCTCCGGCATCGTGCCCGCGGCGATCTGCCGCTCGGTGGCCGCGATCTCCTCGAACCCACCGCCGAGGTGCACCGTGCCCGCCCGTCGGCAGTCCACAGTGGACCACGGCACGCCGCCGTCCACCGCGAAGTCCACTTTGTACGCGGCCGGCCCGTAGGAGTACCGGCGGTAGGCCTTCGCCACCCGCTTCGGCAGTTCGTCACCGAGGATGCCGGCGACCGCGCGCGGTGCCAGGTCGAACAGCACGACGTCCGACGGCGGCAGCTCGCCGGCCGCCCGCACGCGCACGCCGGTCTCGATCTTCCCGCCCAGCTCGGCGAGCAGGCCCGCCAGCGCGGTGGTGATCGCCGCCGACCCGCCCTCGGCCACCGGCCAGCCCGCCCGGTGCCCTGCCCCGATGATGGTGAGCCCGATGCCCGCCGTGGCAGGCAGGTGGAACGGGTGGAAGGCGTGCGCGGCGACGCCGCCGAAGAGCGCGCGAGCGCCGTCGGTGCGGAACCGGTGCGCCAGCGCCGCCGCGGGCAGCATCGCGCGCATCCCGAAGCGGGCGAGCGAAACCGGATGCCGCGGCACGCGGACGAGCGGGTGCAGCAGGTCTTCGGCAAGCGTGTCGAAACTCGACGACAGCGGCCCGAACAGCCGCCGCCACGCGCGCTCGTCGGCGCCGAGCCCGGCGGCGGTGTCGTCGACGGAACGCAGCAGCAGCGCGGCTTCGCCGGTGTCGAGCGGGTGGGCGCAGTCGATCTCCGCGGTGCGCCAGCGAAGGCCGTGCCGTCCGAGATCGAGCGAACGGAGGAACGGGGACACCGCGGCGATCGGATGGGTCGCCGAGCAGTGGTCGTGCACCAGGCCGGGCATGCCGAGATCGCCGCTCCTGGTGCCGCCGCCGATCTCGCGCCCGGCCTCCAACACCGTCACCTCGACCCCGGCGCGCGCCAGCGCGACCGCGGCGGCGAGCCCGTTCGGGCCGCTGCCGACCACGATCGCGGTGCTCATGCCTCCTCCGCTGGGAAAAGCACGTCGTCGGTCTTCACGGCTCCTCCGCTGGGAAGAGCACGTCGTCGGTACTCATGCCTCCTCCGCTGGGAAGAGCACGTCGTCGGTACTCATGCCTCCTCCGCTGGGAAGAGCACGTCGTCGGTACTCATGCCTCCTCCGCTGGGAAAAGCACGTCGTCGGTGCTCACGGCTCCTCCGCCGGGAAAGAGCACATCCGGGGTACTCATCCGATCACCTCGGAGGTTCCGGGCCGAGCCCCACGTAGACGGCCTTCGCGTCGGTGTAGGAATGGATCCACTCCTGTCCCCCGTCCCTGCCGAGCCCCGAACCGCCCGCGCCGCCGTAGGGCGCGGAACCGTCCATCAGGCCGTGCACGTTGACCCACACCGAGCCCGCGCGAAGCCGTGGCGCGAGCCGGTGCACCCTGACCACGTCGGAGGTCCACAGCCCGGCGCCGATCGCCCCGCCGCCGGAGTTGGCCAGCCGCACCGCGTGCTCGTCGTCGTCGAACGGGAGCACGGTCAGCACCGGGCCCGCCAGCTCGCGGGTGGCCACCACGGCGGCCTCGGTCTCGGCGGTGAGCAGCGTGGGCGTCAGCAGATAGCCCGGCCCGTCCGGGATCCGTCCACGAAGGACCGCCGCCGCGCCACCGGCCTCGGCGAGCGCGACGGCGTCGAGCACGTGCTTCCGATGCGCCGCCGAGATCAGCGGGCCCATCCTGGTGTCCTGATCGAGCGCGGACCCGATCTTCGGCGTGCCGAGTTGCTCGGCGACCCGCTCGACGACCTCGTCGTGGACGGACCGGTGCACGAGCAGCCGCCCGCAGGCGTTCGGGAGCTGCCCGGCCACCTGCCACACCGAGGACGCGACCGCGAGCGCCGCCGTGCCGAGATCGGCGTCGGCGAACACCACCGCGGCATTGGTGCTGCCGAGCTGGAGCAGCACGCGCTTGCCGGGGGTGCGCGCGGCCAGCCCGTGCACCGCCACCCCCGGCCCGGTCGGCCCGGCGTAGGTGACCAGGTCGACCCCGGGATGCGCGGCGAGCGCGGCACCGGTCGACGGGCCGTCACCGGTGAGCACGGTCAGCACACCGGGCGGAAGGCCTGCCTCCATGGCGAGTTCGGCCACGCGCAAGGCGCTGAAGGGTGCCCGCCGCGACGGCTTGAGGATGACGCAGTTGCCGGCGGCGAGCGCGGGAAGGACCCGCAGCAGCGTGGTCACCAGCGGCTGGGTCCACGGCACCAGCACCGCGACCACGCCGACCGGTTCGCGCAGGGTGTAGGCGTGGAAGTTGTGCACGAGCGGGTTGAGGTCGCCGTAGAGCCGCGACGGCCAGCCCGAATAGTACTGGCAGAGCCCGGACGCGGCGTACGCCTGCAGCGGTCCCAGCGCGATCGGGATACCGCCGTCCAACGCCTCCCAGTAGGCGAGTTCGTCCGCGTGCTCGTCGATCAGCTCGCCGAGCCTCGCCAGCGCGAGCGCCTTCTTGCCGGGGTGCTTGACCGACCACCTGCGATCCTCGACGGCAGCCGCCGCCACCGAAACCGCATTGTCCACATCGGACTGACCTGCCGCGGCGACCGAGCCGATCGGCGTGCCGGTGGACGGGTCGTCGACCTCGATCGTCCGCCCGTCCTCGGCCGGCACGCCGCTCTTCTCCCCGAGCAGGAACCCGGCGGGGCCCTCGGCCAGTCGTGCGCGTACGAGGTCCTCGCCGCCGGTCATCCGGCCGGCACCGCCTCACGTGCCGCCTCGGCGGGCAGCGATCGCGCCTCCCCGTACAGCGAATGCCATTCGGACAGGAACATCATCGCCGGTTCCACCGTGGGGTCGTAGGTCGCCGACTGCGCGATCATGAACTGCACGTCCACCGCGCCGTCGCGGTGCGGCACCTGGTTCGTGACGAAGTTCAGCAGCGCGAGGTAGGGCATCAGGAGCTGGATGATCGTCCGGTCCTCGACCTTGTCCACCATCGAGAACAGCTGGGAGGCCACATCGGACAGTGCCTTCTCCATGCGGCGGCGAGGATGCCACACCATCTGCAGCATCTTGCGTGGGACGGAGATCTCCTCCTCGCGCCACGCGGTGACGGTGCCGTCCGGCAACCGGTCGCGGTAGAGCACGTTGTAGTCGTGGCGCCCCGGCAACGGTGCGAAGAAGCGCCAGTTCGGGATCGTGATCCCGATCGGGTCCACTTTGGCCTGCAGCCAGTGTGGCGCGCCGGCCTGCTGGTAGAGCGTCAGCCCGAACCAGGACGCCAGCAGGCCGTAGAGGCTCCACCTGCCCGCGAGCTTCGCGATGGTCGTTCGCCGCATCGTCATCACCTCGGTCGGTTCAGGGGTTCGAGGACGGGCACGCGCGCGGTGGCCGCCCACTCGATGGCGCCGACGATCTCGGCGGCGGGCTCGCGGTGCATCACCAGCCCGTTGTGGTCGGCGCCGTCGACGACGGTGTGCCGGTGCACATCGGACAGCTCTGCCAGTTCGCGCTGCAGCACGAGGTGCTGCGGGTCGGCGTTCACGCCCGCGGTGAGCACGGCGACGGGCAGGTCGCCCGGCAGTGGCTTGTCCCTGACTTCCTTGGCCCACCGCGATTCCCACACGTCGAACTCCATGGCCGCGCCGCGCCACACGGCCGCCGATGACACGGCGTGGACGGTGCACGCGACGAGTTCGGGCGGCAGCGCGCGGAAGTACCGCATCGGCTCCGGGCCGACATCGACGCCGAAGAAGCTGCGCAGGCGCAGGTTCGAGATGTTGTGCCGGACCATCAGGAGCGCCTCGCGCTGGGCAGGCACCCGGGAACCCTGGTCGGGGTGAGACGACTCCGCGAGCACGAGCCCGGCGACCTGGTCCGGCCTGCCCGCGGCGAACGCGCGGGCAACCAGCCCGCCGACCGAGTGCCCGACGAACACGTACGGTGCCGGCAGCCCGAGCGCGGCGAGCAGTCCGGCCGTCACGTCGTTGGTCTTGGCGGCACCACGACGGCCGCGTGCCGGGCTCCAGCCGTTGCCGGGCCGGTCGTAGACGACGTAGGGGAACCGCCCGTCGATCCCGCGCAGCACCCACGCCCATTCCGTGCAGGGGCAGGACAATCCGCTTTCGAAGACGACGGTCGGGCCGTCCCCTTCGCGGTTGACGAGCGCGTGGACGCGCTCTCCGTCGAACTCGACGAACTCGCCCGGCGCGCCCTCCGGCGGGGCGAGCCGGTTCACCGCCTGCTTCACCGCGATCGGGGCGAGTGCCGCGGCGCCGAGCGCGGCGGCCACCCACTGGTTCCGCGTGGCCGTCATGCGCGCTTCCCCGACGAACGGGCGAAGTACTCCACCGCGGGGTAGGTGGCGACGAAGGACCAGAAGAACCGGTTGAGCCCCATGAACTTCGCGTTGCCGACGTGGAAGGCCATCCCGCTCAGGAAGAACAGCCGCGCGACGGGTTTCGGGACGACCAGCACGAGCGGGAACGTGGCTTCGGCGACCATCACGCCCCACGCCATCAGCTTGGCGAAGGTCTCCCGGTCGCGGAGCAGTCCGAAGAGGAACTTGTCACCGTAGGTCCGCGTGCGGAAGATGCCCGGCATCGCGGCACCGTTGCGCCACACCGGCGAGGTCATCTTGACCACCCCGGAGGTGAAGTAGGACAGGCAGCTCTGCGCGGCGATGAAGGACAGTGCGAACTCGCGGGCCTTGCGGTCGTCGGGGAAGAGCTTTTCCAGCAGTGCCACCGCGTAGTTGATGAAGGCGAGCTGGTCCGAGCCGTCGAGGCCGTAGTTGCTCCGCACGTTCATCGCCGCACCGGTGCCCGCCAGCCCCGCGAGGCACGCCGCGCGCGACCGGCGCGTGCCGCCCGGCGCCAGCAGCCCGGCACCGCTGAGCAGCCTGGTCTGCACCAGCCCGATCACACCGGGGTAGGCGAGCACCTTGTCGAGCTGCTTGATGTGGAACTTGTGCGCGCCGACGAGCCGCGTCCGGTTGACCGGCCAGCTCAGCAGTCCCTTGTCGTCGAGCGTCTTGTGCGTGGCGAGCTGTTCCAGCGCACCGATCGTCGACCCGACCGCGGTGAGCCGCTCGATCCGGCCGAACGTCCGATCGAGATCGTCGACGTACCGCCGCCGTTTGGTGGCAAGGACTTTACCCCGCAGTTTCATCGCACTCCCGAGAGACAGGTCGAACCCCAGGGTCTCGACCGGGCAGGTGAGCCAGAAGGCTAACTCCGCGTGGTGAACACCGGCATCATGCAGATGACGGATCTTGGCACCACGTCGCTGCCCCCGAACACCGGAAAATCAAGCAAGTGTGATCCTGGTCACAGCCAGATAATTACCGACACGATCGGGCGACATGTCGCGTAACATCCCCGAAAGCGGTAAATGCTCGTGCACTGAGCGAGAAACTGGGGTCCGCGAAATTGAAAAAAGATTCAAGAAAAGATCATATCGACGTATACGTCGTCACCGGCCCGGACACCGCGGCAGGCTCGGAAGAGCAGCCGCGAAGACCGTTCGAGCCCACTCCGTTCGACTGGGGCCGCTTCGGCATGAACCCCATCGCGGCGGACGGTCTCGTGGCCGACTTCTGGCACATCCAGAACTCGGCGCGCGAAGGCATCTGGCTGGTCAGGTCGCCCTCGGTGTTCCGGAGCGCGGCATGGCGGGACGCACACCGGCTCGACGGTCCCACCTGGTCACCGAGGCTGCCGGTGGTCGCCGTCTGCGCGGAGGACGAGCCGGGGCAGGTCAGCGACGCGCTCGCGGCGGGCGCCTCGGCGGTGGTGCTCGAGTGCGACACTGCCTGGCAGTACGTGGCCGCGATCCACTCGGCGCGAAAAAGAGAGCTCTTCATCTCCCCGAGACTGCTCAGCCCGCACGCGAAACAGATCATCGATCTGGTCAGGGCACCCAAAACGGGACGACTCGACCAGCTCACCACGCGGGAGAACGAGGTCCTTTCCTATCTCGCGAAGGGGTATCCGAATTCCACCATCGCCGAACAGCTCCACATTTCCAGGGCGACGGTCGGCACCCATGTGCTGAACATTCTCCGTAAACTGAATGTCCGGAATCGCACCGAAGCGGCGAGCATCGCGTACCGGTTGCAGTTGTCCGGCTGACCGGCACGTCGTCCGTGTGTCCGATGTGGAGCGGACCACGGGGAAGGGCCACCCTGCGGGGTGGCCCTTCCTTGACGTGCGTTCCGCCGGATCAGGCGTTGATCGAGCTGAGCCGGATTCCGAGCAGCTCGTCACCGGACTTGCCGGACAGCCCGGCACCGCCGCCGGCCTGGTCCTGCATGCCGACGAAGTCGCTCACCATGTTGCCCGCTACGAACAGGGTGGGGGTGATGGTGAGCGTCCCGACCAGCGCGGCAGGGGTGCACAGCGTCGTCGGGACCGCACCGGCGACCTCCAACGGCTTCAGCGCGCCGTCGTCACCGGGCTGCGCGGCCTGCGCCGCGCGTTCGACGAGATTCATTGCTTCCTCCAGTTTCCTTCGAGTACCGCACGCGTAGGTGCCTGTGGGATCAGGCGCCGATCGAGCCGAGCCGGATTCCGAGCAGCTCACCACTGGACTTGCCGGACAGCCCGGCACCGCCCCCGGCCTGGTCCTGCATGCCGACGAAGTCGCTCACCATGTTGCCCGCGGCGAAGACGCCGGGGAAGATGGTCACCGTGGTGAGCAGTGCGGCGGGCGTGCACAGCGCCGCCGTGGTCGCGCTCGCGACCTCCAACGGCTTCAGCGCGCCGCCGTCACCGGGCTGCGCGGCCTGCGCCGCACGTTCTACCTGATTCATCTCTTCCTCCAGTTTTATTCGGGTACCGCACCAAAATCCGGCGGAGTCCGCCGCCGGAACCCGTGGGGCCTCGGTACTCGGCCGAGCTGAGCCGCGGGCTCACCACGCGAGCAAGTACCCGTCCGGAGCGTCCACATCGAACAGCGGGGCCAGCCCGCTGAACGCGTCGCGCATCCTCGCCATGCCCGGTGCCAGCTCGCCGCCGAAGGCCGAGGCCAGGTTCCGCACCAGGTCCACATCGGACTCACCGGCCCGCGCTGGGTCGATCCAGAACGCGCTGTGCGCGACCAGCGCGGCCCCGACCTCGCGGTGGCAGCGGTCGACCGTGTTCGCCACCGCCCGGTCCGCCGGATCCTCGACCAGCAGCTCGATCGCGCGAACCGCGCTCTGCGCGGCCAGCAGTGCCATCGACGCGCCGCTGGCCAGCGGGCCGGGGTCGACCCCCGCCGCGTCGCCGAGCGCGATCCAGCCGCGGCCGCAGACGGTGGCCGAAAACCCGGGCACCGCGCTCGTGCGCACCGCACCGGCGGGAGTCGCCGCGCCGAACAGCTCGCCCAGCACGGTGCCCGCGAGCAGGTCCGGCCAGGTGGCCGGCACGTCGTCCCGGTCGAGCGAGCCGAAGGCCAGCCCGCCACCGGCGTCACCCGAGGGGACGTACCAGAGCCACGCCCGGCCTGCCGGAAGGCGTTCGAGGTACCCGAACGGCCCGGCCTCGGCGAAGGGCAGCGCGGCCGGGGGCACTTCGTGCACCCGCACCGACGCCGTCGTGGCGGTGCCGCGGTCGGCGCTGGCCGCGCCCATCGCGGTGGGGACGAGGCCGGGCGCACCCGTCGCGTCCACCACGACCCGTGCGCGCAGCACGCGTGGTTGTCCGTCCACAAAGCACTCGAACCCGATGGCGGCGCCGTCCTCGACGAGAGGAGCCGTGGCAAGGGCGCCGTCGAGCACTTCGACGCCTCGCTCGCGCGCACGCGCCACGAGCAGCGCCGACAGCGCCTTCCCTTCGACGTGCCGCGACCGGCTTGCCGATCCCGTCGCCGCATAGGACATCGGGCGAAAGCGCTGTGCCCCGAAGCCGATCAGAACCTCGCCGTTGCCACGGGGCGCGACCGCGTCGGGCACCAGGTTCCGCCCGAGATCGCCGAAGACGCGCTCGACGCCGGGTTCCAGCATCTCGAACCACTCTTCGTCGTATGACTCGCCCGGCACCAGCACCACGTGGTGCCCTCGCCCGGCCAGCAGCGCGGCCACCGCGGGGCCCGCGATCCCGCCGCCCGCGACGGCCACCTCGTACTCGGTTCCCGCCATCAGTCCCCCTCTTCGAGCGGATGCACCTCGGACATGAACAACGCGAACGGGGGCTCGTCGTCGTGGCCGCCGGACAGCGAGAGCAGGAACTGGATGCCGACCGCGGCCTCGTCGTGCGGTTGCGCGTTGATATGCGTGAGCAACGTCAGGTACGGCACGCTGAGCTGGACGCCCTCGCTTCCCGCCGGGTTGTCCTGCACGTAGCGCAGCAACTCCTTGACGATGTCGAAGGCGCACTTCTCCTTGCGCAGCGTCGGGTGCCAGAAAGCGTGGTGCGGACGGCGTTCCGCGATCGAGGTGACCTCGCGCCACGCGGTCGCCGTGCCGTCGCGGAGCCGGTCGCGGTAGAGGATGTGGTAGTCGTGCACGCCGGGGTCCGGCGCGAAGAACCGCCAGTCCGGCAGCAGGAGGTACAGCCGGTCCCACGCGCTCGGCGCGTCACCGCGGAAGAGCTTCTGCCCGACGAGCGAGAGCCCGAACCAGCCGCCGAGCAGCCCGTAGAGCGCGGACCGCACGAACCGGCGGCTCACGCCGTCACCTCCGCGAACAGGTACCGCGCCGCGTCGACCGTGGCCGCGCCGAAGGGCGAGTCCGCGGTCAGCCGCATCGCCGACTCCTCCGGCACCATGACGAAGGCGGGGCGCGCCGAGGCGGCGGTGAGTTCGCCGACGAGCGCCTGCGCCACCTTGTCCCTGCCCAGCCTCGGCTTCGAGCCGAGCACCACGACGGGCACTTCGGCCGGGAAGCCACCGGCGAAACGGCCGGCGGAGTTCTTCCACGCCACGAGTTCGCTCAGTGCCGCGAACCAGGTGCGCGGGTGGTCGAGGCACCGGCTGAGGCTTTCCCGTTCGGCGGCGGGCAACCAGTCGAACGACGCGGCCGCCGCGCCGCGCCCGCGCCGCAGCAGCGTCTTCACCCCCGACCGCACCAGGGCCGCTTCGAGCTGTGCCATCGCCTTGCGCTGCGCGGCCGAGCGCATCAGCTCGCCGGGGTGCATCGGGTCGACGAGGACCAGCCCGTGCACCCGGTCCGGCCACCGCACGGCGAAGGAGTGCGCGGCCATCGCCCCGAAGGTGTGCGCGACCAGCACGACCGGCCGGTCGATGCCGAGCGCGGTCAGCAACTCGCCGAGGTCCTCGGCGAGCTTCGGTGCCGTGCGGGGGCCGGGCGCGCGCGTGCTCGGCGCGGTGCCCGCGCGCTGGTAGCTCACCGTGAGCGTGTCGCGCGCCAGCTCGCGCTGAAGGTACGACCACAGCTCGACCGGCCCGCCGAGCGGGCCCTCGAAGACCACCGGTGGCGCGTTCGTCTGGCTGCCTTCGACCTTCGCCCACACCGCGTGGGTGCCGAGGCCGACCAGGTCCGGCCCGGTCACCGCGCACCGTCCTCGGCGCCGCGGAGTGCGCGCGCGCAGAAGTCGATCGCGGGATAGGTGCTGAGGAAGGACCAGACGAACCGGTTGAGCCCCATCACCGAGGCGTTCGCGACGTGGAAGCCGGCGCCTGCCGCGAGCACGGTCCTGACGATCGGCTTCGGCGCGATCAGCACCAGCGGGAACAGGGTTTCCCCGGCGATCGTGGCCCAGCCCAGCGCCCTGCTCAGCGCCGGCTTGTCACGGAGGTAGGCGAACACGGCAGGGTGCCCGAAGAGCTTGGTGCGGAACAGATCGCGCAAGGCGGTGCCGTCGCGCCACACCGGCGAGGCGAGCTTGGCCATGCCCGCGACACTGTAGGAAAGGCTGGACTGCCCCGCGATGAACCACAGGCACGCCTTCCTGGCCCGGTCGTCGCCGGGGAACCACGCCGCCAGCGCCAGCGCCACCTGGGTGAGCCCCAGCATGACCTCCGCGCCGTCGGAGCCGTACGGCGATCGCGCCCGCAGCGCGTAGCTGCTCCCGGCGAGGTACGTCGACGCGGTCCGCCTGGCCGCCTCGCCACCCCTGCCCACCACCAGCGAGGTTCCGGACAGCGCCCGGAGTCCGAAAAGGACACCCATGCCCCGCTTGCCGAACGCGGTGTCGAGCGCGCGGCTCCGCTTTCCGGTCATCCAGCCGAACCGGGTGCGCGCGACCCGCCAGGAGAGCAGTTCGCCGTCGTCGAAGCTGCGCATCGTCGCGAGGTTCTCGAGCGCCGTGACCACCGAACCGAGCGCGGAAACCCGCTCGGCACGGCGCAACGCGATCTCGGTGGCGTCGGCCACGAACGACCCCCAGTCCCTTCGCTTCGGTTGGTGCCTGCGGCCCGATGACGCGCGGAAGCGCCACCGGGCCGCAGAGTTCGGTTGATCAGCCGGCGCGCATCGAGAGCAGCGCGGCGGCGGAACGGCCCTGGACGATCGAGGGGTCGACGACGTCCACCCCGTCGGCGTGGTGGGTGTGGCAGGCGTCCGAGGTGACCCCGGCCGCGAACACGGTGCCGAGGTCGATCCCGATCGTGGAGAACGTCCAGCAGGTGGTGCACAGGGCGGGCGCCGAGTTCTGGAGCGCTTCGAGCGGCCGGATCGGGTCCTCGGCAAGACCGTTGGCGAACGCTTCAACGTGGTTCATCAATTCTCCTTCGGAGGGAACTGCGCATGATTGTGCGATGGCAACGCTAGGCAGCCGAGGACGAGTTATCATCAATCAAAATATGCATTTGTCGCCAGCTCAGATGTCGCCAGGAGTGACGTAACGACCGAGCTGTGCCAAGGAAATGGCCCGTTCGGCCGCGACGCCGAAGATCCCGAGCCGATCCAGTGCGGACAGGTCGCACCAAATTCGCTGAATGGCACTCCCGTCGTAAAGCGCCGAGCCGCCGCTCTTTTCGAAGGCGAATTCCACGACCGCGCGCGCGGCGCGATAAGCGTGCCATGACGCGGCGGCGATGCGCACTCGCTGCCCGGTGCCCATGCGTTCGCCGACGCCCGCGATCTCGTCGTGCAGCAGGTGGCGCGCCGCGCGGAGCCCGGTCACCAGCCGGGTGAGTTCGACCTGGATCGTGTGGTCGTCGATCATCGGCTTGATCGCGCCGTTTCTCGACCGCTTCCGCGCGAAGTCGAGGAAACATCCCAGCCCGCCGCGCGCGAGGCCGAGCGCGACCGCGGCTGTCGCTGGAAACCTGGTCGACAGCAAGGGAAAACCGGCCGCGATGCCCGCCTGCAGGTCGACGATCCGGTGTGCGGGCACGACGATCCCGTCGACGACGACCTCACCGGTCTCGGCCGCGACGAGGCCGAACGGCTCCGGCACCGGCCGCGCGGTCAGTTCGGCCGCGGACAGCAGGACCAGTGCCCGTGCCGTCGGATCGCCGTCGGCTTCGGCGGCCAGCGCGAACCATCCGGCGCGGGCGATCGCGGGCACGGCGTCCCATTTGCCCGCGATCAGGTAGCCGCCGCCCGGCCGCGCGGTGAGCACGCCGCCGGTGTCGGCGGAGGCCGTCAGATAGCCGGCGACTTCAGCGACGGCGGCGGGGTCGGCGGCGGCCAGCACCGCGGAGCCTTCGGCCGCGGCGAGCAGCCCGGCCGAACCGTCCGAACAGGACAGTTCCTCGATCTCACGCGTTCGCGACAACAGGGACATAGTGGTTCCTTCAGCGCGACGGCGCCGTTTTCAGGCCGAAGTAGCGTTCGGCGTAGGTGCGGATCATGTCGTCGCTGACCGCGATGTGCTGGCCCGCCGCGTGGATGTCGGTGAAGCAGCGGTGCAGCGCCGACCCTTCGGCCGCCGCCGCGCCGCCGAGCCGTACCGCGGTGGTGACGACCCGCTTCGCGGTGTCGACGGCGTGGCGCAACGCCAATGCGGGCAGCGCCGCCTGCCGCGGCGTGCCGTCACCACCGGCTTCCACGCAGGCCAGCAGATCGCCGACCGCGGCACCGGCCAGTTCCCGCGCGGCGGCCAGCTCGGTCTCCGCCCGCGCGAACGCGTCGACGTGCGCGCCGGTGTCGGCGACAGCCAGCGACTCGTCGAGCGCCCGCCGCGCGACCCCGATCGGGAAGCCGAGCATGAGCACGGCCTGGATGGTGTACGGCGTCAGCCGGTGCAGTGCCTCGCCGAAGGCCGCCGGGGCCGAGTAGAGCGCCGCGGTGTGCGCCGAGGGCACCACGAGCCCGCTGACCTCGACGTCGTGGCTGCCCGACGCGCGCAATCCCGCGACGTGCCAGGTGCCGTGCACCGTCGCGGACGAAGCGGGGAAGAAGGCGAGCCGCGCGGTACCGTCCACCGGGTCGTGGAACCCGCCCATCAGCAGGTCCGCGTGCAGGCAGCCGCTGTTGAACGCCCATCGTCCGGTCAGCACGTAGGTGTCGCCCTCGCGGACACCCGTGCCGCGGATCGCGGTCGACCCCGCGGTGACCACCGCGCCGTCCGTGCCCGCGAGCCGCTCGGCGTCCTCGCGGGCCAGCCAGGCGAGGTACGCCGACTGGTTGCCGATCAGGGCGGTCCAGCCCGTCGCGGGGTCGGCGCGGCTCAGTTCTTCCACCGCGGCGAGCACCGTGGCACCGCTGGCTGGCGCGCCCCCGAGCGCCGAGGGCAAGCCCATGCGGAACAGCCCGTGCCCGCGCAGCAGGTCGACCACGTCGCCGGGCAGCGCGTTCGCGTCGTCGCGCTCACCTGCCCGCCGTTCCAGCACGGGCGCGAGCTTCCTGGCCGCGCTCACCGGATCCGCCGCGGGCTCCACCGCCTCCGCGACCGGCCACGCCGCGGCGGCCAGTGCGTCAGCGAGCGCGTTCGCGAGCTCGTGCGCGGCGCACTCCCAGACGAGCTGGGTGCCTTCGCCGCTTTCCCGCACCGCGCAGGTGAGCACCTCCGCACCGGAGACGACCACGCGCACCCGGCGTTCGGCGTGCCGCCACCGGACTTCGACGGCGGTCACCGTGCCGTCGCCGAGCGAGAACCCGAACTCACCGCGCTCGCCGGTGCGCACGCGAAGGTCCACACGCGACGGGAACCGCAGCACCCGCGGCCAGTGAAGCGGATCAGCCAGCAGCCGCCACGCCCGCTCCGCCGCCGCCGGGACCCGGCGAGTGCCCGCGGCCACGACGTCTCTGGCTTCCATGGCACTCCTCGCGCGGACCGGGTGACCGGTCACGGCTACGACCGGTACAGCGGATCCAGGCTAAACACGCCGGAGCGCGCGCACCTCAAGCATTTGACTGAGATCCGCGCACGACGCCGCACCTGTCCACTGTGGATCGTCATGGGACGGTCGCGCGGCCGTTCGAAGCGCGCCGCCGAGCCGGGCCCCTTCATGCCCCGAAGGTCGCAGTGATGACGCGCCCGCGTCGATTCCGGTGCGTTGGGTGGCGGACGAGCGGAGCCGCCCAGGGGAATCGCCGGGGCTTGGTCCCTGAAGGACGCCTTCGGGGAATCTGACGCCGCGAACTCGCCCCTCGCGGCGGGCGGCTTGGTGACGCCGATGCCCTGAAGGGGCCCTTCGCGGCGTCAGATCCCCTCAAGTGCCCCTTCAGGGCATCCGGCCTGGAGCATCCCTAAGGACATCTCCCGCCACCCTCGCTCCCGATAACCCGCTAGCCGATGTTGACCATCCACACGATGCCGAAACGGTCGGCGCACATGCCGAACTCGGCGCCCCACATCTGCTTTTCCAGCGGCACGTCGATCCGGCCGCCCTCGGAGAGTTTCGCCCAGTAGCCGCGCAGTTCTTCGTCGTCATCACCGCTGAGGCTGATCGAAATGGCCGAACCGGGGTTGTGTGCCATCCCCGGCGGCGTGTCGGAGGCCATCAGGATGAACCCGCTGGTGGTCTCCAGCATGGCGTGCATGATGTTGTCCTTGATGGACTCGTCCGGCGCGCCGGACTCCCCGAAGGTGTTCAGCGTCAGCGTGCCACCGAACACCTCGCGGTAGAACTCCATCGCCTGCCGCGCGTCGTCGGTGAAGCTGAGATAGGGGTTGAGCCTGGTCGCCATCGGATGGTCCTTTCGCCGGAACGGAAACGAATCCTCGCAGATCGATCCCGTGCCGACAACGGAAAGGGGTCACCCGTGCGCGCGAAATGTTCCCGACTTTTCACCGGCGCTTTCCGTGAAGAACTCACGTGTCCGATTTTCGTTTCGCGGGCCGCTTTTCCCGACGCGAAGCGGCCGCGTCCAGCCTGAGCGGGTGGTGTGCCGTCCGACTTCGGCGAGCCTGGCGGCCAGCGCGGCGTTGCCGTCCCCGAGGTGGTCCCCTCGCTAGCGGGGACAGCAGCGCGGCGGGCTCGCCGTGAGCGCCTCGTCGAGGGCCGCACGGATGGCTCGCACCGCGTCGTCCTCCCGCATTTGTCATCCTTTCGACGACCTGAACCTCGTCATCGTTTCGATGACACACTACCGGGGAAGCGCACGCCAGAGCCCATTCCGGCAAAGCGGGCATCTGCTGTCCACAGTGGACATTAACTTGGATTTCACCTGATACTGAAACGGTTTCACCCAGGTAGGACACGGTGCCATGGCGTCCACGACGTGCGTCGGGTACCGTCAGCGGAGTAGGCAGCTCCGGTCAGAGCCACTCACCGGACACCGGAGTACCCAGATCGGAGTCATCCGGCGTACCGGCACGCACCGGCGCCGTGGCGGGCCACCGTCGTCCGCCCCTCTACCAGCAGAACCCGCGCCATGAGCGCGATCAGCCGCCCGACCGGCGGCCCGGTACTGCGCGAAAACCGTTACACCGTCGCCGATGCCGGCGACACAGGCCCGTCATCGCCACGGCCTCGTGCCACCCTGCCCGCCGGGCGGTTCCCGGCCGAGGACCGACGAAACCCGAGGTATGCATGTCCGAAACCCAGACCCCCACCAGGAAACCGAAGCCGATCGTGTCCGGGGTGAAATCACTCCCCGAGCACGTCACGGTCAAGATCTTCGTGCTGCTGCCGCTCGTCGCGCTGGCAGTCGCGATACCGTTCGCCTGGGGCTGGGGCCTGAGCTGGCTCGACATCGGGATCGGCGCGTTCTTCTTCGTGCTCAGCGGGCTCGGCGTGACCGTCGGGTACCACCGCTACTTCACGCACGGCTCCTTCAAGGCCAAGCGCGCGCTGCGGATCGGGCTCGCGATCGCGGGTAACCTCTCCGCGCAGGGGCCGGTGACCACCTGGGTCGCCGATCACCGGCGCCACCACGCGTTTTCCGATCGCGTCGGCGATCCGCACTCGCCGTGGCTGTTCGGCACCGGCGCACGCGCGCTCGCCAAGGGGTTCTGGCACGCGCACATGGGCTGGCTCTTCGAACGCGAGGTGACCAACGCCGACCGGTTCGCCCCCGACCTGCGCGCCGACCGCGACATCCAGCTCGTCGACCGGCTCTTCCCGCTGTGGACCTTGGTCACCTTCCTGCTGCCCGGCGTCATCGGCGGCCTGATCACCTGGTCGGTGTGGGGCGGGGTGACCGCGTTCTTCTGGGCCGGGCTGATCCGCGTCGGGCTGCTGCACCACGTCACGTGGTCGGTCAACTCGATCTGCCACATGATCGGCGAGCGCCCGTTCGCGAGCAGGGACAAGGCGGCGAACTTCTGGCCGCTGGCGATCTTCTCCTTCGGCGAGTCGTGGCACAACCTCCATCACGCCGACCCGACCTGTGCCCGCCACGGCGTGTTGCGTGGCCAGATCGACATCTCGGCGAGGATGATCTGGTTCTTCGAGAAGCTCGGCTGGGCGTGGAACGTCCGCTGGCCGACGGCGAGCAGACTCAGCCGGATCTCCGCTTAACGTCGCGAAAGGACCGAAAATGCGTGACGACTCAGCGTCTCAGCAACGACCCGCCACTGGGGTGGCACCACTGCTGTTCAGCAACACCGAATCCGCCGAGCCCGACACCGCCGAACTGACGGACCGGGACACCGCGGCCGTGCGGTCGCCGTCCTTCCAGGCGGCGCCGGCGCCCGAGGCGGCCGCCTCCTGAACCACGGCTTCTGACCGGTGAGGGCCGGGGACCCGCGGGTCCCCGGCCCTCACCACGTCCAGGTCAGCGCCCGCCGAGCAGCTTCCGCATCTCGGCGATCTCGGCCCGTTGCGCGCCGGCGATGCGACCCGCGAGCGCCTTCGCGTCCGCGTCGGCGCCGCCGCGGAGTTCCGCGTTCGCCATCTCCACGGCGCCTTCGTGGTGACCGATCATCATGGTCAGCCACATCCGGTCGAACTCCGCGCCCTTCCCCGCCCGCAGCTTCGTCATCTCGGCGTCGCTCATCATGCCGCCCATCGAGGCGTGCGACGGCATTCCCGGCATGGCGTGCCCGCCCGACGGGGCGGCACCCCATCGCGCGAGCCAGCCGTCGAGCTGCTCGATCTCGGGCCCTTGAGCCCTCTTGATCCGCGCGGCGAGATCGGTCACCGCCGGGTTCGCGGTGCGGTCCGGCACCAGTGCGGCCATGTCGAGCGCCTGGGTGTGGTGCGGGACCATCTGCCGCGCGAAAGTGACGTCGGCGTCGTTGTGCGCGGTCCCGGCGCGCTGGCTCGGGGCCGCCTTCGTGTCGTCCTGAGGGGCGGTTCCGGCGCAGCCGGACAGGGCCAGCGCGGCGAGCACCGCGCCGACCAGTGACTTCCTGATCATGCTGGGATTTCCTTCTCGTACGTGTTCGGGATGCGGACAGGGCGAGCCGCCCCTGTCACACCCGCAGCACGCAGAGCAGGGAGAGGAAGACCGGCGAACGGAGACCGCGCGGCGGGTCACGACCGGCGCCCGCGGCGCGGACGGCGCCGCGCGGGAAGAGGCGCCCGGATCGGTGCGCGCGCCAGCCGGGCAGCGCGAACAGCAGCACGGCCGCCGCGGCGAGGACCGCGAGGCAGAGGTGAAGTGCGCCGTGACCGTCGTGCGAACCGGCAGGCGACCCGGACGCCGAGGGGCCGTCGTGGTGCGCCGGAGCAGCGGTCATCGCGGCGGGCATCGCGTGCGGTTCCGGCGACACCACGTGGTGCATGCCGAGCACGCCGAACGCGAGCAGGCCGAGCAGCGCCCATCGGAGTGCTGTTCGGCGGAGGCCCACGTCATCCACGGTATCGCGCCCTCGCCCCCGACCGTTATCGACCTATTTGCCGGATTGGGTTGACCGCCGGGGCACCGGTCCCAAAGATATTTCGAGCCGGGTGTCGATCTGGGGGCGGCTCGTTCGACGCATCGGTGAAAGCACCCGAGCGGGTAGCGCGGACCAGCGACTTAGGAGAACGGCGATGAGCGACACCACGACGACCACCGAACGGGAACTCGACCTCGTCACCAGGCTGCGCGGCCCGGTGATCTCGCTGACGCGCATCGTCGTCGCGGCCTTGTTCTTCTGCCACGGCGTGCAGGGGTTCGGCGCCTTCGGCGGTGTCGACGGCCAGGGCGGCTCGGTGCCGTTCGGGTCATGGCCCGGCTGGTGGGGCAGCGTCCTCGAACTCGCCGTCGCGGTGCTGGTGGGTGTGGGCCTGTTCACCAGGGCGGCGGCCGTGCTCGGCTCCGGCGTGATGGCCTACGCCTACTTCACCGTGCACGCCCCGATGGCCCTCGTGCCGCTGCTGAACATGGGCGAGCAGGCCGTCCTCTACTGCTGGGTCTTCCTGCTCTTCGCCCTGATCGGCCCCGGCCCGTTCGCGATCGACGCGCTCCTGCGCCGCCGCCGCTGACCGCTTCCCCGGCAGACTGCTCGTGCCCGAAGGCGACCTTCGGGTCGCCGATGCCCCGAAGGCTGCCTTCGGGGCATCAGCCTCACCGTGCTCGCGCGCCGCGAAGGTCGAGAATGCGGCGTCAGGTGCTCCGAAGGCGTCCTTCAGGGACCACGCGGCAAGCGCTGGCGAACCCGCACTTCGGCTGCGCCCACCTCACCCGGATCGACGTGCACGCACCATCACGGCGACCGGTCAGGGGCGGCGCCGCAGGCGCGTCAGCGCGAGCGTGGCCAGCGCGCCGGTGAGGGCGCCCGCTGCGGCGGGCACCAGCGGCGCGCGACGCGGGGTGACGATCGGCCGGATCACCGCGGGGCCCGGCGGCGCGGGCCGTTTCGCGGGCGCGTCGCTCCCGGTCGCGGTCCAGGCGGTGATCACCACGACCATGCGCGAGACCAGCGCGATGAAGAACAGCAGGCCGATCACCGAGCCGAAGGCGACCCCGGTCGGCGAACTGCCGATGAGCGTGATGAACACCCCGCCCGCCTGTTTCAGCAGCTCGAACCCGATCGCCGCGGCGATCGCGCCCCGCATCGCGCTGCGCACGCCGACCGGCTCCCTCGGCAGCCTCGCGAACACCCACAGGAAGACCAGCCAGTCGGCGAGCAGGGCGATCGGGATGGAAAGCACCGAAACCAGCGTGTGCGCCCACTCGGCGTGCGCGAGCGGGCCGAGCCGGAGCAGGTACCCGCCGAGCGCGCCACCGGAGGCGGTCAGCGCGAACGACACCATCAGCGCGGCCGTCAGGCTCAGCAACGCCAGCAGGTCCTTGACCACCGTGCGGATCAGCGGCTGCCGCGGCGGGTGCTTGTCCCACATCGCGGTGAGCGCGTCCCGCAGCGCGTTCATCCAGTTCCAGCCCGAGTAGAGGCCGATCACCAGACCCGCGAGGCCGACCTTCGTGCGCTGTTCGATGAACCCGGTGAGCAGGTCGGTCAGGTTGTCCCCGAACGATCCCGGCACCGCCCTGGTGATCGAGTGCAGCATCGACTGCAGCAGTTCGGGCTGCCCGGCGAGCACGAACCCGGCCACGGACATCCCCACCATCAGCATCGGAATGAGCGAAAGCAGGGTGAAGTAGGAGATCGAGGCCACGTACTGGTAGCCGCCGTGGTCGACGTAGCGGTCGATGCCGCGCACCAGGTGGTCCAGCCACCGGTACCGCCTCCGCAGGCGTGCCCACCTGGTCTCCCCTGCCACCGCGCGTGATCGTTGTGTGGTCACCGGCCATATCTACCCCACCACCCGCCGATCGGCTGCATGACGGGCCTTCGCGGGGTTAGATCGGGACATGGACCCGGTAGCGGCTTTGCGGCAGATCGCGTTCAACCTGGAACTCCAGCACGAGCCGACGTACCGGGTGCGCGCGTTCCGGCGCGCCGCGGCGACGATCGGCGGCGTCGACCCCGACGACCTGGCGAAGCACGTCCGCGCGGGCACGCTGACGAGCCTGCCCGGTATCGGGAAGGCCACCGCGGGCGTGGTGACCGAGGCGGTGTCCGGCGGCGAGCCGAAGTACCTGACCGACGTGCTCGCGCGCGGGAAGGGCAAGATCCCCGGCGGCGGGGCGCTGGCCGCGGCGCTGCGCGGGGACTGCCACACCCATTCCGACTGGTCCGACGGCGGCAGCCCGATCGCGGAGATGGCGGAAACCGCCCGGGACCTCGGGCACGAGTGGATGGTGCTGACCGACCATTCGCCGAGGCTCACCGTCGCGAACGGCCTGTCCGCCGACCGGCTGCGCGCGCAGCTCGACGTCGTCGCCGAGCTGAACGAGCGGATGGCCCCGTTCCGCATCCTGACCGGGATCGAGGTCGACATCCTGCTCGACGGGACGCTCGACCAGGACCCGGACCTGCTCTCGCGGCTGGACATCGTGGTGGCCAGCGTGCACTCGAAACTGCGGATGTCCACTTCGGACATGACGCGGCGGATGCTGGCGGCGGTGGCCGATCCGCACGTGAGCGTTCTCGGGCACTGCACGGGGCGGCTGCTCGGCGAAAACAAGAAGCGCCCGGAGTCCACTTTCGACGCCGAGCGCGTTTTCGAAGCCTGCCGCGAAAACGGGGTCGCGGTGGAGATCAACTCACGGCCGGAACGCCTCGATCCGCCGCTGCGGCTGTTGCGCATGGCGGCCGAACTGGGCTGCACGTTCTCGATCGACAGCGACGCGCACGCACCGGGACAGCTCGGCTGGCTCCCCTACGGCTGCGAGCGCGCGCTCGAATGCGGCATCGGCCCCGAGGACGTCCTCACCACGAAGACCGCGGAAGAACTGCTGGCATGGAAGGAATCCTGACCGTCCACTCAGGAACGACGGAACTCGGCGCGCCAGCGCACCGCCGACGGGTCCGCGACGCCCGGCGGCTGCTCGATCCGCACCTCGATCAGTCCGTCGTCGGCGAAGGCGTCGATCTCCTCGCGCGTGAGCGGCCACGGCGGCGCACCGGGATTCCCGGCCGCGGCCAGCACCAGCAGCGTCCCGCCCGGCGCCACCAGCGCGCGCACGCCCGCGGTCGCCGCCGCGTGCAGTGCCGGCGGCAGCGATTGCACCGTATGGCTTTCCAGCACGAAGTCGAACGCGCCCGCCAGCTCCGGCGCCAGGTTCAGCAGATCACCGGTCCGGTAGTCCACTGTGGATTCCGGGTGCCTGGCGCCGGCGTCGCGGACCGCGGTTTCCGAGATGTCGAAGGCGACCGTGTCGTACCCGAGACCGGCGAGGTACTCGGCGTCCCGCCCGAACCCGCAGCCGACCACGACGGCCCGGCCCGGGCCGTGGCCGCGCCCGGTGATCCACTCGACGAGCAACGGGTTCGCGTCGCCGCGGTCCCACGGCACCTTCGCCTCGCCGGCACCCGGCGGCGGCGTAGAGCCGCTCGAACCACGCGGTCGGATCGCCCTCGGCGATCGCGGCATTGGCAAGGATCTTCGCCCGCTCGTCCGGTGTGCTCACGAATCCGCCTTCGCCGCGGTGACCGCTTCGTCCCAGGACGCGTGCTTGGCGACCAGCGACCGCAACGGGCGCAGTGCGCGGAACGCCTTGATCCCGAGCACCCCGGCCACCGCGCCGCCGCGGCGGTAGAGCGCCACCAGCTCGCCGCCTTCCAGCACGCCTTCCGGGGTGCCGCGCACGACGAGCGCTTCGTCGTGGCCGCCGAGCAACCCGAACGCCTGCAGTTTCAGGTCGTACTGGTCCGACCAGAAGTAGGGCACCGGCGTGAACGGGTCCTCGGTCTTGCCCGTCATCGCGCGCGCGACGTAGAGGCCCTGCTCGGTCGCGTTCGTGCGGTGCTCCAGCCGGACCTGCGCGCCGTAGCCCTCGTGGTACCAGCTCGCGACGTCGCCCGCGGCGTACACCCCCGGCGCGGCGGCGCAGAACCGGTCGCAGCGCACGCCGTCGGAGCAGTCGAGCCCGCTGCCGCCGAGCCAGGCCGTCGCCGGCGCGGCGCCGATCGCGACCACCACCACGTCGGCCGGCAGTTCGGTGCCGTCGGCGAGCAGCACGCCGGTGACCGCACCGTCGCCGGACCGCACGGCCTCGACGCCGACCCCGGTCAGCACCCGCACCCCGCGCGCGCGGTGCAGCGCGGCGAGCACCCCGCCTACCTCGGTGCCGACGACCGCGGCGAGCGGCTCGGGAGCGGGCTCCACCAGGCACACCCCGGTGCCGAGCCTCCTGGCCGCGGCGGCGATCTCGGTGCCGAGGAACCCGGCGCCGACCACGACGAGCCGTTTCCCCTCACCGAGTTCTTCCCGGAGCGCGGTCACGTCGTCGAGCGTCCGCACCGTGTGCACGCCGCGGATCCCGCCGGTCCCCGGCAGCGCGCGCGGCTCGACACCGGTCGCGATCACCAGGTTCGCGAACGCGAGTTCCCGCCCGTCGTCGAGCGCGACCCGGCGGGAGCCGAGGTCGAGCCCGCGCGCGGTGACCCCGAAGCAGGCCGTGACGCCGAGATCGGCGAGCTTCTCGTGCGCGCACAGCCGGATCCGGTCCGGTTCCCACTGGCCGGTCAGGATCTCCTTCGACAGCGGCGGCCGGTCGTACGGCAGCCCCTCCTCCGTCCCGACCAGGCTCAGCTCGCCGGAATACCCCGCACGGCGCAGTCCTTCCGCCGCCATCAGCCCCGCCGCGGACGCGCCGACCACGACCACCGGCCCCTCGCCACCCATGTTCACCCCGTCCTGGTCGACCGGCACGGTCGCCGTCACCACCCCCGATCATGCCGGTACTCGTGCATCACCTGCAAACTTGCGGACACTGCAATATTGCAGGTACTGTAAGAATCGTGCTCGACTCACAGGGGACTCCCGGCAGGCGGGAACGCAAAAAACACGACACCTATCGCGCGATCGCCGCCGCGGCGGTCCGGTTGGTGAGCGAACGGGGGCTCGACGGCGTGACCGTCGACGACATCAGCGCGGTCGCGGACGTCTCGCCCCGCACGTTCTTCAACTACTTCGGATCCAAAGAGGACGCCGTCATGCTGCCCTACCCCGACTCCGAAGAACAGGAGAAGCGGGCGAGGATCGCCATCCGGGACGCACCCGCCGAACTGAGCACGCTCGCCGCGGTCCACCTGGCGGTCCGGAAGGACATCACGCGGTTCCTCGACGACCGCGAGGAGTGGCTCATGCGGCTGAAGGTGATCGAGGACAACCCGTCGCTCATCCAGCGGATGATCAGCACGAGGGGCAGTTCCGAGCAGCTTATGGTCGAAACGGTGGCCGCGCGCGCCGGCGCCGACCCGGCGGACCTGTTCCCCCGCCTGCTCACCAGCGCCGTGATGGCGACCGTCGGGTGCGCGCTGCGCCAGTGGTCCGCGACCGGCGGCGGGGACGACCTGCCGGAGCTCGTCGACGCCACGTTCGCCGCGCTCGCCGACGGCCTTCCGGACCCGAAGACCGGCTGAAGAACCGGAAACACACCACAGGAAGCAAGCACAAAAGGGGATCTCGTGACCACGACAGCGGAACCGTCCGCTCCGCACCAGGGCGCCATGGGCAGACGCCAGGTGCTCGAAGCACTGTCCGGGCTGATGATGGGGATGTTCGTCGCCATCCTGGCCTCGACGGTGGTCGCCAACGCGCTGCCGCGCATCGTCGCCGAGCTCGGCGGCTCGCAGTCGTCCTACACCTGGGTGGTCACCACCGAGCTGCTGGCGATGACCGCGACCGTGCCGCTCTGGGGCAAGCTTTCCGATCTGTACAACAAGAAACTGCTCATCCAGCTCTCGCTGTCGCTGTTCGTGGTCGGCTCGCTAGTCGCGGGCTTCGCGGGCAACATCGACGTGCTGATCGCGAGCCGCATCGCGCAGGGGATCGGCGCGGGCGGTCTCACCGCGCTCGCGCAGGTGGTGATGGCGGCACTCGTCTCGCCGCGTGAACTCGGGCGGTACTCGGGCATCTTCGGCGCCGTCTTCGCGGTCGGCACCGTGGCGGGCCCGCTGATCGGCGGCGTGCTCGTCGACACCTCGTGGCTCGGCTGGCGCTGGTGCTTCTTCCTCGGAGTGCCGTTCGCGGTCGCCGCGATCGTGCTGCTGCAGCGCACCCTCCGGCTGCCGACCGTGCGCAGGGAGGTCAAGGTCGACTACCTCGGCGCGTTCCTGATCATGCTCGGCGTGTCCACCCTGCTGGTGTGGTCGTCGCTGGCCGGCCACCAGTTCGCCTGGGGTTCGATGTGGACGGTCGTGCTCGTCGGCGGCGGGCTGCTCGTGCTCGCGCTGGCGCTCTACGTCGAGTCGAAGGTCGCCGAACCGGTGGTGCCGCTGCACATCTTCCGCAACCGCACCATCTCGCTCACCACGCTCGCGAGCTTCCTCGTCGGCGTCGCGATGTTCGGCGGCACGGTGTTCCTGTCCCAGTACTTCCAGCTCTCACTGGGCAAGTCGCCTACGGTCGCCGGCCTGATGAGCCTGCCGATGATCTTCGGGCTGCTCGTCTCGTCGACCGTTTCGGGCCAGCTCATCAGCAAGACCGGGAAGTGGAAGCCGTTCGTGGTCATCGGCGGCGTGCTGGTGATCGCGGGCCTGCTCCTGCTCTCCACGCTCGCCGCCGACACGAACAGCGTGGTGCTCGGCGCCTACATGGTCGTGCTCGGGCTCGGGATCGGCATGCTGATGCAGAACCTCGTGCTGGTCGCGCAGAACGACGTGCCCGCGAAGGAGCTGGGCTCCGCGACCTCGGTGCTCTCGTTCTTCCGCAGCCTCGGCGGGTCGATCGGGGTCAGCGCGCTCGGCGCGGTGCTCGCGAACCGGGTCACCACGCTCATCGCCGAGGGCATCGGCCCGATGCCGGGCGGGCAGTCCTCCGGCGGCGCGGTCCCCGAGATCAGCAAGCTGCCGGAACCGGTGAAACACGTGGTGCAGGAGGCATACGGCACGGCGACCAGCGAGATCTTCCTGGTCGCCGCACCGTTCGCGGTGCTCGCGCTCATCGCGATCCTGTTCCTGAAGCCGACCGAGCTCAAGACCCAGACCGGGACCGAGCGGCTGGCCGCCGAAGGCGCGGAGCCGAGCACGATCCACTGAGGACACTGCGAACCGGCTGGGGCGCGGGCGATCCGCGCCTCACCGGTTCAGCAGGCCACCCCGCTTCCCGGTGACCCCCGTGGTACCGAGATCGGCGCGCTCGCCAGCCGCTCGCCCGTCGGAGAAACCGGAACCGGTGAGGCGGCGGCGCCGCGCCATCCGCAGCGCACCGAACTCCTCCTGGTACGCGGCCTCGACGACGGCCTTCCGGTCGCGCAGCACGAGTTCCGCCGAACCGGACCCGCCATCGTGCTCGGCCACCGCCTTCTCCTCGGCGCCCTTCAGCCGGTGGAAGACGGCGAGGGCGAACCCCTGCAGCCAGCTACGGCGGTACGCGGCCACCGACTGGGCCGTGCCGCCGCCGGACGCCCTGCCGAGCTGGGTGCCCGCCTGCAGCAGCAGGCTGGTGAACAGCAGCTCGATCCGCAGCAGATCGGAGCGGAACCCGAACACCGTCACCCAGTGCACGCGCTGCGACGCGCGCGCCAGCACCGTCCGGCACCGCAGCGGTTCCGCGATACACGTGACGAGCTGGGCCTTGTCCCTGCTGTACGGGTTTTCCACGTCGATCCGCATGCTCGTCACCTCGTCCGCGAACTCCGCACGGGCGGCGAGCATCGCCTGGTCGATCCCGTAGCGGGCGATGAGCTCGGCCGCCTTGGTGTTGTACGCCTCGGCTTCGGCCTCGGTGACCGCCGGGTCCTCCGCCTTCGCCAGCAGCTTGCGAACCCGCGCCAGCAGCGCGTCCTCCTCCGGCATGTGCCTCCCGTCTCCTCGCCTGTCCCGCCGGGAGAGTACGGGTCAGGTACGACAGGACCGCAGCTCCCGCACCGCACGCAGGACATCGGTGTACCGCACGTACAACGGGGCGAGCCCGAGCCGGAGCACGTCCGGCGGCCGGAAGTCGCCGAGCACGGCGCGGTCCGCCAGCGCGCGGGTGACTTCGCGCGCGCCGTCGAAGGCGAGCGAAACCTGGTTTCCGCGCGCCGGTCCGCGCGGGGTCAGCACCTCGACGCCGGGCGCCAGCTCGTCGACGCAGGCGAACGCGAACTCCCCGAGCGCGAGCCCCTTCTCCCGCACCTGGCCGATCCGCACGCCGTCCCACACGTCCAGCGCGGCGTCGAGCGCGAGCATCGACAGGATGTCCGGCGTGCCCGCCATGCCCTTGCGGACCCCGGCGGCACCGCGGTAGCCGGGTTCCATCGCGAACGGGTCGCGGTGCCCCACCCATCCCGCCAGCGGCTGGTCGAACTCCTCCTGCCACTTCGACGGCACGTAGAGGAAGGCGGGCGATCCCGGTCCCCCGTTGAGGAACTTGTACGTGCAGCCGACCGCGAAGTCGACCCCGAGCGCGTCCAGTTCGATCGGCAGCGCGCCGACGCTGTGGCACAGGTCCGCGAGCACCAGCGCGCCCCGCTCGTGCGCCGCCGCGGTCAGCAGGGGCAGCTCGCGCAGCGCGCCGGTGCGGTAGTCGACGTGGTTCACCAGCACCACGGCCGTCCGCTCGCTGACCGCCTCGCCGAGCGCCGCCACCGGGACCCGGCGCACCCGGTGCCCGGTCAGCCGCGCGGCCCCGTCCGCGATGTAGCCGTCAGTCGGGAAGGTCTCCGCGTCGACCAGCACCTCGTCGCGCCCGTCCGCGATGCGGCACGCCGCGACCAGTGCCTTGAACAGGTTCACGCTCGTCGAATCCCCCACCACCACCTGGCCCGGTGCCGCGCCGACGAGCGGTGCGACGCGGTCCCCGACGCGTTCCGGCGCCGTCCACCAGCCCTCGTCCCACGAGCGGATGAGCCGGCGCGCCCACTGGTGCCCGATCACCTCGGCCAGCCGCGCCGCGACCCCCTTCGGCGGCGCACCGAGTGAATTCCCGTCCAGATAGGACATTTCGGGGTCGAGGTCGAACTCCGCGCGCTTCGCGGCGAGCGGATCGGCCGCGTCGAGTTGGTCGGCGCGCTCGGACAAGGACGGCATCGGGCTCCTCCGGTGACGGTGCACCGAAGTCCACCACGGCGGGGCCCCGGACCCCAAACGTCCACTGTGGACGGCTAACGATCACCGGAAACGGGCGCGCGGGGTGGGAAGTTCGCCGGGTGGACGTGGCCGCGAATCTCTATTCCCGGCACGGGGTGACCGCTTAGGGTGACGAGACGGCGTAGTCGAACGTAGTCGAACGCAGCAGTGACGAGGAGGCAGGCGTTGACCACTCAGCAGTCCGTCGCGGAACTGACCGAAGGCCAGACGATCCCGAAACTGGTGCACCGGAACGCAACCGAGTACGGCGACCTGCCCGCCGTCACCTCCCTGGACGCCCCGGGAGAACCGACGCTGACCTGGGCGGAGTTCCGCGCCGAGATCGCGGCGGTCGCCCGCGGCCTCGGCGCGCTCGGGCTCCGCGACGGCGAGCGGATGCTGATCATGAGTTCGAGCAGGCCGGAGCACCTCGTCGTCGATCTCGCCGCGACCCATCTCGCGGCACTGCCCTGCACCGCCTACGGCACGCTCAGCCCCGACCAGATCCGGTACGTCGCACGGCACAGCGGCGCGCCGGTCGTGGTGCTCGAAGGTGCCGACGCGCTGAGCCGGTGGCAGCCGGTGCTCGACGACCTGCCCGCGCTGCGCCACGTCGTGGTGATCGACGCCGGGCTCGTGCCGGAAGGCGACGACAGGTTCGTCAGCCTCGCCGACGTCCGCGCGAAAGGTGCCGCGCTGCACGAAGAGGACCCGGACGCGTTCGAGCGGATGTGGGCGGGGATCGGCACGGACGACCCGCTGTCGATGATCTACACCTCCGGCACCACCGGCGACCCGAAGGCGGTCGTCCTCTCGCACCGCAACGCCATCCACGAGGCCTACGCCGTGCGCGACCTGCACGACGGCCCGATGCACGCCACGAACATCGCCTACCTGCCGCTCGCGCACATCGCCGAGCGCGAGATCTCGATCTACATGCCGATCGTGTACGCCGGGCACGTGCACACCCTGGACGACCCGTCCGGCATCGTCGGCGCGCTCGGCCGCGTGCACCCGCAGAGCTTCTTCGGCGTGCCCCGCGTATGGGAAAAGATGGCCGCGGGGTTGAAGAACATGCTCGCGTCGGCACCGGAGGACCGCCGGGCGGCGCTGACCGCGGCCAGCGACCTGGCCCGGGAGGGCTACCAGCGGCGCAGCGCGGGCGAGGAGGTGCCGCCGGACCTCGCCGGGCGCATCGCCGCGGCGGACGAAGCAGCGCTCGGCCCGGTGCGCCGGCTCCTCGGCCTCGACAAGCTGGTGCTCGCCTCCAGCGGCGCCGCCGCGCTCCCGCTGGAAGTGCTCTACTTCATCGCGGGCCTCGGCGTCGAGATCCAGGAAGTGTGGGGGCTCTCCGAAACCACCGGCGCGGTCACGTCGAACACCGGCACCGCGTTCAAGGCGGGCACCGTCGGCAGGCCGCTCGAAGGCATGGAGGTCGAGGTCGCCGACGACGGCGAACTGCTCGTGCGCGGGCCGATCGTGTTCCTCGGCTACCTGCGGCCGGACGGCACCGTCAAGTCGGCCACCGACGCCGACGGCTGGCTCGCCACCGGCGACATCGGCGCGATCGACGAGGACGGGTACGTCACGATCACCGACCGCAAGAAGGAGCTGATCATCACCTCCAGCGGGAAGAACATCGCGCCGACCAGGATCGAAGGCCTGCTGAAGGAGCACCCGCTGATCGGGCAGGCGGCGGCGATCGGCGACGGCAGGCCCTACCTCACCGCGCTCATCGTGCTCGACGACGAAATCGCCCCGCCGTGGGCGGCCGCGCAAGGGATCGAGGTCCCGGACGGATCCGCGCTCGCCGACCACCCGTCGATCCGCGCGGAGATCGACAAGGCCGTCGAAAGCGCCAACGCGCGGCTCGCCAGGATCGAGCAGATCAAGCGCTACCACCTGATCCCGAAGTCGTGGACGCCGGAAAGCGGTGAATTGACCCCGACGCTCAAGCTCAAGCGCCGGGTCATCAACGAGCGCTATGCACCCGAACTGGCCGCCCTCTACGAAAGCACCGCACCGGCCTGAGGCGTTTCCCGGCGAAGAAGGCGAAGAAGGCGAAACGGGCGCCCGTGCGTCAAGCGGAGCGGGACGGGATCTCGGTCCACTTCCGCAGCCGCGGCGGCACCCGCTTCTCCAGCCCGTACGGCTCGAGGTGCGCGCTGAACACCTCGTCGAACGCGCGCTGCACGCTGTCGGTGTCCCACACCGGGCGCTCCAGGATGGGCGCCTTGAAATGCGGCTGGCCGAGCACGTGCAGCTGCGACCCGTCGCACCGGATCAGCTGCCCGGTGATGCCGTGCGCGCCGTCGCCGAGCAGGAACAGCACGACCGGCGCGATCCGGGACGGGGTGCGCTCCGGCGGGCAGTTCCGCAGCGCGCGCTCGGACTTCCAGACCATGCGGGTGTGCGCGAGCGGGCACACCGCGTTCACCCTGATCCCGGCGTCCTCCATGTCGAGCGCCCAGGAGTAGGTGAGCGAGGCGACGGCGCCCTTGCTCGCCGCGTAGGCACCGAGCTTGCGCTGGCCGAGGGAGGCGCCGGAGGAGATGTTCACGATCGAGCCGCCCTCCCCGCGCTCGACCATCGCCCTCGCCGCCGCGGTACCGGCGTACATCGTGCCCAGCAAGTTGACCTCGATGAGCTCCCGCATCTGCTCGGCGTCGTCCTGCCACGGCAGCGCTTCGTAGTTCAGCCCGGCGTTGTTCACCAGCCCGTCGATCGCGCCGAACTCGCCGACGCACTGGTCGACGATGGCCTCCGCCTGCACCGCGTCGGCGACCGAATGCGCGCTCGCGACGGCGCGACCGCCGTGCGCGCGGATGTTCTCCGCGGTGCGCTCGGCGAGATCCGCGTCGATGTCGTTGACCACCACCGCGGCACCGGCGTGCGCGATGTGCACCGCGAACGCCTCGCCGAGTCCCCGGCCCGCACCGGTGACGACGATGGCCTTTCCCTCGAGCAGCATGGTTGCCCTCCCACCCGCCAGCTCCTTGGTGACCGCTGCTGGCCCTGGGTTCAGTGTTCGCCGATCGCGGCGCCGGTAAACCAGATGGACGACGAGCGGTTACTCCACTGCGCTGAACGAGTGAGGGCCGATCGGCCGGGACTTACGCCTGGGCCGGTCACTCCCTGTTCGTTCGTCGCCACGCCGTACGCGACAGCGGGCCGTGACGAATGACTGACCGACCGAAAGCGCAGGTCAGCGCCAGGTACCGTGAACTCGACCTTGGGCGGGCCCGTCGACGCGGCCCTCCTGATCGGGTGGCCCGCGTCACACGGGGCTATCCGGGCGGCAGAACGCCGCGGCGAACCAGTTCACCCGTTCGGCGCAGACGGGCCGAGGCGATCGGAGGTGGCCAGGTGGTGAAAACGGGTATGCCGCCACGCCCCGGCTCACCGCTGGCCAACACCGAGTTCAGGACGTTGTGGTTCGCCGAAGCGCAGTCACTCGTCGGGGACCAGCTGACCACCGTCGCGCTGGCGATCATGGTCTACAGCCGGACCGGCTCGGCGCTGATGTCCGCGCTGGTGTTCTCCCTGTCCTTCCTGCCCGCGCTCGCGGGCGCGCTCGGCCTCGCCCAGCTCGCCGACCGGTACCCGCGCCGGACCGTGCTGAGCATCGCGATGGCGGTGCAGGGCGTGTTCGTCGGGTTGATGGCGATCCCCGGCACCTCGCTGCCGGTGCTGTGCGCGCTGATCGTCGTCGCCAGGCTCGCCGGCGGGCCCGCGATCGCCGCGCAGAACGCGCTCACCAGGGAGGTGTTCACCGACGACGACCTCTACCTGCGCAGCCAGGACATCAGGGGGATCACCACGAACACCGCGACGCTCGCCGGGCTGGCCGGTGGCGGGGTGCTGGTGGTCTGGATGGGGCCGTCGGTCTCGCTCGCCGTCGACGCCGCGACGTTCTTCGTCAGCGCGGTCGTGGTGCGGTGCCTGCTGCGGCCACGGCCTGCCGCCGGTGACGGCAGCGGCACCTGGTTCGGCGCGATCCGGTGGGTGTTCACCCAGCGCAGGCTGCGGGTGCTGATCTGGCTTTCGTGGCTGGTGGGGATCGCGGTGATCCCGGAGGGCCTGGTCGCTCCGCTGGCCGTGGAGATCGGGGCGGGGAACAACGCGGTCGGCTGGATGCTGGCCGCCGACCCGCTCGGGTTCATCGTCGGCGCGTTCGTGCTGTCGAGATGGGTGACCGCGGAAAACCGGCGGCGCGTCGCCGGCGTGCTCGCGGTGGCGCCGCTGGCGACGCTCGCCCTGTTCGCCTTCCACCCGAGCCTGCCGCTGGTCCTGCTCCTGCTCGCGTTCGCCGGTGCGACCGGCGCGTACCTCATCACGGTCAGCGCCACCTTCCTCACCTGGGTGCCGAACGACCTCCGCGGCGGCGCCAGCGGGGTGTACCGCACCGGGTTGCGGGTCGCGCAGGGCGTCGGTGCCGGGCTGGGCGGGGCGCTGGCCCAGCTCGTCGGCTCGTCGACGGCGGCGATCGCGATCGCGGGTGCGGCGGGAGTCGTCCTCGGCATACCGGTGGCCATTTCCTGGGCGCGTGTCGTCGCGAGCAACCGGGCTAACTGAGCAGGGTGCGGGTCTGCTCCTCTTCCGGGGCGCCGACTTCGGCGAAGATCGCCAAGGCCGCCTGCCATGCGGCGCGCGCGGTGGCGTGCTCGCCCTTCGCGGCGAGGACGTGGCCGAGCGCGCTCGACGCACGGGCCGCCATCAGGCGCTGGCCCCGCTCGTGCGCGCCGCGCGCCGCCCGCCGTGCGAACGCCTCGGCCCGTTCGAGGTCGCCGAGCCCGGCATGGCACCGGGCCAGTTCGACGTAGGCCCGCACGTCGAGCAGGCGCACTCCGGCTTCGTGCATCGCCTCGACCGCCCGCCGGACCCGTCCGAGCGCTTCGGTGTGCCGTCCGTCCGCGCGGCACACCTCCGAAAGCCCCAGTTCCGCGGTCCAGAGGCCGTAGCCGAATTCGACCGCGCGGCTCAGTTCGAGCGCTTCCTCGAAATGCGCACGCGCCTCGCCCGTACGGCCGGTGCGAAGCCGCACCACACCGAGCACGTCGCGCCCGCCGACCTCCTGCCGCCGCTCGCCGAGCTCCCGGCCGAGCCGCACCGCGAACCGGGCGTGCTCGTCGGCCTCGGCGTAGCGGCCCGCGTCGCAGAGGGTCTCGGCGAGGCACACCGCCGTCCCGGCCTCACCGTGCCGGTCCCCGAGCGCGGTGAACAGCGGCCCGCATTCCGCGAAGCAGCTCATCGCTTCGGCGGGCATACCCGCTTCCCGGTGGATCACCCCGAGGTTGTGCAACGCCTTCGCCTGCAGTTCCCGATCGTCGATGCGCCTGCTCAAGGCGAGCGCCCGCTCCGCGTACCGGCCGGCGCCCCGCTGGTTCCCGGCCGCGAGGAGCGCGACGCCGAGGTAGTTCAGCGACTCCGCCTCACCCCGGGTGTCACCGAGCTCCCGGTTCAGCTCGAGCGCGAGTTCGTGGTGGCGCACCTGTTCGACCGGCTTGCCGAGGTGGGAGAACACGCGGCCGAGGCAGTGCAGGGCGGTCGCCTCGCCGAACCGGTCGCCGCCGCCGCGGTACCGCGCGAGCGCGCTGGTGTGCATCTCGAACGAGCGGCGGTAGTCGCTGACGTTGTAGTAGAGCAGGCCGAGCAGGTGACAGGCCGCGGCTTCGGCTTCCGGGTTCCCCCTTTCCCGTGCGGCGGCGAGGGCCGCCGACGCCAGCGCCAACCCGTCGACGTTGAACCCCCGTGCTTCGAAGTAGTCGCGCACGCTGTCGGCGATCAGCCAGGCGTAGTGGTGCAGTCCGTGCCCAGCCGCGGCGCACGCGGCGGCGCACAGGTTCGACCGCTCCGCGTCGAGCCAGGCGATCGACTCCGCCGCGGTCAGCCCCGGCGCACCGTCCGGTTCGCACTCGGACGGTGTACCCGGCACCCTGGCCGCCGCCGGGTACACCGTCCGGGCGGCGGCACCGGCGGCACGCAGGTAGTAGCGGTACAAGCCGTCGAGCGCCGCCACGTCACCACCTTCGGCAAGGGAGACGGCGTACTCCCGCAGGAGATCGTGGAACTGGTAGCGGTCGTCGGAGTCGTCGGAGGTGCGCTGGACGAGGTGGGCCGTGGCCAGCCTGCCGACGAGCACGCGCGCCGTCGCCTCGTCGGAGCCGAGCAGTGCCGCGGCGGCAGGCACCGTGAAATCTGGGCCTGGCACCAGGCCGAGCAAGCGGAACAGGTGCCGCGCCGTCGCGCCGAGGCGGTCGTAGGACAGGTCGAACGCCGCGCGCACCGCGGTGTCGCCGTCGATCGCCAGCTCGCGCAGCCGCCCGTTCGACCGCATCGCGCGCACGTACCGGCCGATGCCGGTGAGGCCGGCCGCGAGGTTCGCGCCCGCGATCCGCAGCGCGAGCGGCAGGTGCGCGCAGGCGGCCGCGAGCTCGCCGGCGGCGCCCGGCTCCGCGTCGACCCGCTCGGCGCCAACCAGGTCTTCGAGCAGCGACCGGGAATCGCCCGGCTCCAGCACGTCCAGCACGACCGAACGGGCCCCCTCGGTCGCGACCAGCCCGCCGAGCCGGTCGCGGCTGGTCACCAGCACCAGATTGCCCGCGCCGCCGGGCAGCAGCGGCCGCACCTGCTCGGCGGTGGACGCGTTGTCGAGCAGGACGAGCATCCGGCGGTCGGCGAGCAGCGACCGGAACAGCCCGGCTGCCTCGTCCTCTTCCGCGGGCACGCGGTGCGGTGGCACGCCCAGTGCGGCGAGGAACCGCGTCAGCGCCTCGACCGGCCGCATCGGCAACGCCTTCGCGTAGCCGCGGAGGTTGACGTGGAGCTGGCCGTCGGGGAAGCGGTCCCGCACGCGGTGGGCCCAGTGGATCGCCACCGTGGTCTTGCCGATCCCGGGGCTGCCCGCGATCGCGACGACCGCCACGGCGCCCCGCCGTCGCGCCGACACGTCCGCGAGCACCGAATCGAGCTGCCCGAGCACCGCATCGCGGCCGATGAACCCGGCGATGTCCCCCGGAAGCTGGGCGGGCACCGGCGTCTCGCCCTGGTCGTGCTCCGCTTCGGTGCCGCGGATGATCCGCTCGTAGGCGGCGCGGATCTCCTGGCCCGGCTCGACCCCGAGTTCCTCGTCGAGCCGTCGGCGCAGCACGCCGAACAGGCGCAGCGCGGCGGCCTGGCGGCCCGACGCGGCCAGCGCGAGCATCAGCCGCGCGTGCACGTCCTCGTGCAGCGGCTCCTCGTTGGCGAGCATGGTCAGCTGCTCGACGACCTCGCCGCCGCGCTGCTGCCGCAACGCGAGATCCGCGTACCGCAGCACGGTGCCGACGCGGCGGTTCGTCACGGCCGTGGTCACCGGATGGCCGCGCACCGCGTCGGGCAGGTCGGCGAGCAGCGGCGCGCGCCAGCAGCGCACGGCCTCGGCGTACGCGGCCATCGCCTCGGCCGGCCTGCCGTCCTCCAGGCTCCGCGCGGTAGCGGCGAGCTGGTCGAACCGCAGCAGGTCGAACTCGGTCGCGTCGACGAGCAGCCGGTAGCCGCCCTGCACCGAGGCGATCCGCCCCGGTGAGCCCAGTGCCCGCCGCAGCGCGGAAACGTAGGTGTGCACGAGGTTCGCGCAGCTCTGCGGCGGCGACTCGCCCCACAGCACGTCCACGATCTCCTCGCGCCGGACGACCGTGTTGGCGCCGAGCGCGAGCACGGCGAGCAGCGCGCGGTGCTTCGCGGCGCGGACCGGCACGCGCTGGCCGTCCCTGGTGACCTCGAGCGCGCCGAGCACGGCGAGCCGGAAACCCGGTGGACGCGTGGCACCTCCCAAGCCGACGACGTCCGCGAGGCGCCGAGACGAATCGGCGCGCACCGAGACGTCACCCCGCTCCACATGACGGACCGTGCGCACGCTGACCCCGGCACGCCGTGCCAGTTCCGCCTGCGTCAGCCCCACCCGCTGACGCCGTGCGCGCAGCATTTCTCCGAAGCCGGTCGAATCGTTCACCCGAGCCTTTCCCGCGCCCCCCTCAGAACGCGTCCGGCCCTCACATCATGACTTATTTTCACATCTCTGGGTGCTCGTTCGAACACTTTCCGCGAACGAGCTGGCAGGCGGGCCGCGTGGCTGGGGTCCTCGCGACCCGCCTTCCCTCCCCAGCTCAGGTGGTACCGGGGCCGGTCACGCCGGTGACCGGAACGACGAGCCGTCCGAGCCGGTCACCGTGTCGACGGGACCTGCCCTGCCGGGGTGACGGCGCCTCCCCCTCCTGGTCGGCCCGCGCCACCACCCGCTCGCCGGTCCGGGGCGCTGGAACCACGCACATCGACACGATGTACCGCATTCCACCCCTCCCGAGTGACGGCGCCTTGTGACCACCTGGCTACACCCAAGCAGCGAGGACTGGATTATTTCTCTAGTGATCCGCCCACCACGGCACACGCTGCGTCACCCGTTAGCCTGGACGCCACCTTTCGCCTCCGGGGGTTATCCCGATGGGCGCCCCGACCCCGACCTGCCACCCTGGAGAACATGACCGCGCCAGCCGACGTAGCGGACACCGCCCCGCCGCCCGCGCGCCGAGCGAGGCGGCGGCTGTCCACGTCGGCCTGGCTGCTGGTGCTGCTGGTGGTGGTCGGCGCGTTCGGCCTGATCGCGTCCCGCTCGGCTCCCGAGCCCGACCGCGGGCCCCTCACCGGCGGCCCGCTCGCCGCCCAGCACGCGGTGGAACAGCTCCTCGAGCCGGGCGGGCAACCCACCGCGCTCGCCCAGCTTCCCACCGACTTCACGCAGGTCACCGGCGTCCGCCCCGGCTCGGAGCGCGCGCTGGACGGCACCGTGCGCGCGGTGCACTCCGACGGCGGCTGTTCGACGCCGTGGGGTGACGACGGCACCACGTGGAACTTCACCGTGCCGTGCAAGGCGCACGACCTCGGCTACGACCTGCTCCGCTACGCGGAGAAGCAGGGGCACCCGCTCGACCCGGAAATGCGGGCCGGGCTCGACAGCAGGCTGTCCGCCGACATGCACGCGACGTGCGGGATCAACCCGCAGGGCTCGCCGACGGCGTGCGACGCGGTCGCGTCGGTGTTCACCGCGGGCCTCGTGCTGAACTCGTGGCACCAGCGCTGGGGACCGCCCACCGGCGAGCCGATCGGGCCGATGCTCGCCGGGGTCGCGGTGATCGGCTGCCTGCTGGTGTTCCGCCTCCGCGGCTGGCTGCGGAACAGGCACGCGGCGCCGGTCGCGCCGGTGCGGCCCGCCCGTGCCGCCGCGGGCCCGATCAGCCCGTACGCGGTGCTCGCGGTCGTCAGCGTGGTCGTGCTGGTGCTCGGCGAATCCGCGCTCGCGCTGGCGAGATGGGCAGGCGCGGACCCCGGCGTGCTGTGGCCGCTGACCTGGCTCGTCCAGCTCGCGCCGCTGTTCTACTTCGCGGGAGGGCGGGCGAACGCGGCGGGCTGGCGCGGTGTGGTGGCCGCCGGCGGCGGGTACCGCCAGTACCTCGCGCACCGGGCGAGCTGGCTGCTGCGGCCCGCGCTCGTGTTCGTGGTGGTCGCGCTGGTGATGCCGCTCGCGCTCGAACTGCTCGGCATCCCCGACGGCACCAACGCCACGGTGATGCGCATCGCGCTGCACCCGTTGTGGCTGCTCGGGGTGTACCTGCTGACCGTGATCGCGACTCCCCCGATGATCGCGCTGCACCGGAAGGCGGCGGGCGCGACGGCGGCCGGTCTGGTGGCGCTCGTCGTGCTCGCCGAACTGGCGGCGGAGTGGCTCTCGTCGCCGATGCCCCACTACGGCGCGGCCCTCGGCCTCGCACTGCTGGCGCAGCAGGCCGCCTTCCGCCGGGCGCCGGTTCCGTCCAAGCCGCTCGTCGCGGGCATCGTCATCGGGGTGGCGGGCCTCGTGCTCTACACCGTGTTCTCCGGCGGCACGGCGACCCTGCTCGGCGATCCCGCCGAGCCGCCGGCGCTGTCCGCCGCGGTACCGCCGGTGCTGCTGCTCGGGCTCGTGCAGGTGTGCCTCGTGCGGCTCTTCGGCGCGAGGGCGTGGTCCGCGCTGCACAGCGGCGCGGCCGCCCGCGTCGCCAGGTTCGCGCTGCGGGCGCCGATGAGCCTGTACCTCGGCTTCCTCGCCGCGATGCTCCTGCTCGTGACGATCGTGTACCTGCCGGGACGCCTCGGGGACGACCTCGCGTGGCTGCTGCGGCCGAAGCCGCTCGTCGCGCTGGCACTGCTCGCGGCGCCGGCAGTGCTGGTGTTCTGGTGGTTCGAGCGCCACCACGACGGCAGGCTGCCGTCGCACCGCGAGGCGGCGCTGCCGTCCGGCCCGTTCGGGCCGTCGCTCGCGCGCGCGGCCACCGCGCTCGGCATCTGCTACGCCACCGTCGGCGTGTTCGGGTTCGCGCTGACCAGGTTCGACGAGCAGGCCGTCAGCCTGCTCGGGCTGCGCGTCGACCCGATCCAGAACCTCGTCCAGCTACTGCTGGGCGTGTTCCTGCTGCACGCGGCGCGGGCCGGGCTCAGCGCGATGGCGAGCACCTGGCTGGTGACCGCGCTCGCGTGTGTCCCGGCGCTGCTCAGCGCCGGCGACGGGGTCGCGGGCGGGAGCACCCTGCTCGCCGCCGTGCACGGGATGACCGCGCTGTTCGCGATCGCCGCGACGGGCACCGCGTTCTGGCAGTCCAGGGCGGTTGCCAGAGTGGCGTGACCGGGCGCAGCGGGGTGTTGTGAAGCACATCCCAAGATCGATGTGCGACGCTACCGCAACCGAGCGGCGGCCCCGCACGTCTACCAAGAGGCCAGCAAGACGTTTGTCACGGGAACCGGGAAGGAGTGGCCGTGGAGCACCCACCACGTGACGGCCGCGGGCAAGGACGCCCGTCCCGGCCCTGGCAAGGACCGTCGCAGGACCCCGCGCCCCGCACCCGGTACTCGCAGGCCCCCGGCCCTTCCGGCGCCCCTCCCCGCGGTGAGCCACCACGGCGGCGTCCGGCATCACCACCGCCACAGCCACCGCGAGCGGGTGGCCGGCGCGCCGCCGGAGCCGAACCGCCCCGGCGCCCGGCGCCGCCTCGCCCCCAGCCCGCGCCGCCACAGCGCCGAAGCCGCTGGCGCGGCGCCAAGGTCGCGCTCGCGTTCATCTCCGTCGTCGTCATGGGCCTCACCGGCTACGCGTGGGCCGCGATGCAGGGCCTGGTCAGCGGGCTGAGCACGACCGATGTGATCAACGCGGGAGGCGGCGGCGACAAACCGGCCGACGGCGCGCGGGACATCCTGCTGGTCGGCCTCGACAGCCGCACGGACGCGCAGGGCAACCCGCTGTCCAAGGAACTGCTCGCCGAACTGCGGGCCGGGGTGTCCGACGGCGAGCTGAACACCGACACCCTGATCTTCGTGCACATCCCCAACGACGGCAGCAAGGCCGTCGCGATCTCGCTGCCGCGCGACTCCTACGTCGAGATCCCCGGCTACGGCAAGCACAAGATCAACTCGGCCTACGCCCGCGCGAAGGCCACCGCGTTCAACGAGCTGAAGTCGAAGGGCGTCAGCGACCCCAGGGATCTCGAGCTGCAGAGCAACCAGGCGGGCGCGAAGGAGCTCATCTCGACCGTCGAGAAGCTCACCGGCTCGACCATCGACAATTACGCGGCGATCAACCTGCTCGGCTTCAGCGACGTGACCAAGGCCATCGGCGGCGTCGACGTCTGCCTCAACAAGGCCGTCAACGACTCGTACTCGGGCGCGGACTTCAAGGCGGGCCCGCAGGCCGTCGAGGGCGCCGACGCGCTCGCGTTCGTCCGCCAGCGGCACGGCCTCCCCCGCGGCGACCTCGACCGGGTCGTGCGCCAGCAGGTGTTCATGGCGGGGCTGGCGAAGAAGGTGCTCTCCGCTGGCACGCTGACCGACCCGTCGAAGCTCAGCTCGCTGACCTCGGCCATCCAGAAGTCCGTGGTGCTCAACGCGGGCTGGGACATCATCAGCTTCGCCCAGCAGCTCAAGGGCCTCACCGGCGGGCAGCTGGAGTTCCGCACCATCCCGGTGGTCAACATGGACTACAACACCCCCGAGGACGGGTCCGCGATCCAGGTCGACCCGTCCCAGGTGCACAACTTCGTGCAGGGCCTCACCGGCCCGCCGCCCGGCGAGCAGAAGCAGGCCGCGCCGGACCCCGGTGCCGCCAAGGGCATCACCGCGGACGTGCGCAATGCCACCAAGCGGGACGGGCTGGCGGCCAGCGTCTCGCAGACGCTGACCGGCAAGGGCTTCACCGCGGGTGACACGTCGACGGCGGCTTCGCGCAAGACCAGCATCATCCAGTACGCCGCCGGTGGCCAGGCCGCGGCGCAGGCGGCCTCGGCCGCGCTCAACGGGATCCCGACCGAGCAGGACACCTCGGTGCTCAAGGGCCACCTCACGGTGCTGCTCGGCGCCGACTACCCCGGGGGCGGGGCGGACGGCGCCATGTCCTCGAAGCCGTCGCGGACAACCCAGTCGTCGCCGTCTTCGCAGGCCGCGGAGCAGGCCCCGACCCCGGACCCGGGGAAGCCGATCACCGCCGACGGCGTCACCTGCGTCAACTGAGGGCCAGAAGCACCAGCTTCGTTACCCCATTCGGCGCAACGCACGGGCAATCTCAGGGAAAATCGCCCGAAGTCGCGTAAGAGCTGCCTTGCTCGTGACTTTCATACGTATGAGTAGCTCTCGCATTCACCCGGAACTGCCGGCGCCCGAATGTGAGCGGAGGCAGAGCAGGGGACAAGGCGTGCGCATCAACGGCGACACCTACCAGCGGATCCTCGGGGAGGAGCTCCGCAAGCTGCGCCGCAAGCGCGGCTGGACACGCAAGGAGCTCAACGAGCACCTGCAGAGCGAGATCTCGCTGCAGACGCTCGCCACCTACGAACTCGGCACGCGCCAGTGCTCGGTCGTCCGGCTCGTCGAACTGTGCGTCGCGATGGACGAACTGCCGCAGGACCTGCTGGCGAAGGTGCACCGCCGGGTGTTCACCGACGAGCCGGGCAGGCTCAGAATCGACCTCGCGAAGGTGGTGGCCGACCGCCAGCCCGAGCTGGTGCCCCTGCGCCGGTGGGCGCAGGACCGGCTGCGGACCCATCCCGATCCCGGCTCCGGCGACGTCCAGCTCGACGCCAGCGCGATCGAGCGAATGGCCGAGCTGTGCGGTATCACTGCCGCCGACCTGGCCGCCCGCCTCCGCGACATGTGAGCGGCACCCAGACCACCGCCAGGGCACCGCGCCGCCCGACCCTGATGGCCACCATGACGGCACTGTTCGCCGCCATGGTGGCCATCAGGGACTTCTGACGCGGGTAGTTGTCACCACGCGAGCGGGCGAGCGGGCGGGGCGGGAGTTGCTCATGCCCTGAAGGCACCCCTCGCGGCCTCGGATCCCCCCAAGGGCCCCTTCAGGGAATCTGACGCCACAATCTCGCCCCTCACGACATACGACACAGCCACACCCATGCCCTGAAGGCGCCCCTCGCGGCATCAGATTCCCCCAAGGGCCCCTTCAGGGCATCCGGCCCGGAGCAGAGCAGACCCCGCGAAGACCAGATCCGCGACACTCACGCCGCTGAAAACCCTCCGGGGCACCAGCACAGAAACAAAAAGAGCCGCGAGATCCCAGCACCAGTCCCCGAAGGACGCCTTCAGGGAATCTGACGCCACAAACTCACCCCTCACGACATACGACACAGCCACACCCATGCCCTGAAGGCGCCCCTCGCGGCCTCGGATGCCCCGAAGGCGCCCTTCGGGGCATCCGAGGCCGCCTCACCACGGTGGCCGCCGGGCTCACTCCGACCGGCCGACCAGGTCGTAGGCGGCGGAGTCGACCTTGCGGGTCTGCAGCCAGTAGCGCCAGGTGAAGCCCGGCCAGATGGTCCGGTTGACGCCCTTCGCGTCGAGGTACCAGCTCTTGCAGCCGCCCTGCGTCCAGATGCCCTTCTCGAGCTTTTCCTGGATCTCGGCGTTGAACCGGTCCTGCGCCTCTTCGCGCGTGTCGAGTGCGGCCGCGCCGGACGACTCGACGAGCCGCATGGCCTCGGCGACGTAGGAGATCTGCGACTCGATCATGAACACCACCGAGTTGTGGCCGAGCCCGGTATTCGGCCCGAGCAGGAAGAACAGGTTCGGGAACCCGGACACGGTGATGCCGAGGTGCGTCCGCATCCCCTCGCTCGACCACTCCTTGCCGAGGTTGCGCCCGTCCACACCGGTGACCTCGAGATCGTCGAAGGCGTCGGTGACGTGGAACCCGGTGCCGTAGATGATCGCGTCGACCTCGTGCTCGACGCCAGCGCCGTCGACGACGCTGCGCTCGCGCACCTCGGTGACGCCGTCGGTGATCACGTCGACGTTGTCGCGGGCCAGCGCCGGGTAGTAGTCGTTGGAGATCAGCACCCGCTTGCAGCCCATGGTGTAGTCGGGCGTGACCTTGCCGCGCAGCTCGCGGTCCTTGACGCCGCGGTTGATGTTCCGCTTCGCGAGGAGCTGGCCGAGCTTCATCACGCCGGGGTGGCCGTTGAACCCGATCGCGCGCGCTTCGAGCATCCAGTACAGCGCGTCGCGGTAGAGCCGCTGGGTGCCGGGAACCTTCGCGAACAGCGCCTTCGCCCAGCCCGGCATCGCGAAGTCCGGCTTCGGCATGATCCACGGCGGCGTGCGCTGGAACAGGTGCAGCCGCTCGACGTCCTTCGCGATCCGCGGCACGAACTGGACCGCGCTGGCCCCGGTGCCGACCACCGCGACCCGCTTGCCGCGCAGGTCGACGTCGTGGTCCCACTGGGCCGAGTGGAAGGCGGCGCCTTCGAACTTCTCGATCCCGGGAAGCCGCGGGATCTGCGGCAGGTGCAGCGCGCCGACGCCGAGCGTGAGGAACCGGGAAACGAACTCGTCGCCGTTCTTCGTGGTGATGTGCCAGCGCTGTTCGTCGGCGTCCCAGCGCGCCCCGGTCATCTCCTGGCCGAAGCGGATGTAGGGGTACAGCTCGTGCTTCGCGGCGACACCGCGCATGTACTGCCAGATCTCGGGCTGCGGCGAGTACGACCTCGTCCAGTCCGGGTTCTGCTCGAACGAGAACGAGTACATGTGCGACTGGATGTCGCAGGCGCACCCGGGATAGGTGTTGTCGCGCCAGGTCCCGCCGACCTCGTCCGCCTTTTCGAGTACGACGAAGTCTTCGCGGCCCTCTTTGCGCAGCTTGATCGCCATGCCGAGGCCGGAAAAGCCGGTACCGACGATGACGACCTCGGTCTCGGTCCGCTTGCCCATCTGCTCGCCCTTCGCCCGCTGGTTGGTGTTACTCGAAGTCCATCTTACTCATAGTAGGTTACTTCCGGTAGAGTTGACTCCGTGAGCCCCACCGGAGACACTCCCGCCGCGCCCGCGCCCGCGCCCGCGCGCCGCAAGCGCATGCCGAGAGCCGAGCGCGAGCAGCAGATGATCGCGATCGCGGAGGCCGTGTTCTCCGAACGCGGGTACCTCGCGGCGTCGATGGACGAGATCGCCGAACGGGTCGGCGTGTCGAAACCGATGCTGTACGAGTACTTCAACTCGAAGGAAGGCCTGCTCCTCGCGTGCATCGGCCAGTCACGGGCCGAGTTGCGGCAGGTGACCGAACAGGCTGTGGTCGGCGCGTCGACCGCGGAGGAGGCCCTTCGCCGCGGGCTTGGCGCGTTCTTCTCGTTCATCAGGGAGCGCCGCGAGTCGTGGTCCCTGCTCCGGCACGAGATGGCCCTGATCGGCACGCCGGCGGCGGACGGCATCGAGGAGACGCGGCGCCAGCAGACCGATCTCATCGCGGCGCTGATGTCGACCTACTTCGACGGCGGCCCCTCGTTCGCGGTGGAAGCGACGGCGGAAGTCGTCGTCGGAGCATGCGAACGGTTGGCGATCTGGTGCGAACGACACGATGAGGTGACCCCCGAGCAGGCGACCGAGTACGCCATGGACCTGCTGTGGGGCGGCCTCGCGCGGCGCGCTTCGGCACCATCGAGTGAACGCCCGTGAAAATGCGCGTGCATTAGGCCATCCGGTCGTCACGCACAGCACATTTCCGCGGATCGCTTGTGACACAGAGTCGTGATGATGTATCGATAGACCCTGAAGGCAGTTCGACAGAACGGCGGCTCAGGCACACCCGATCGGGTCAATCGCGATTCGGCGTCACGAGACGGCGGTGAGGGACTCCATACCAGTGGAGGATGCTGTCGTCAGGGAGGGTGAGACCCATGGTGGAACCGATCACGGCCATCTACGCGCAGGAAGACGACGAGTGGGCGATCACCGTCGCCGGGCTCGGCAAGAAGCTGACCGCGAAGGCGCCCGGCATCATCGCGGCCCGAGACCGGGTGGACCAGCTCGTCGAGCAGCTCGTGCCCGAAGGCAAGGCAACGGTCGTGCATCTGCTCAACGGCAGCGCGCTCGAGTTCACCACGGCCTACATGACCGCACGGCTGACCAAACCGGAGCCGACCCCGCTGACCAGCGAGGACAGCTCAGCGGAGCAGGCGGAGTCCGCCGAAACCGCCGAGTCCGAGCCGGACGCGGACGAAACCGGCCCGGACACCCCGGCGGAACCGGTCAAGGCGAAGGCGGACGCGGGCGAGAAGGCACCTGGGGCCGAGACCGCGGCGCCGGAGGCCGAAGAGCCCGCGAAGGCCGAAGCGGAGACGGAGACGAAGGCGGAGCAGGCGACCGACAAGGCCAAGCTCGACTCGCTCGCCAGCAACGGCAAGTTCGCCGGCGTCAGCGCGCTCGGCGGGCAGCCCGCGAGCCAGCTCGGCGCGCCGAGCGGCTCGGTGGCCATGGCGAAGGCCGCCACCCCGCCCGCCGCGAGGGCCTGACACCCCGCGGCGGGACCGGACGGCTCAGCGGAACAGCTTGCGCAGCAACAGCGCGCCGATGAGCGCGCCGATGCCGATGAGCGGGTACTTCACCTTCGGCTCTTCCAGCTTCGCGAGCACACTGGTCTTCGCCGAATCGGCGAGCCGCTTGGGGCTCGCCTTCGTGCCGAGCTGGTCGAGAGTCGAAGCCAGCGCGTCACGCGCCTTCTCGATCTCGCGCTCGATGGTCTCCGGGTCGCGGGCCACGGGTCCTCCTTGCCAGCAAAGCCTTCGCAGGCCGTCAACGGTAGATCACGGCCATGACGGCCGCGCACCGGCCACGCCGAGCACCGGCTAGGCTCGCCCCACGTCACAATCCCAGCGACGTTCCCCCGACGGCGCCCGTAGCCCAATTGGCAGAGGCACACGGTTTAGGTCCGTGCCAGTGTGAGTTCGAGTCTCACCGGGCGCACCGGTTCAAGGCAGGCCCTTTGGCGTAGGGTGACGGCCTGGTGACGGGTCGGGTGGAGGTGTCATGGCGCGCGGCGGAAACGGCGGGCTGCTCGGCCGCTGGGCCGACTGGTTCGAGCACCGCGGCGTCTACGTTCCCGGCGAGGACAACCGCACCGTCTCGCCGTGGCGCGACTTCGGCTGGCTCATGATCGCCTGGCTCGCCGGGCTCGGCGCGTTCATCCTCTTCTTCGCGCTCGCCACCTGAGTGGCACTTCGGGTGCCGGTGTCACCACAAGTGCCCTTACGGTCACGGATCGGCCACAGCCGTACACCAGCTACGCCTCAACCTGCTGCCACGGCTCGCTCCCGCGCGCAAGGGCCGCCAGAGTGGAGCGCGCGGCCGAAGTACCTACCCCGAATGGACCAAAGCCGCCCCCGTGACCAGTGAAGAGGAGCAGTGCCTGTGCGCACCCCGAGGCACGCGCTGATCGTGTGCGCGCTGCTCGCGCTCGGAGCCTGCGGCGCCACGCCGCAGACCGACGGCGCGGCGGCACGCTTCGGTGGTGAAACGGCCGTACCGCAGGGTGTCGCCTCCGCGCCGAAGCGGACCGACGTCCGGTTCGGCTCCGCCTACCGGTTCTCCGAAGGCGTCGCCGTGTCCGTCTCTTCCCCGCGGTCGTTCCGGCCGAGCGACGCCGCGTACCCGCACAGCGAGCGCGCGGTCGCGTTCGAAATCGTGGTGCGCAACGAAGGCCACCAGCCGTACCGGCTCTCCGGGCTGTCCGCGAACGCCACCGTCGACGGCATCCAGGCCAAGCAGGTGCTCGACGCGGTGCAGGGCTTCAGCGGCATCGTCGACGCGGGCAAGGACGTCCTGCCCGGCCATGACGTCCGGTTCAACATGGCCTTCGCGATGCCGACCGATCTCACCCAGCTCAAGCTGGCGCTGCGGACGAGCCCCGCGAGCGGGGACATCGCGCAGTACTGCGGCCGCGCCTGACTTGTCGGTGCCCGCCGCTAGGCTGGCGGCCATGACCGAGCAGCGGCTTTCCGAAGGCGACCAGGCACCCGGCTTCACCCTGCCGGACAGCACGGGCGCGAAGGTGTCCCTGTCCGACTTCAAGGGCGAGCACGTGGTGGTGTACTTCTACCCGGCGGCGGGCACCCCCGGCTGCACCAAGCAGGCGTGCGACTTCCGGGACAGCCTCGCCCAGCTCAACGACGCCGGGTACCGGGTGCTGGGCATCTCGCCCGACAAGCCGGAGAAGCTCGCGAAGTTCGCCGAGGCGGAGGAGCTGACCTTCCCGCTGCTGTCCGACCCGGACAAGACCGTGCTCACCGAGTGGGCCGCGTTCGGGGAGAAGAAGAACTACGGCCGCATCGTGCAGGGCGTGATCCGCTCGACGTTCGTCGTCGGCCCGGACGGCAAGATCGTGAAGGCGCAGTACAACGTGCGCGCCACCGGCCACGTGGCGAAACTGCTCCGGGACCTCGACCTGGCCGCCTGAGCGTCCGCGCCGACGAAGAATCCGGTGCGGTTTCGAGCCGGCCGCACCGGATTGTTCCTCGCGAATATCAGATTTGCGGAACCATGGCCCAATGGTCGTTGATGTTACCGTAGGTGGTCACATTTCCGCCTCGGCTCGGGCGAAGGCTTCCCGAATCGACGGGGAACGTCGTGGCGCTGTTTCCCGACCATTGAACACCCCAGATTTCGATGCGTTCTACGGCCGAACCGCCTCCGACACCGAACGACTGGCAGGCGCCGCGGGCCACGTCGGGAGTACTGCTTCCGCCCCGATCGGGAAAACTCACCTTGGTCGAATAGTCACCCTGTGAGCAGACCGTGAGCACGCCTGAATCAGCGGAGGCGGACGGGGCGGCCAGCACCACCGCCGAAGTGGCGGCACCGATGGCGATCGCGGCAGAAACCACACGCTTGACACCGTGCACAGCAGGCATGGAACATCCTCCAGAACAAGTGGCAGAATGGCATATTTCCGTTGACCGCCGCTATCGGAGAAGCGGCCTATCGAGAAAGTAGGCCGCCTTTGCCACGGTCCGCAACACCGATTCGGCGAGCCTGCCCATTCAGCCAGCACACCTGGCGCTGCTACTCGCGATGCGGTCCGTCACGGCGCCGGGTGCGATCCTGTCGCTCACCGGGGCTCCTTGCCGCGCTGACACTCAGGACCACCCCGTCCTCCGCCGCGCCCGCATCGGCTGCGGATCCCCGTGGGTCCTATGTGGACTATTCACGGGCCGGCGCGCCTGCCGATCTCCACGGGATGCCGTGCCGAGCACGAAGGCGGCCGGATCAAGTTCTTCACCTCGGCGGGCTATCGAGCCGATATCCCAGGACCGCTCGGCAACATCTGGCACACCTGCCGAACGGCGACCATCGCCCCGCGGGAACCGCTAGCCCGCTAGCGCGCGGAGGTGCGGTACCAGGAGACGAAGGGCGCGGCCTCGGTGCGAAACAGCGTCCTTTTCGGACGGTGAAAGTTCCGCCGAGGTCCGCGTCCCGCCTTCCGGGACGAAGATCGGGTCGTAGCCGAAACCGTTGGTGCCACGGCGTTCCCGTACCAGGTGACCGCGCCATTCGCCGCGTACCACGGTTTCGGTGCCGTCCGGGTGGGCGAGCGCGACCGTGGACACGAACGCGGCGCCCATGCGGTCGTCCGGGGTGTCCGAAAGCTGCGCGAGCACCAGGTCCAGGTTCGCCTCGTCGTCACCGTGCCTGCCCGACCAGCGCGCCGAGAGCACGCCGGGCATGCCGTTCAGCGCGTCGACGGTGATGCCCGAGTCGTCGGCGACCGAGGGCAGGCCGGTGGCGGCCACCGCGTCGCGGGCCTTCGCGAGTGCGTTGCCTTCGAAGTCGGGGGCGGTTTCCGGGGCCTCTTCGAACTCGTCGACGTCGGCGAGGCCGAGCACTTCGATCCCGGCCAGGCCCTCCGCCTCGACGATCCGGCGCAGCTCGCCGAGCTTCTTCGCGTTGCGCGAGGCGAGCAGCAGCCGGGTCACCTGGCTCCCTTCGACTTCCTCGGCCTCGGCTCCGGCAGCTCGCCGGGGTACGGCTCGGCCAGCACGGCGATCTGCTTGCGGGTCAGCTCTTCGCAGCCGGCCAGCGCCACGTCCAGCATCGCGTCCAAAGTGGACCTGGCGAAGGTGGCGCCCTCGCCGGTGCCCTGCACCTCGATGAGCGTGCCGGTGTCGGTGGCGACGACGTTCATGTCGACCTCGGCGCGCGAGTCCTCCTCGTACGGCAGGTCCAGCCGCACCCTGCCGTCGACGACGCCGACGCTGATCGCCGAGACCGAGGTCGCGAGCGGCTTGGGGTCGGCGAGCCGGTTCGCCGCGCCGAGCCAGGTGATGGCGTCGGCGAGCGCGACGTAGCCGCCGGTGATCGCGGCCGTGCGGGTGCCGCCGTCGGCCTGGATCACGTCGCAGTCGATCACGATCGTGTTCTCGCCGAGCGCGGCGAGGTCGATGCACGCGCGCAGCGAGCGGCCGATCAGCCGCGAGATCTCGTGCGTGCGCCCGCCGATCCGGCCCTTGACCGATTCGCGGTCGCTGCGGGTGTTCGTGGCCGAGGGCAGCATGGCGTACTCCGCGGTGACCCAGCCGAGGCCGGATCCCGAGCGCCAGCGCGGCACCCCTTCGGTGACGCTGGCCGCGCACAGCACGCGCGTGTTGCCGAACTCGACGAGCACCGAGCCCGCCGGCCACTGCTGGAATCCGCGGGTGAGCTTCACGTCGCGGAGCTGGTCATCGTTCCTGCCGTCTTTTCGCACCACGCGTGCACTCTAGAACCCGCCACGATCGGTACTCCGGTCGGACCTTGTTGACCACATGCCAGCGCGCTACCGTCGAAGATCCGTCACCGACGCCGGGGGTCGAAATGGCACCAAATCGCAGGTTCCTGCTGGTCACGATCGCCGCACTGGTCGCGCTGACCGGAATGTCCGCTCCCGCCGTTGCCACCGAGCGCACACCGGAAGCCTGCGCGGCGGCGCTCGACTGCCCCGCCGCCGAGATCGACCTGATGACCATGCCCGAGCGGCTCACCTTCGTGCGCGCGATGTCCTCGGGGCCAGCCGCGAAGGTCGTGCCCGGCTACACGCACCGCTGGCGCAACATCGAAGGCGTCATCGAGTTCTTCGAGTCGGCGCGGCTCGGCGCGCCGGGCAGCTGGGTGTCGCATGTGGACACCGGCATCCTCGAAGGCATCGAGCGCGGGATCGCGATCGCGTCCGGCAAGGGCACGGACACCTTCGGCAACCCCGGTTCGACGCTCTGGGCGAGCTACCTGACCCGGCTGGCCCGCGGCGACCTGCGCGCCCGCTCCGCGCACGACAAGGCGTGGAGCGAAGCCGAGCAGGCCTCCACCGAGCGCGGCGTCTACCTCGCCGAAGTGGTCCACGGCGTGCCGCCCACCGGCGTCGAGGAGCGCTTCTTCCAGTTCTCCGAGTTCTACCGGGCCACGCTGCGCTCCCGCGTCCCGTTGCTGGACCCGCTTTCCCCCGGACCCGGCCCCGGCGTGCAGAAGCAGCTGACCATCCTGGACTGGTTCACCGACGTGAGCACCCCCGTGCCCAGCAGGCGCGGCTGCGAACTCGCCTACAGCCTCTCGCAGTTCGACCTGCCCGCCGGTGCCGTGCGGACCGCCGCCCTGCTCGCCGCCTACACCGAGGCGCTGGCGGCGGACTTCCTCACGGACTCTCAGAGGTCGTAGACGGCACCCTGCTCGACGAGCGCGGCACCGGGGAACTCGCGCTCGGCCTCGGCCAATACCGCGTCACGATCGGTCCACGGCGCGATATGGGTCAGCAGCAGACGGCGCACGCCCGCCCGCGCCGCGGCCTTGCCCGCCTGCTTGCCCGACAGGTGGACCCCGGTCGGCCGGTCCGGCGCGTCCGTCCAGGACGCCTCGGCCAGCAGCACGTCCACGCCGCCGGCGAGCTCTTCGAGCGCGGCGCACGGGCCGGTGTCACCGGTGTAGGCGAGCGCGAGGCCGTCGTGGTCGATCCGGAGGCCGAAGGCGGGCGTCGGATGGTCGACGCGGATCGCCCGTACCGAGAACGGGCCGATCGCCACCGGCCCCGCGGTGAGCGCGCGGAAGTCGAACACGTCGGAAAGATCGGTCTCCACGCGTTCGATCTCGTTGGCCGCGAATGCGTTGGTGAGCCGGACCTTCGCGTCGTCGGGACCGTACAGCGGCAGGTGCCGCGGCCTGCGGTCGTACGGCGGCGACGGGTGGTAGCGGCGCAGCACGGCCAGCGCGCTGACGTCGGCGCAGTGGTCGGGATGCAGGTGCGAGAGCACCAGCGCGTCGAGGTCGAACGGGTCGCGGAACGTCTGCAGGTTCGCGAGCGTCCCGTTCCCCAGTTCCAGGCCGAGCACGAATCCGTCCGCCTCGACCAGGTAACCCGAGGCGGCGGCGTTGGGCCCGGGGATGCTTCCCGAACAACCGAGAATGGTCAGTCGCACGCCCGACACCCTATGTCGGCACCGCCCGGATCACGTACCGGTGGGAGACAGGACACCCGGAGCGACCAACCGGTACCGCCATCCGGAGTGGCCGAAGTGGACTGCGCAGGGCCGGGAATCCTCGTGTGCGCTGGGAAAACCGGGATCCTGCTCGGCACCGGATCGGGCAAGACGCGCGACGGGGCCCGGTGGGGCTTTCGCAGTCCGCGAGACGAGCGTCACGTCTCAGGTGGCCGTCGCGGTCAGCACCCCGGGGCCGAATCCCATGAAGCGCCGGGCCAGCCTCGAAAACGGCTCGTCCGACCCGGTCGCGATGAACTCGTGCCGAGGCTGACGGCCACCGTCGGCGAGCAGGTCGAGCTCGGTCAGCACCCGCACCACGTCCTTCGCGGTCTCCTCCGCGCTGGACACGAGCGTCACGTCCTGGCCCATCACGATCTGCAGCACGCCGGTGAGCAGCGGGTAGTGCGTGCACCCGAGCACGAGGGTGTCCACCTCGGCGCGCAGCAGCGGTTCGAGGTACCCCTGCGCGAGCCCCAGCACCTGCCTGCCGGAGGTGATGCCGCGCTCCACGAAGTCGACGAACCGGTGGCAGGCGACGCTGTGCACGGTGACGCCGGTGGCCGCGGCGAACGCGTCGTCGTAGGCGCGGGAGCGGACCGTGCCCTCGGTGCCGATCACGCCGATCCGCCCGCTGTGCGTCGCGGCGACGGCCCGGCGCACCGCCGGGAGCACGACCTCGATCACCGGCACGTCGTAGCGCTCCCTCGCGTCGCGCAGGCAGGCCGCCGAAGCGGTGTTGCACGCGATGACCAGTGCCTTGACGTTCGATTCGACGAGCTCGTCGAGTGCCGCCAGCGCCAGCTCCCTCGCCCGCGCGATGGGCAGCGGGCCGTAGGGGTTGTGCGCGGTGTCCCCGACGTAGCGCAGCGACTCCGCCGGGAGCTGGTCGAGGATGGCCCTGGCGACCGTCAGGCCGCCGACGCCGGAATCGAAGACACCGATCGGCGCGTCCCGCGAAGTCACACCCCGAGGTTACCGGCAGGCTTGGCCTCGCGGGACTTCCCCGTCTTCGTCACGACCCACGCGGCCAGCACCCCGGCGAGCGCGCCGAACAGGTGCCCCTGCCACGAGATCCCGGGGTTGCCCGGCAGCACGCCCCACAGCATCCCGCCCCACAGCACGAGCAGCACCAGCGCGACCGCGATCTGCCCGAGCGCGCGGTTGAACACGCCGCGCACCAACAGGAACGCGAGCCAGCCGAACGCGAGCCCGGAGGCGCCGACGGTCACCGCGGGCGCGTTCGGGCCGATGAGCCACACGCCGAGCCCGCCGATCACCCAGATCATCGCGGTGATCACGGCGAACCGCCCGATGCCCGCCGCCATCGCGAGGAAGGCGAACACCAGCACCGGGATCGTGTTGCCGAGCAGGTGCCCCCAGCCCGCGTGCAGCAGCGGCGCCCAGATCACGCCGTCGAGGCCGGACAGGCTGCGCGCCACGATGCCGCCGTGCGTGAAGTCGCCCGGCACCAGCACGTCCACGAGCTCGACGAGGTAGAGCACCAGGGTGAAGCCGAGCGCGACGATCGCGGCCGCCTTCGGGTTCGCGGGCAGGATCCGCTTCGCCGTGTCGGCGGGCGCGGGCTTACCGCCGGACGGGGCTGGCTGTGCTGGCAAGGTGCTCACCTCACCAACGGTACGACTGCGGTGCCCGGTTCGCCTCGGGTGAAAACCCTGAATCCCCCGCTCAGGCCCAGAGCTGGCCGTCGAGGCGCTCGGCGGACTCGTCGAGCGAGCCGCTGTAGGCCCCGGTCGAAAGGTACTTCCACCCGGCGTCGGCGACGACGAACGCGACGTCGGCCGTCTCGCCCTTCGCCGCGGCCTTCTCGGCAACGGCCAGCGCCGCGTGCAGCACGGCGCCGGTGGAGATACCGGCGAAGATGCCCTCGTGCTCCAGCAGCTCACGAGTGCGCCGAAGCGCGTCGTAAGCGCCGACCGAGTACCGCCCGGTGAGGACCTCGGGGTCGTACAGCTCCGGCACGAATCCTTCGTCGAGGTTGCGCAAGCCGTAGACGAGTTCGCCGTAGCGCGGCTCGGCGGCGATGATCTGCACGCCGGGCTTGTGCTCGTGCAGGTACCGCCCGACGCCGACGAGGGTGCCGGTGGTGCCGAGCCCGCCGACGAAGTGCGTGACCGTCGGCAGGTCCTTCAGCAGCTCGGGGCCGGTGCCCGAGTAGTGCGCGTCCGCGTTGGCCGGGTTGCCGTACTGGTAGAGCATCACCCAGTCCGGGTTCTGCCCGGCCAGCTCCTTCGCACGGCGGACGGCCTCGTTCGAACCGCCCGCCGCCGGGGAGAACACGATCCGCGCGCCGTAGGCCTGCAGGAGCTGCTTGCGCTCGGTGGAGGTGTTCTCCGGCATCACGCACACCAGGCCGTAGCCCTTGAGCTTCGCGGCCATGGCCAGCGAGATGCCGGTGTTGCCCGAGGTCGGCTCCAGGATCGTCGACCCGCGGCGGAGGGTGCCTTCGCGTTCGGCGGCCTCGATCATCCGCAGCGCGGGCCGGTCCTTGACCGATCCGGTCGGGTTGCGGTCCTCCAGCTTCGCCCACAGCCGGACGGAGTCGGTCGGGGAGAGCCGGGGCAGCCCGACCAGCGGGGTGTTGCCGAGGGTGTCGAGGAGCGATTCGAACCGGGCCACGGGACTAGCGCGCGCCGCCGGCGACCGCGGGCAGGATGGTCAGCTCGTCGCCGTCGTTGACCGCCGCTTCGAGCCCGCCGGAGAACCGCACGTCCTCGTCGTTCACGTAGACGTTGACGAAGCGGTGCAGCTTCTCTTCCTTGACCAGCCGCGCCTTCAGACCGGCGTGCCGGGACTCGATGTCGTCGATCACCTCGAGCACGGTCTTGCCGCTCGCCTCGACGGACTTCTCCCCGCCGGTGTGCGTACGCAGGATCGTCGGGATGGACACGGTCACGGCCATGGGTTACCTCCGCTTGGGTTGCTGTAGGTGGCGACGCCTCGGGAACGGGCGTTATTCCTCGATCTCGACCTGCTCTTCGGTGACGACCCCGTCCACGATGCGGTACGAGCGGAACTCGTGCCGCTCGGGGTCCCTGGTCGAGACGAGAACGTAGTGCGCGTCCGGCTCGGAGGCGTAGGACACGTCGGTACGGGAGGGATACGCCTCGGTGGCGGTGTGCGAGTGGTAGATCACCACGGGCACCTCGTCGCGGGCGTTCATCTCCCGGTAGAGCTTCAGCAGGTCACCGGAATCGAACTCGTAGAACGTCGGCGAGCGCGCCGCGTTGAGCATCGGGATGTAGCGCTCGGGGGTGTCGGAGCCTTCCGGCCCCGCGATGACACCGCACGCCTCGTCGGGGTGATCCCGGCGGGCGTGCGCGACGATCTCGTCGGCGAGTTCACGGCGGATGCGCAGCACGCCGCACATCTTACGTGGTGGACACAGCGCGTTCATATCGTGAGACCGCCCACTCACCACTCGCGGCGGGCCTCCGGCCAGACGTCGCGGTAGGCGGGCACGCCCGCCGCCGAGGTCGCCGACAACAGCCCGTGCACCATCGCCCTGGTGAACACGCGCGCGGCCGCGGAGCACAGCTCGGACAGCGCGGCCGCCCTGCTCGCCACGCCGAACGGCGCGTCCGCGTCCGGCAGCTCCCGCGCGCCGGTGGCCAGTGCGAACGCGGTGTCGCCGTCGAACATCGTGTGCGCCGGCCGCACCGCGCGGACGAGCCCGTCCTGCGCGGCGACCGCGAGACGGCGGCATTCGGCCTTCGACAGCGCCGCGTCGACCGCGACCACCCCGATCGTGGTGTTCAGGTCCGTGGCGGCCGAGGGCACCGATCCCGGCCGGTCCGGCCAGGTGACGCCGAACTCGCCCGCCACTTCGTGATCGGCGGCGAACGCGCGCCCGGTGGTGAAGTCGACGGCCTCCCCCGAGGCGTTGACGGCGGCGATCGCGCCGACGGTGCACTCGCCGACGACCTCGCTCGCGGTGCCGATGCCGCCCTTGAGCGAGCCGACCACAGCCCCGGTGCCCGCGCCGACGGTGCCCTTGGCGAACTCCCGGCCCGCCGCCTCGCACGCGGCGTATCCGAACGACGCGTCGGGGCGGTTGCCCCAGTCGCTTCGCGGCAGGTCGAACAGCACCGCGCCGGGCACGATCGGCACCACCTCGTGCGGCAGCGCCCCGATCGGGAAGCCGAGGTGCCGCTCGTCGAGCCAGCGCATCACGCCGTCGGCCGCGGCGAGCCCGAAGGCGCTGCCGCCGGACAGGCACACCGCGTTCACGGTCCGCACCAGGTTTTCCGGCTCCAGCAGGTTCGTCTCGCGGGTCCCCGGCGCGCCGCCGCGCTGGTCGACCGCGCCGGTCGCGCCGCCGGGCACGAGCACGACCGTGGTGCCGCTCGCCCACCCGTCGCCGAGGCGCTGGTGGTGCCCGACGAGCACGCCGGGCACGTCGGTGATCGCGTTCATTCCGTGAGCGCTTGGACGAGGCTCTCCTGTACCCAGGTCAGCCAGTGGTAGACGCCGAGGTGCGGGGCGCGCGGATCGTCGTCCGGCAGCTCGTCCGGCATGTCCTCGGTGACGTCGAGCGCGGTGCCGAGCGCGAGCCTGACGTCGTTGAGCGCGGACAGCCACGCGTCGGCCTGCTCGAAGGTCAGCTTCACCTCGCCGCCGTCCCTCGGCAGCGTCTCCATGATGACCGCGGCGACGCCGACCTTGGAGTCCAGCAGCTCCGGCTCGTGCAGCGAGCGCAGCGCCGCCGCCGAATCCATGTCCTCCTTCGTGGGGTTGTCCGGGTCCAGCTTGTGGAAGTCCGGCAGCAGCCGCGAAAGCACCGGGTCGTTCGGCCCCTCCGACGGCCCGGTGCGGATGCCGGTGAGCTCGGACAGCTCGTCCTGCGGTGCCTCTTCGGCGCGCGCCTTGAGCATGTCCTCGACCTGGTTGACGAACCCGCGCAACACCGCGGCCTCCTGCGAGTCGAACCCGCCGAGCACCCGTGCGCCCTTACGCCGCCAGCCGTTCATCGAAGCCCTTCACCTCACGTGGTCTGTTCCATGGTCGCCCACAACCCCGCCGCGTGCAGGCGGGCGACATCGCCTTCGCACTTGTCCTTGGTGCCCGAGGACACGATCGCCTTGCCCTTGTGGTGCACGTCGAGCATGAGCTTCGTGGCATGGTCACGGCTGTAGCCGAAGAGTTTCTGGAAAACGTAGGTCACGTAGGACATCAGGTTCACGGGATCGTTCCAGACGACCGTCTGCCACGGCTTGTCCTCGGCGGCCACATCGGACCCGAGTGGCTCAACCTGCGTCTGTTCGGCATGGACAGGCGTGGTCATGCGCTCCATGGTGTCACGAAGGCGTTCCCCGGTGGGCGACTAGGTAGCTCCAAACGGGTGACTAGGGTCTTCGCCACATAGGCTTTGGCCATGGGCTCACCCGACTTCGCGGCTCCCGGCTTCTCGGCGACGACCGCCTTGCTGACCGACCACTACGAGCTGACCATGCTGGGCAGCGCGCTCGCCGACGGCACGGCCGCTCGCCCGTGCGTGTTCGAGGTGTTCGCCCGCAGGCTCCCCGACGGGCGGCGGTACGGCGTGGTGGCCGGTACCGCACGCGCGCTCGACGCGATCGCCGACTTCCGGTTCACCGACGCCGAGCTGGCACAACTGGAATCGACCGCGGTGGTCGACGACGCGACGCTGGCCTGGCTCGCGGACTACACGTTTTCCGGTGACATCGACGGTTATCCCGAGGGCGAGCTGTACTTCCCCGGCTCACCGCTGCTGACCGTGCGCGGCACGTTCGCCGAGGCGGTCGTGCTGGAAACCGTGCTGCTGTCGATTTTCAACCACGACAGCGCGATCGCGTCGGCTGCCGCGCGGATGTCCGGTGCCGCGCACGGCAGGCCGATCATCGAGATGGGCGGGCGCCGCACGCACGAGTACGCGGCCGTCGCCGCCGCGCGCGCCTCCTACCTCGCCGGGTTCGCCACCACCTCGAACCTCGAAGCGGGCCGCCGCTACGGGATCCCGACGCGCGGCACGGTCGCGCACGCGTTCATGCTCCTGCACGACAGCGAAGAAGAGGCGTTCCGCGCGCAGGTCGCGAAGATGGGCGCGGACACCACACTCCTCGTCGACACCTACGACATCACCGCGGGCGTCGAAACCGCGGTGCGCGTCGCGGGATCGGAGCTGGGCGCGATCCGGATCGATTCCGGTGACGTCGGCGTGCTCGCGCGCAAGGCACGCGAGCAGCTCGACTCGCTCGGCGCGAAGGACACCAGGATCGTGGTCTCCGGCGATCTCGACGAGCACGCGATCGCCGCGCTGCGCGCCGAGCCGGTGGACGCCTACGGGGTCGGCACGTCGGTGGTCACCGGATCCGGCGCGCCGACCGCGGGCATGGTCTACAAGCTCGTCGAGGTCGACGGCAGGCCGGTCGCGAAGCGCAGCACGCACAAGGAATCCCGCGGCGGGCGGAAGTTCGCGCTCCGCCGCCACCGCGAGACCGGCACCGCGGTGGAGGAGGTCGTCTACCCCGCCACCGCGGCGAAGCCGGAGCTGGGCGAGCACGACCGCGAACTGCAGATCCCGCTCGTGCGCGACGGCGTCACGGTGGACGGGCTGCCTACCCTCGAAGACAGCAGGCAACGCCTCCGCAAGGCGCTCGTGAGCCTGCCGTGGGAGGGCTTGAAGCTCTCGCACGGCGAGCCCGCGATCCCGACGGTTTTCCTCTAGAGGGGACGGAAAATGGCCAAGGCGCTGATCGTCGTCGACGTGCAGAACGACTTCTGCGAGGGCGGTTCGCTCGCGGTGCCCGGTGGCGGCGCGGTCGCCGCGGGCATGGGCGCGCGCATGGCGTCCGGGGACTACGACCACATCGTCGCGACCAGGGACTACCACATCGATCCCGGTGCGCATTTCAGCGACAGCCCCGATTTCGTGGACTCGTGGCCGCCGCACTGCGTCGCGGGGACACCCGGCGCGTCGTTCCACCCCGCGCTCGACGTCGTGCCGATCACCGCGGTGTTCTCGAAGGGCCATTACAGCGCCGCGTATTCGGGGTTCGAAGGCCACACCGACGACGGCGAAACGCTCGCGAACTGGTTACGCGCCCGCGACGTGACCGAGGTCGAACTGGGCGGTATCGCGCTCGACTACTGCGTGCGGGCCACCGCGCTCGACGCGGCGAAGGAAGGCTTCTCGGTGCACGTCGCGCTCGACCTGACGGCCGGGATCGCCGACCCCAGCGTCGCGAACACGCTGCGGGAGTTCGACAAGGCGGGCGTCACCCACCGAGGCACCCCGAAGGGGCAGCAATGATCGACCTCTTGCGGCGGCACCGGCTGGTCGCGATCCTGCGTGCCGGGGACACGTCCCGGTTCACCGAGGTCGCCAGCGTCCTGTACGCCTCGGGGGTGCGCCTGCTGGAAGCCACCCTCACCACGCCGGGCGCCGCCGCCTCGATCACCGCGATCAGGGGCGCGCTGCCCGAGGACGCCCTCGTCGGCGCGGGCAGCGTGCGGCTGCCGTCGGACGTCGACACCGCCGTCGACGCGGGCGCGGGCTTCCTCGTCACGCCCACGGTCAGCCCCGCCGTGCTCGAACGGGCTCGGGAACGGGGCGTCCCGGTGCTCGCGGGCGCCTTCACGCCGACCGAGATCGACCAGGCGTGGCACCTCGGGGCCGCGGCGGTGAAGGTGTTCCCGGTGCGCGAAGCGGGTGGCCCCGCCTTCGTGAAGGCCGTGCGCGCACCGCTGCCCGACGTCCCGCTCGTGCCGACGGGCGGGGTCGAACTGTCCGACGTGGACGCCTACCTGGGCGCGGGAGCCGTCGCCGTCGCGGCCGCGTCGCCGCTGCTCGGGGACGCGCTGACCGGCGGCAGCCTCGACGCACTGAGCACGCGCGCGACCCGGTTCGTCACCGCCGCCACGGGGTGACGCTCGGCCCTCGCAAGAACTCGCGCTGCCCCGCAGGGGAGCCCGCTCAGCCGCCGTACGGGTCGCAGCTCGCGCTGCCGACCATGATGTCCCCGCTCGCCGGGCCGCCCTGGGGGAACAGCTTGATGTGCATCGCGTGCGTGGCGAGGCTGCCGTCCGGCGGGGTCGGCGCGATCAGCTCGTTCACCACGACCTCGGCCATCGGCGGGTCGCCCGCGTTCTTGCCGGGGATCGCGACCGTGTAGTTCGCCGGGATGTCGGTCGGCACGGTCAGCCCGCTGACGCCGCCGATCTCCATGTAGCCGCTGCTGCCGTTCGCGGTGGTGGTGCAACCCGCGGTGTAGCTGCGGACCTTGATCACGGGCCCGCCGAACTGCTTCAGGATCGACGTCTCGAACCGCTGGCCGGTGGCCTTCGCGCTCGCGGTGCCGTTCGCGTCGCGCGTGCACGTGGTGTCACCGCGGCCGTACTTGGTGGTCGTGCCGACGGAGGCGCCGCTCGAGGTGTTCTGCAGCGTGCCGCCTACCTCGCACACCGCGATCGGGGCCGCGTGCACCGCCTGGGTGCCCACGGTGACATCGGCGGACCCCAGCGAACCCGCCGCCATCGCGGTCACCGGCACCGCCTCCGCCGCCGGCGCCACCGCCAGCAGTCCCCCGCACACCGTCAGCACCGTCAGCACCCGCTCGCCCTTGCGCATCGCCACTCCCTTCGACTCACCACTTGTCCCCTACGTCCATCGGCACTCACCAGGGCCCGCGTGACCTGCTCGAATGGAGTCCACCCTGACGTGTCGACCCCTGACAACGGGTGAGGAACACAACTGGGGCAGCCACTCGACGGTGTGCGGCGTTAATCTCCATCGACACGTTTGCGTGAACTATCGGGAGGTCGGAGTGTCTTCGTTGTCCTTGACCGGCAGGCGGCCCGTGCTGGCGGACCTGGTGCCGGGCGCGCTGACCCGTGACGTCGTACTGGTCGCCGCGGGCGCCGGGCTGACCGGGCTCGCCGCCCAGGTCGTGCTGCCGGTGCCGGGCAGCCCGGTCCCGATGACCGGTCAGACGTTCGCGGCCCTGCTCGTCGGCACCGCGCTCGGCTGGCAGCGCGGCGCCGCCGCGCTGCTGCTCTACCTGGCCATGGGCGCGGCAGGCGTGCCGTGGTTCAACAACGGCACGTCGGGCCTCTTCGGCGCCTCGGCCGGTTACATCGTCGGCTTCGTCTTCGCCGCCGCACTGGTGGGCAAGCTCGCGGCGCAGGGCGGTGACCGCACGCCACTGCGCATGATCGGCACGATGGTGCTCGGCAACGCCGTCGTCTACGCGGTCGGCGTGCCGTGGCTGATGGCGTCGGCTTCGCTGGGCTTCAGCGGCGCGTTCGAGAAGGGCATGCTGCCGTTCCTCATCGGCGATGCGCTGAAGATCGTCGTCGCGGCGGGCCTGCTGCCCGCGGCGTGGGCGCTCGTGCGGAAGGTCCGTGACCAGGACTGACCCCGCGAACCCGTCGAACGCCCCCGGTGACCGGCCGGGGGTGTTCGCGCGTTCCGGGGCAGCCTCGGCGGAACTGACGGGGTCCCCCGGTACCGTTTGCGCGTGCCCTCCCGCAAGGACTTCCCCGGTGTATCCGAACTGCTGACCCACGCGGTCGAAGCGGTCGGGGGCGCCGAGCGCGAGGGTCAGGTGCGGATGGCCGAGGCGGTCGGGCGGTCCATCCGCACCGGCGAGCACCTGGCCGTGCAGGCGGGTACCGGCACCGGGAAGTCGCTGGCCTACCTGGTGCCCGCGATCCGGCACGCGGTCGAGAAGGAAGCCACCGTGGTGGTCTCCACGGCCACCATCGCGTTGCAGCGCCAGCTCGTCGACCGCGACCTGCCCCGGCTCGCGAAGGCGCTGAAGAAGCCGCTGGGGCGCGAGCCCACCTTCGCCATCCTCAAGGGCAGGCGCAACTACCTGTGCCTGCACCGGCTCGACACCGGCGCGCCGGAGGAGCCGGAAGATCCCGCGCTGTTCGACCCGTTCGCGGTGTCCAGGCTCGGCAAGGACGTCAAGCGGCTCTACGAATGGTCGTCCGACACCGAGACCGGTGACCGGGACGAGCTGGTGCCCGGCGTGTCCGACCAGGCGTGGCGGCAGGTTTCGGTGACCGCGAAGGAATGCCTCGGCGTCTCGCGCTGCCCGATCGGCGTCGACTGCTTCGCCGAGCGCGCCCGCGGCGAGGCGGGGCGGGCCGACATCGTGGTCACCAACCACGCCCTGCTCGCGATCGACGCGCTGCAGGGCTACCAGGTGCTCCCCGAGCACGACATGGTGATCATCGACGAGGCGCACGACCTGGTGGACAGGGTGACCTCGGTGGCCACCGGCGAGCTGACCAGCCCGATGGTCTCGGCCGCGGTCCGCCGCTGCGGCAAGCTCATCGACGCCGATATCGCGGACCGGCTGATGGAGGCCGCCGACGGGCTCACCCTCATGCTCGACGACGCGCCGCCCGGCCGGATGGACGAGTTGCCGAAGGCGCTCGGCGGGTCGATCGCCGCGGTGCGCGACGCCGCGCACGCGTGCATCTCGGCACTGGGCTCGGATCGCAAGGAGGAGGTCGAGGAGGCCACGGCGCGCAAGCTCGCCCGCTCGCTGCTCGACGAGGTGCACGACACGGCCGTCCGGCTCATCGAGGCCTACGACGAGGACCGCGCGCACCAGCGGGACGTGGTGTGGCTCCAGAACGACAAGTTCTCGCCCAGCCCGCGCCCGCCCGCGCTCAAGGTCGCCCCGCTGTCCGTCTCGGGCCTGTTGCGCGAACGCCTGTTCAACGTGAACACCACCGTGCTCACCTCGGCGACGCTGACGCTGGGCGGCACCTTCGACACGCTGGCACGGCAATGGGGCCTTCCCCCGTCGCAATCGGCGAAGAAGGCCGAGGGAACGGCGACGGACAAGGCGCCGCCCGCCGACGACGACGCGCCGAACTGGACCGGCCTCGACGTCGGCTCGCCGTTCGACTACCCGCGCAACGGCATCCTGTACGTCGCGAAACACCTGCCCGCACCGGGAAGGGACGGGCTGGCGAAGTCCACCTTGGACGAACTGGCCGAGCTGATCGGCGCGGCGGGCGGGCGCACGCTCGGCCTGTTTTCCTCGATGCGCGCGGCGAAGCAGGCCACCGAGGAGCTGCGCGACCGCATCGAGCACCCGATCCTGTGCCAGGGCGAGGATTCGACCTCGCTGCTGGTGCAGAAGTTCGCCGACGACCCGCGCACCTGCCTGTTCGGCACGCTCTCGCTGTGGCAGGGCGTGGACGTGCCCGGCCCGTCGCTCCAGCTCGTCGTGGTGGACCGGCTGCCCTTCCCCCGCCCCGACGACCCGGTCGCCTCCGCACGGCAGCGCGCGGTGGAAGCCAGGGGTGGCAACGGGTTCCTCACCGTCGCCGCGACGCACGCGGCGCTGCTGCTGGCGCAGGGCACCGGCCGCCTGCATCGCTCGACCACCGATCGCGGTGTGGTCGCGGTGCTGGACTCGCGGCTGGCCACCGCGCGGTACGGCGGTTTCCTCAAGGCTTCGCTCCCCCCGCTGTGGCCGACCCTCGACCCCGAGGTGGCGAGAGCGGCGTTGCGAAGACTCGACGACGCGGCCCCCGCCTGAGCACCCGCGTGCCGTCGAAGTACCGTTAACAGAACGCAAAGAAGCTAGGGAGAGCGTCTTGTCCCAGGACTCAGCCAGCGCGCGTTCGCGCTCGGTCAGTGTCGACGACACCGGGGTTCGCCGTCAGCTGGCCGACGGCAGCGAGGAGTCCGTCGCCTGGTCGGAGTTGTCCTCCGTGGTGATCAGGGTGATTCCCGAGGGCCCGTGGAAAGAGGACGTGTTCCTGATGCTCGCGGCCGCCGACGGCACCGGCACCGCGGTCCCCAGCGGCGACCCCGCCGCGGACGCGCTCATCGAGCGCCTGCAGACCTTGCCCGGCTTCGACAACGAGAAGTTCATCGAGGCCATGACCACCGACGCCGACGAGGCCTACGTCGTCTGGCGTGCGAGCGACGCGAGCTGATCCGCGCGCTCAGGCCGTGGGGAACTCTTCGGTGACCGGGATTCCCTTGCGCAGCGTGCGGGTCACCGTGCAGAGCCGGTCGATCGCCCGCTCCACCGCCGTGGCCAGCGCCTCGCGCTCGGCCGCGGGCAATGTCGACAGGTCGACTTCGAAACGGCCGTGCACGCCGTCGAGTTCCCACGCGCCTTCGCGGCGGTCCGCGGTGACGTGCACGCGGAACTCCGAGTCCTCGCCGACGCGCCGCGTGATCAGCTCCTCCGCGGTCACCGCGGAACAGCCCGCGACGGCGATCTGGAGCAGTTCGGCAGGCGAGAACGCGCCGTCCTGCCCCTTGCGCCCCAGCACCACCTCCGCGCCGCGCTCGTTGCGGCCCACGAACCGGTGTTCGCCCGCACGCTGGACTTCAAGCCCCATCACACACTCCCTTGACCAGCCGGGAACCATTGCGCGAGCACGGTGACGGTCCCGGGCGCCACCTCGGTGAACCCCGCGTCCCGCACGGCGACCACGCCTCGCTCCCGCCACGCTAGGCCGGGATCGGCGCCGGGGTGCAGCGCGTTCCACGTGGTGGCATCGGGAATGCGCACGGCACAGCGGAAATCCCGCTTCGCCCAGCCGCCGAGATCGTCGTCGCCGAGCAGCGAGGCCAGGATCATGGTGCCGTGGCCGACCTGGGCGGCGGCCTTGCCGACGGTCATCCCGGCGGCCGGGTTGAGGTAGAGCACCGGCACGCCGTCCGGCACCGGGCCCGGCTCGTCGGAGGCCAGCTCGCTGCCCGAAACCTGCAGCCGGGAAACGACTTTCGGGTTGTCGACCACGCGGCCGGGCACCAGCGCGCGGGCCTGCGCGCCGCCGACCTCCACGGTGATCCCCGGCAGCTCCTGGACGGCCTCCCAGTGCGCGCCGCGGGCGCGGCGGGAAACCTTGCGGATCCGCCCGTCGATCCAGGCGTTCACGGCCTCGTGCCACTCGCCGTCCTCGGCGACGGCGCGCTCGTCGAGGCACACCGCGACCGCGGCCGCCGCGGCGGCCTCCAGCAGGGGCGTGCGGCCAGGCGGATCGGCCTTCTCGAAGCGCAGGATCACCGGCATCGCCCGCACCTGATCCGGCTGCTCGTCCGAAACGTCCGCGGCCTCGGCCGCGGGGAGGTGCAGCCACTCCGCGTAGCGCGCGGCGAGCGGCCGGAGAACCGGGTTCACAGCCGCTCTGGCTGCAGGCCGTCGGCCGCGTCCGCCGCTTCGACCTCGGCGCGCGTGATGCCGAGGGTGAACAGGACCGCGTCGAGGTAGGGGTGGGAAAGCGCGGTGTCCGCGACCTCCCGCAGCGCCGGCTTGGCGTTGAACGCGACGCCCATGCCGGCCGCGGCCAGCATGTCGATGTCGTTGGCACCGTCCCCGACCGCGACGCACTGCGCGAGCGGGATGCCGTATTCGGTGGCGAAGCGGCGCAACGCGGTCGCCTTGCCCGCCCTGTCCACGACCTCGCCGACGACGCGGCCGGTGAGCTTGCCGTCGGCGACTTCCAGCTCGTTCGCGGAGGCGAAGTCGAGGCCGAGGTCGTCAACCAGCCGGTCGATGATCGCGGTGAACCCGCCGGAGACGACCCCGCACCGGAACCCGAGCCGCTTGAGCGTGCGCACGGTGGTCCGCGCGCCCGCGGTGAGTTCGAGCGAATCGGCGACCTCGTCGAGCGCGGAGACCGGCAGGCCTTCGAGCAGCGCGACGCGCTGTTCCAGCGATTCGGTGAAGTTCAGCTCGCCGCGCATGGCGGCCTCGGTGATCTCCCTGACCTGCGGCTCGACCCCGGCGTGCGCGCCGAGCATCTCGATGACCTCGCCCTGGACCAGCGTCGAGTCGACGTCGAACACGATCAGGCGCTTGGACCGCCGAGCCAGGCCCGCCCGCTCGATGGCGACGTCCAGCCCGCCGTTCGACGCGACGTCGGCGACCGCGGCACGCAGCTCGGCGTCCGCCTCTTCGCTTTCGTTCGCCGCAGAGACGTACACCTCGAGCCCGGTCACCGGGTAGTCCGCGATGCTGCGGATGGTGTCGATGTTCGTGCCGAGCGAGGCCATCTTCCTGGCCACCTCGGTGAACGCGCGCGCGGTCAGCGGGCGGCCCAGCACCACCAGCACGTGCGTGGACCCGATCCGCGACGGCGCAAACGGGTCGGCCCCGATGGCCGACCCGATCCGCACTTCGACGTTCATGGCGAGCGTGGCCATCGCCTGCTCGACGGCCTCCTGCAGGGCCTCCGGGTCGCTGCTCACCCCGACCAGCACACCGAGCACGAGCTGGTCGCGGATGACGACCTGCTCCACGTCGAGCAGGTCGACGCCGTGCCGGGTGAGCGCGGCGAAGAGCACCGAAGTGACACCGGGTTTGTCAGGACCGGTGATCGTGATCAGAACCGGCGTCTGCCCCTGACCGCTCACTGCTCGCCCGAGTTGTCCTTGCTGTGGTCACCGGGTATCACGGCGTCGGTGAGCACTTGCGACGGCGCCTTCGCCCCGGCGTGCGCCTTCGGCTTACCGGTGAAGGTGATCTCGCCTTCGGCGTGGATGCGCTCGATCATGTGCGGGTAGTGCAGCTCGAACGCGGGGCGCTCGGACCGGATGCGCGGCAGCTCGGTGAAGTTGTGCCGCGGCGGCGGGCAGCTCGTCGCCCATTCGAGCGAGTTGCCGTAGCCCCACGGGTCGTCCACCGTGACGAGCTCGCCGTAGCGGTAGCTCTTGAACACGTTCCAGATGAACGGCAGCGTGGACGCGCCGAGGATGTACGCGCCGATCGTCGAGATCGTGTTCAGCGTGGTGAACCCGTCGGTCGCCAGGTAGTCGGCGTACCGGCGCGGCATGCCCTCGGCGCCGAGCCAGTGCTGGACCAGGAACGTGCCGTGGAACCCGATGAACGTGGTCCAGAAGTGCCACTTGCCGAGCTTCTCGTCCATCATGCGGCCGGTGATCTTCGGGAACCAGAAGTAGATCCCGGCGAACGTGGCGAACACGATCGTGCCGTAGAGCACGTAGTGGAAGTGCGCGACGACGAAGTAGCTGTCGGACACGTGGAAGTCGATCGCGGGCGCGGCCAGCAGGATGCCGGTGAGACCGCCGAAGAGGAACGTGACGATGAAGCCGACCGAGAACAGCATCGGCGTCTCGAAGCTCAGGTTCCCCTTCCACATCGTGCCGATCCAGTTGAAGAACTTGACACCGGTCGGCACCGCGATCAGGAAGGTCATGAAGGAGAAGAACGGCAGCAGCACCGAACCGGTCGCGTACATGTGGTGCGCCCACACCGCGACGGACAGCGCGGCGATCGCCAGCGTCGCCCAGACCAGGCCCTTGTAGCCGAAGATCGGCTTGCGGCTGAACACCGGGAAGATCTCCGACACGATCCCGAAGAACGGTAGCGCGACGATGTAGACCTCTGGATGGCCGAAGAACCAGAACAGGTGCTGCCAGAGGATGACGCCGCCGTTCGCCGGGTCGAACACGTGCGCGCCCAGGTGCCGATCGGCGAGCAGGCCCATCAGCGCCGCGGTCAGGATCGGGAACGCCAGCAGGATCAGGATGCTGGTGACCAGGATGTTCCAGGTGAAGATCGGCATCCGGTACATCGTCATGCCCGGCGCGCGGAGGCAGATCACCGTGGTGATCATGTTGACCGCGCCGAGGATGGTGCCGAGACCGGAGATGACCAGGCCGGAGATCCAGAGGTCGGCGCCGACACCCGGCGAGTGGATCGCGTCGGACAGCGGGGTGTAGGCGAACCACCCGAAGTCCGCGGCGCCACCCGGCGTCAGGAAGCCGGACATCACGATGATGCCGCCGAACAGGTACAGCCAGTACGAGAACGCGTTCAACCGCGGGAACGCGACATCGGGCGAGCCGATCTGCAGCGGGAGGACGAAGTTCGCGAAGCCGAACAGGATCGGGGTCGCGTACAGCAGCAGCATCACCGTGCCGTGCATGGTGAAGAGCTGGTTGTACTGCTCCTGGGAAAGGAACTGCTGCCCCGGCCTGGCGAGCTCACTGCGGATCAGCATCGCCATCGCGCCGCCCGCCATGAAGAAGGCGAACGACGTCACGAGGTACATGATGCCGATCTGCTTGTGGTCCGTCGTGCGGAACAACCGCAGCAGGTACGAACCCTTGACCGATTCGCGCGCGGGATACGGGCGCGTGGCGATCGGCTTGGGGGCTACGGCCGTCACTCCTGCCTCCAACACTGTAATTTGGATCGAGTTCGCGAACGCCGGAACGAGGTCCGGACAGTCCGCTAAGGGGATCGTAGCCCTCGGTACTCCGCGTCGCGCGCACCGGCTGGCAAGATCCGCCCATGACCGACGCGGTCACCACGTCCGCGGTCGCGGCGGCACTCGATGCGGGTACCCGGTTCGCGTTGCCGTCAGCCGATCCGGTCGTTCCGCGCGAGCGGTCGAACGTGCTGGTGAAGCTGGGGACGACGTTGCCGGCGCGCCCCGATTCCCGCCCGTGGCTGCGCCGGGACGTCGAGCTGTCGCGCTACCTCGCCGGACGGGGTGCCGAACGGGGTGCCGGGCGGGGTGTGCGCGTCGTCTCACCTCTCGACGACGCGGGCCCGCACGAGGCGCGCGGTCTTCCGGTCACGTTGCGGCGGTTCACCTCGCACGAACCTGGCCTGCGGCGAAGGCACCTGGCGCGGCCCGCGGGCGTGGGACGCCGGTTCGATGGCGGAGGCCGCCGGCGAGGACGCGATCGCGGCCTACTTCCCGTCCCCCGGTTGACGCTCAGCCGAGCCAGTCGAGGATCGCGCCGGAGACCGCGGCGGGGTGTTCGAGCGGGGTCAGGTGCCCGGCGCCCGGCACGGTGACCAGCTCCGCGCGGGGCAGCGCCTCGGCCATCGCGGACGCCTCCGCGTACGGGGTGAGCGTGTCGTGTTCGCCGACGAGGACGAGCGCGGGCACGTCGGCGCCGGGGAGCAGCCCGGCCGAGTCCGGGCGCGCCGCCATCGCGCGGGCCGCCCACGCGATCCCCGGGGCAGGCTGCGATTCGACCAGGTCGCGCACCGTCTCGGCGATGTCCGGCCTGCTCCCGAGCGTCGACTCCGCGAGCAGGTTGGGCAGCAGCTGACCGGCCAGCCATCCCTCGATGCCTTCGTCGTCGGCGCGCTTCGCGAGCGCGTGCCGGTTCTCGGCGGCCTCCGGCTTGTCCGCCGACGCCTTCGTGTCGATCAGCACCAGCCCGCCGACGCGCTCGGGCGCCAGGCGAAGCAGCGCGAGGGCCACGTAACCGCCCATCGAGCAACCGCCGAGGACGACCTGCTCCAGTTCCAGCTTGTCCAGCAGCGCCACCAGGTCGCGGGCGGCGTCGTCGAGGCTCGGCTCGCGGCTCGTCACGGGCAGCGGTGTCCTGCCGAGGCCGCGCTGGTCCGGGGTGATCAGCCGCGCGCGCTGGGAAAGCGGCTCGCGGATGTCGTTCCACATCCGCGAATCGAGCGGGAACGCGTGCAGGAGGACGAGGGGAAGATCCAGCATGTCCGCCATTGTGTCGGACCTGGGGTCTACGGTGCCGGGGTGACCGAGCAAGTGGGGATGGTCGAGGAGATCAGGACGCCGCGCCTGCTGCTGCGCCCGTTGCGCGAGTCGGACCGCGCGCGTTCGCTGGAGATCCAGCTCGACCCGCGCGCCAACCGGTTCACCCCGGAATCGGTCACGCGCGAACAGGCGAGGGAAAAGTTCACCGGCTGGCTCACGCACTGGGCGCACCACGGATTCGGGTACTTCGCGATCATCGAGGCGGAAACGGGCGAATTCCTCGGCACCGGCGGCGTGCAGTACCGCGATTTCGGCGGCGAGGACGTGCTCAACCTGTACTACCGGGTGAAACCGAGCGCGTGGGGCAACGGGTACGCCACCGAGGCCGCGACCGCCGCCGTCGACTGGGCGGAGCGGTCCATGCCGGACACCCCGGTGGTGATCAGCGTGGCGATCGGCAACCACGCGTCGATCAGGGTCGCCGAACGGCTCGGGTTCACCCGGTACAGCCAGAGCCTGCACCACGGCCTCTACTCGCGGCACTACCGCCGCTGACCGGTCGCCCCGGGTGAGATCAGCCGTTCGTACGGGTACGGGAGTTCCTGCACCGGGTCGTCCGGCCGAGCCGGGACCCAGCGGTCCGCGCCGAGCATGATCCCCGGCGCACCGCCGCGACCGGGTCGCCCGCGCACCAGCCGCAGGCTGACCAACTCGCCCTTCCGCAACGACGGCAACCCCAGCCCCTTCAGCGCCTTCGCGTGGTCGTGCACCGCCCCGAGGACGATGATCCCTTGCCCGGCAAGGGATCTCCGCGCATCCCGTGCGCGTTTGAGCCCCTCGGCCTGCTTCGCGACCGTGACGAACGCGGTGCGGCCGATCGCGACTCCCTGCGCTCGGCGCAGGAGTTCTTCCACTCGCTGCTGCCCGCTCGTGCGCGAAAAGATCGCGGCCCGGTCTTCCTCGGACAGGCCGGACAGGACGTTCGAGGGCAGCTCCTGCTGGAACAGGTGGCGCACGGCCGCGAGGCCCGCCCGGTTGAGCGTTCGCTTCCCGTCCCGGTTGGCGCTCTCCGACAGGAACTCCGGGCGCACGCGGACCAGCCCGGCACTGCACTGCGCACGGCTGTCGTCCATCCGGACGAGCAGGCAGGGCTTCGACACCGCTTCCCGCGGGATCGACCAGGACCCGGTGGAGGAATACCGGATGCCGACCTCGACGCCGTCGAGGGCGAACGGCATGAGCTGGCCGCCGACCTGGTCGAACTCGTGGGACAGCTCGCGTTCGACACGCGACACGAAGTAGGTCTTCTCGACCTTCGAAAGCTGGGACCACTGGTAGCGACCGGTGCGTTCGCCGTCTAGCACGGTGTCGAGCGTCCGGCGCAACACCGAAGCCGTGCGAGTTCCGTCCGGGTCCATCCGGCGCCATGCTTCGTGGACGGTCTCCAGCTCGGTGTCGGTCTCGGCAGGGTTCTCCGGGATCTGGTGCAGCACGGGTGGCGCGGTTTCCCGCGCGGCGGCGGGCGTGCCCGGCGCGGTGTTGGCCGAGCCGAGGGCACGCCGCAGCTCCCGGACTTCCTCGCCTAGTTGCGCGATGGCCCGCATCGCCTGGGCCGACACCACCTGCCCTGTTTTCTCAGTGTCAGCGGCAGAAGCGAGGAGCCGTTCCCGCTCGTCTCGCAGGCGCTCGCGCTCCACCCTCAGAAGCTCCTGCTGGAGCGTCTTGATTTCCGCCCTGGCAGCAGCCAGCTCGCTCGCCAGGCCATCCGCGCTGTCGGACGGCTCGTCGTTCTCCTCCGCCGCGGTGTCGCGTTGCCCGGCGAAGGTGCCCAACAGCGGCTCGGCCCGCTCCCGTACGGCTTCCCTCTGCTCTTCGGGAGTGCAGACCTCGAGTACCGCGTCGAGGTAAAGCTGCCCGTCGACGTGGAGGAGCTCGCCCCTGAGCCTCCGGTACAGCGTGGCCACCGAAAACGCCGGGGACCGCATGCGCTCGTGCACCGCTTCGACGGACAGGCCCGCAGCATCGATCTGCTCGAGGAGAAGCTCCGCAAGCTGGTTCGCCTCGGCGGAAACCCCTTTCAGTTCCCGTCGTGGCCTTCCGGCGCGCCGGGGAGCCGCAGCCAAACCGAACTCCTTCTATCACTGGGTTGGGTAGTTTTTATCGATAGAACTCTACCCGATAGCGTGGCCTGCACTCCACCACCCGACAAGAGAGGGCTGCCATGGCCGACCACCCTCGCCGAGGTCCGACGCCGACCGATCTGGTCGCCCTGATCGCCGTGCTGGCCACCGTCGTGACGCTGGTCGCGCTGGACGCCGATGTCGCCAAGCTGGTGTCCATCACCGGCGCGTTGTCGACGGTGTACGCGTTGTGGAGATCCGGCGGGCACGGCCCGCACCCGAAAGGCGGGGAGGACTAGGCCCGGCCCGTTCCGGTCGGGACGGGCCATTCTCTCGGCAGCGGGGTGCGGCCGGGGAGGATCGCGGCGGCCAGTTCGTCGAGCACCTCGTCCGCGTGGCCGACCAGCAGGTGCTTCGCCCCGGTCAGCGCCACCACGCGCGCACCGGGCAGGACCGCGCAGCGCTCGCGCACGCCGTCGGGGCGCAGGAAGTCGTCGTGCTCGGGGACGAGCGCGGTCACCGGTTTGCCCGACGGCGCCCAGCGCGCGAGGTGCTCCGGTGTGCTCCAGCGCATCGGGGGCGCGATCAGCACGAGGCCGCGGACCAACGGGTCGAGCCCGTACCGGACGGCGAGGTCGGTGCCGAACGACCAGCCTGCCAGCCACACCTCCGGCAACGCGCGCGCACGGGCGAAGTCCAGCGCGGTGGCGACGTCGTGGCGTTCCGATTCGGCCGAGCCGAACGACCCTTCGCTCCGGCCTTCCACGCTCTCGGTGCCCCTGGTGTTGAACCTCAGCACCGCGAGCCCCGCCAGCGCTGGCAACCGCCGGGCGGCCTTGCGCAGCACGTGGGAGTCCATCGAGCCGCCGTGCGTCGGCAGCGGGTGCAGCATGATCACGGTCGCCGCCGGCTCGCGGCCTTCCGGGAGCGCCAGCTCACCGACGAGCCGCAGGCCGTCGGCGGTGCGCAGGGCGACCGGCTCGCGGACCGCGGGCAGCACCGTGTTGGGCCCGATCCTCACCACCGGCTCGGCCGCCTCGTCGCGCGGGACTGCCAGCACGCGCGGTGCCAGTGCCTGCGGTCGGCGGAGGACCCGGTCTCGTCGGCGGGCCAGGCCACCACGTGCGGCACGCCGGGCCGGATCTCGTGATCGCAGCCGGGGCACCGGTAGGTCTTGACCGCCTGCGCGCCGGGGACGCTGCGCACCAGCCACTCGCCGTCGGGGCCGGACTCGGCGCTGGCCCACCCGGTGGCGCCACCCAGCACGGGTTCGTCGCGGCGGCCGCGCCCCGGCCGGTTTCGTCTGGGCACGAAACCACGGTAACCGGCTCAGCCGAGCGCGATCGCCAGCGGCACGAGTTGTTCCGCCGGGGTCAGCGAGCCGTGCTGCCCGACGAGCGAGGTCTCGACCGCCTCGGCGAGCCCGCGCACCATGCCGAACTCATCGCGGGCGGCGGCCACGACATCCCCGATCCGGGGCAGGACGCGGCTCGAAACCGGGCCGAACCAGCCCTCCTCGACCGCCTCTTCCCTCGACCGCACCCACGCCCGGCGACCGAGCACCGATCGCCAGGCGGCGAGCACATCGGCGGTGGCACCCGCTTCCGTGTAGAGGTGCCGCGCGCGCACCTCCCCGCCGAACGCGCGCACCCCGTCGAGGAGTTCGGGCTCGTCCTCGAGGTCGAGCTTGTCCCGCACGGTGACCATGCCGTGGTCGGCGACCACGGCCAGCATCGAACCGGGCGGCAGACCGTCCACAACGGACTCGACGAGCCGGTCGACCTGGCGGAGCTGGAACCGCCACGCCATCGAGCCCGGGCCGTGCAGATGCCCGACCAGGTCGAGGTCGCCGTGGTAGCCGTAGCAGAACGAGGGAGACGGTTCGAGCGCGCGCAGGATGCCCGCGCCGAGATCGCCCAGCGCGTGCACCCCGGCGTACCGCGCGCCGCGCTGCACCGCCTCGGTCAGCGCCGTGTCCTTGAACTGCGCGGCCGACACCACGCTCGTGTGGATCCCGGCCGCCGCGGCGCGCTCGAACGTCGTCGGCAGCGGTTGCACCTCCCTCGGCGGCGCCGCACCGCGAAGGTCACCGCCGTCCTCGTGGCTGCTCCAGCGCAACGCGTTCAGCACGCCGACACCGGGCAGTTCGAAGCTGTACCCGGTCATGCCGTGCTCGCCCGCGGCCACCCCGGTGCCGATCGCGGCCAGCCCCGCCGCCGTCGTCGACGGGTAGCCGACGCGCAGCGTGCCCTTCGCCAGTTCCGCCAGCACCGGCGCGTCGGCGGCGTAGGTGTCCAGCAGTTCCCTGCCGAGCCCGTCGATCAGCAGCACGCACCCGCGCGAAATCTCCGGAAACCCGAGCGTGCCTGAGAAATCGGGCACGCCGAGCGCGGCGAGCGCGGACGGGACGACCTGGGCGAGATGCGGGTGCGGGAGCGCCGGTTCAGCCACCCCGACACCTTGCCACTTCCCCTCGGATCGGCGCGAGCCCGATAATGGGCGCATGCCGACCTACGCCTACCGCTGCCGCGACTGTACTCGGACGTTCGAGCTGAACCGGCCGATGAGCGAGTCGTCGGCACCCGCCGCCTGCCCCGGTGGTCATTTGGACACCGTCAAGCTGCTGACCACGGTCGCGCTGACCGGAGCCGCGGCCGCACCCGCTCAGGGCGGCGGCTGCTGCGGCGGAGGCTGCTGCGGGTAAGGCTCCGGCGGCTGGGGTCCGGCGGCTGAGGCTCCGCCGGATGGATGCCCTCCAGATGCCCTCAAGGTGCCCTTCAGGGACTTCGAGCGGTTACAGCCAGCCCCGTTCGCGCGCGATGGTCGCCGCGTGCGCCTTGCTCTGCGCGCCCAGTTTCGCCATGGCCGCCGAGAGGTAGTTCCGGACGGTGCCTTCGGCGAGGTGCAGGCGTTTCGCGATGTCCGCATTGGACGCTCCCGTGGTGACTTCCCGCAGCAGCTCGCGTTCCCGGTCGGTCAGCGGGTCCGCGCCGTCCCACGCGGCGACGGCCAGTTCGGGTGCGACGACGCGCTCGCCCGCGTGCACCCGGCGCAGGGCCGAGGCGAGGTCACCGATCGGTGCGTCCTTGAGCACGTACCCCGCGACGCCCGCGTCGAGCGCGCGACGCAGGTAGCCGCTGCGCGCGAACGTGGTGACGATCAGGACGCGCACGGGGTCCTCGCGCCGGAGCAGTTCCGCCGCGACGTCGAGGCCGGTCTTCCCCGGCATTTCGATATCGGTGAGCAGCACGTCGGGCCGGTGCTCCGCGACCGCGGCGAGCGCGGCGTCGCCGGTGGTCGCGGTGGCCACGACCTCGATGTCCGCCTGCAGGTCGAGCAGCGCGGCGAAGGCGCCGAGCACCATGGACTGGTCCTCGGCGAGCACGATCCTGATCACCCCGCTCACATTGCCACCTCCAGCGGCACCGCGATGGTCACCGTGGTGCCCGCCGCCGTCATCCGCTCGATCCGCCCGCCGAGCGCGGTGACCCGCTCGCGCATGCCGGTCAGGCCGGTGCCTTCGCGGAACTTCCCGCCGACGCCGTCGTCGGCGATCACCAGGCGCACTTCGCCGTGCTCGCGGTGGATGCCGATGTGGCAGGTGCGCGCCTTCGCGTGCCGCACCACGTTCGTGACGGCCTCGCGCAGCGCCAGCGCCAGTTCGTGTTCGGTCGACCCGACGAGCACGAGGCCGGGATCGCGCCGCACCACCAGTTCGACGCCGAGGGAGTCGAGCGCGGCCTTCGCGGATTCCAGCTCGCGGTCGAGGCTCGCCTGGCGCCAGCCGGTCAGCGCGGTGCGGACCTCGGCGAGCGCGTCGCGCGCGGTTTTCTCGATTTCGCCCGCTTCTTCGACGGCCCTCGCCGGATCCGCCGCGATCAGCTGCGCGCGCATGACGACGGCGGTGAGCGAGTGCCCGAGCAGGTCGTGCAGGTCGCGCGCGATGCGTTCGCGTTCGGTGACCGTGGCGAGGTGCTCGATCCTGGCGTTGCGCAGGCGCAGCTCGGTCGCGGTCCGCTCCCGCTCCGCCTCCTCGACGGCCGCGAGCCCGATGACCCAGGTGAACAGCAGCGACGGCAGCACGCTCCACAGCCGCCACGGCCATTCGACGGGCATCACCGGGATCGTCACGAAAAGCAGCAGCGTGAACGCGACGAACAGGCGGAACGCGACCCGGCGCGACTCGGTGCGCGCGGCGATCACGGCCGCGTAGACGATCAGCACCGAGGCACCCGAGTTCAGCCACACGGTGCACACCATGAACACGGCGAGCGGCACCCACGAGCCCCAGCGCGCGATCTCCGGCCGCAGGCCGCCGATGACCGTCAACGCGCCGCCGCCCGCCATGATGATCCCGGCGATCACCCAGTCCGCCGCGCCCGCGCTCGGGTCGAACACCGGCTGGAACAGCGGGATCAGCAGGTAGACGAGGTGCACCCACCGCGAGAAACGCCACGACGAGGAGCGCGTGGCGGTTTTCGCGGCCGGTGGAGTGGTCATGGTTTGCCACGACGATAGGCCACCGCGGCCAGCGTCGCGGTCACCGCGGTCGTCCCCAGCAGCACCAGCACGTGCACGAAGACCTCGCCACCGTAGAGCGGGGTCATCGCGAGCCGGGCCAGGTGGTAGGTCGGCAGGAAGGGCGCGAGGTCCCGGACGAACTCCGGCATGATCTCCAGCGGCATCCAGAGCCCGCTGAACACCGCCGACGGCAGCAGGACCGCGTTCAGCACGGCGGCCGTGGCGTTCGGGCTGGCGACGAACCCGACGGCGAGCCCGAGCAGCGCGAACGGCAGCGCGCCGAGGAGCAGGATCCCGGCGATCGCGAGCAGCTTCACCGGCGGCGCGGTCAGCGCCCCGGTCAGCCTCGCGGCCACCGTCATCGCGATCAGCAGGCCGAGCGCGTAGGGCAGCGCCGAAGCGACCTTCGCCGCGAGCGTGACCCCGACCGGCACGCCGGAGACCTGTTTCGCCCGCAGCCAGCCGCGGTTGCGGTCGGCCGCCACGCTCGTGCCGGGGTTCAGCAGCGCCACGGCGAGCACTCCGAAGGTGCCGAAGGTCGCCACCATCTGGGTCCCCACCGGGCCGCCGAACTCCGAGTTCCCCTTGCCGAACAAGGAAACGAACAGCACGAACATGCCGATCGGCATCACGATCGAGAACAGCAGCGACGTCGGCTCCCGCACGATCGCCCTCAGCTCGTCGAGGAACTCGACCCCGAACAACCGCGCGGTCAGGCCGTCTCTTGTCACGGTGCTCATGCCGCCACCTCCGCACCGCTCGTGAGCGCGAGTACCGCTTCTTCCAGGCCCGCGCCTTCCACCCGCAGCTCCGACAGCCCGGGATCCTCGGCCAGCAGGACCCGCAGCAAGGTCTCGGGCGACCGGGTGGTGAGCCGCACGTGCTCACCGTCCCGGTCGACCGAGACCACCCCCGGCAGCAGGACCAGCCGCTCGCGCCCGAGGCTGGTCCGCGCCGTGACGGTGCGGTCCGGCAGCCTGCCGACGAGTGCGCCGGGCGTGCCGGTGGCCAGCACCCGCCCGTGGTCCAGCACGACGACGCGATCGGCCACCGCGGCCGACTCCTCGATGAGGTGCGTGGTGACCAGTACCCCGGTGCCCCGCGCGCGCCGTCGCGCGAGCAGGTCCCAGAACCGCCTGCGGGCCGGCACGTCGAGGCCGACCGTCGGCTCGTCCAGTACGAGCAGCGCCGGGTCGGCGACCAGTGCCATCGCGAGCTGGACCCGTTGCCGCTGCCCGCCGGACAGCTTGGCCGCGCGACGGCCCGCGAGCTCGGTCAGCTCGAGTTCGGCGAGCACCGGGCCCGCGACGTTCTTCGAGCACCCCGCCCTGATCGCGGCCCCCGCCACGATCTCCCCCACCTTGAGCGTGGTCGGGAACCCGAGCGTCTGCTGCACGACGCCGAGCCTGCGCCGGGTCGTGGCGCGCCGGGGATCGCCGCCCGCGAGCAGGATTTCGCCGTGCTGGCGCGGCAGCAGGCCGATCGCCAGGTTCACCAGTGTGGTCTTGCCCGCCCCGTTCGGGCCGAGCAGCGCCACGCACTCCCCCGTGGCGACGTCGAGGTCGACGCCGTCGAGCGCGAGGTTCGCGCCGTAGGAGTGCGACGCACCGCGCACCCGCAGCGCTTGGCTGTTCTCGTTGCTGTTCACGGGAACGACTCTGGTTCAGGCGCCGGACCTCCGGTAGTGAGCAGGCGTCACGACCCCCGCATGACGAATGTCAACTCGCCCCATCGGGGTCGAGTGGCGAGGTGCCCGCATTCCCCGAAAGGCGCCTTCGGGGAATCTGACGCCCCAATCTCGGCCCTCGCGGACTACGGCGCGGCGATGCTGATGCCCTGAAGGCGCCCTTCGCGGCATCAGATTCCCCCAAGGGCCCCTTCAGGGAATCCGGCCCGGAGCAGAGCAGGCCACGGGGCCACCTCCGCGGCATCCACACCCAGGAAGCCCCCTTTCGGGACACCAGCACGGAAACGAAAAAGCAACGCGAACCGCGAAATCCCAGCACCCGCCCTCAAAAGCACCTTCAGAGCGTCCACCGCCGCATCCTCGCCCCTCGCAACGCGAAACAAAGCGCTGCTAACGCCCCGAAAGACGCCTTCAGGGAATCAGACGCCACAATCTCACCCCTCACGACATACGACACAGCCACACCCATGCCCTCAAGGACCCCTTCGCGGCATCAGATTCCCCCAAGGGCCCCTTCAGGGCAAGAGCGGCCCGGGCGCCCGCCCGCGAGCGTGGAAAAAGTCGCATCAGATTCCCGAAGGGCGACTTCAGGGGCAGCGCTGCGGCGCAGGAACCCCTGCCAAAGGCGAACGGCGGCTCAGGTGTAGTCGTGGAAGCCCTTGCCGGTCTTGCGACCGAGCCGCCCGGCGGTCACCAGGTGTTCCAGCAGCGGCGCGGGGGCGAAGCCCTCTTCGCGGAACTCGTCGAACAGCGTCCGCTCGATCGCCAGCGAAACGTCCAGTCCCACCACGTCGAGCAGTTCGAACGGGCCCATCGGCAGGCCGCAGCCGACCTTCATCGCGGTGTCGATGTCGGCGACTTCGGCGTAGTGCGCTTCGAGCATCTTCACCGCGTCGTTGAGGTACGGGAAGAGCAGCGCGTTCACGATGAAGCCCGCCCGGTCTCCACAGTGGACTGGACGCTTCCCGAGATCGCCGCACACCGCGTGCGCGGTCGCGACGACCTCCGGCGCGGTCGCGATGGTGCGCACCACCTCGACCAGCTTCATCACCGTCGCCGGGTTGAAGAAGTGCAGGCCGAGCACGTCCGACGGGCGCGCGGTCGCGGCCGCGCACTCGATCACCGGTAGCGAGGAGGTCGTCGTCGCCAGTACGGCGCCCGGTTTGGCGACCGCGTCCAGTGCCGCGAACACCTCCTGCTTGACCTCGAGCACCTCGGCGACCGCCTCCACCACGAGGTCCACATCGGACAGTTCGGCGTAGTCGACGGCGGGAGTGATCCTGCTCAGTGCGGACTCAGCGTCCTCAGTGGACAGTTTTCCCTTCGAAACGGCCTTGTCGAGCGATTTGCGCACCTTCGCCAGCGCCGCATCCGCCTTTTCGGCGCTGCGCGCCTTGAGCACGACGGGGTACCCGCGCTTCGCGAACACCTCGACGATGCCGGTCGCCATGGTGCCGGTGCCGATCACACCGACCGAACGCACCGCCCGCACCGCGTCGGAGTCCTCAGTGGACACTTCGAGGCCGTCGGCGACGACGGTCGGCGAGTCGGGCGCGTCGTAGGTGTAGAACCCGCGCCCGCTCTTGCGGCCGAGCAGGCCCGCGGTGATCATCTGCTTCAGCAGCGGCGCGGGCGCGTGCAGCCGGTTGCGGGACTGGCGGTACATCGTCTCCAGGATCTGGAACGCGGTGTCCAGGCCGATGAGGTCGAGCAGTGCCAGCGGGCCCATGGGATAGCCGCAGCCGAACCGCATCGCGGCGTCGAGGTCCTCCCGCGAGGCGTAGCGCTGTTCGTACATCCGCACCGCGTGGTTGAGGTAGCCGAACAGCAGCGCGTTCGCGATGAACCCGGCGCGGTCGCCGATCACCACGGGCGTTTTCCCGAGTTTCCCGGCGAATTCGACGACGTCGGTGACCACGTCCGGCTCGGTCACCACGGTCCGCACGATCTCGACGAGCTTGAGCACCGGCGCCGGGTTGAAGAAGTGCATCCCGACGACCTTGCCCGGCCGCGCGGTGTGCACCCCGATCTCGGTGACCGACAGCGAGGACGTGTTGGAGGCGAAGATCGTTTCGGGGCCGGTGATCTTGTCGAGCTGGGAGAACACCTCGGCCTTCTGCGCAAGACCTTCCGGGATGGCCTCGATGACGAGTTCGCTGTCGGCGAGTTCGGCAAGCGAGGTGGTGTAGGTGATGCGGCCGAGAAGCTCCTCGCGCGCTTTCGCGTCGAGCTTGTCCTTCGCGAGCGCACGATCCGTCGAATGTTCCAAGTGCCCGCGCCCGCGAGCGACACCCTCGTCGTCGATCTCGACGGCGGTCACACTGAGCCCGCTGCGCGCGAGGACCTCCGCGATCCCGGCCCCCATCGTGCCCAGCCCCACCACGCCCACCCGGGTGATCTCGCGTGCCACGATTCGGCCTCCCAAAGGTTACCCGCTAGTAGCCAACGGGCCGATGATGCCATGCCGGGGCCGAAAGGGCAGGTCCGAATCGAAACAGTGCGCACCGGACGGGTGAGAGTTGTCATCCCCGGCAGGTCGTGGTCAGCCGACTCGGCGGTGGTACGCCTTGAAGTCGAGCCAGGCCTTGACGGTGTCGTGCAGCAGCACGCTGATCGTCAAGCCCGCCAGCACGATCCCGACGACGGCCGCGGGCGCCCCGCTGACCAGCATCACCACGCCGTTCACGATGATCACCGCTTCCAGCACGATGAGCAGGTTCCGGCCCCAGATCACGCCGGCGGCCACCAAGATCGCCGAGACGACCAGCAACACCGCCGCCGCGAACGAGACGTATTCGGCGGTATAGGCCAGTGCGGGGCTGACGAGCTTCTGGCCGTGGCGTTCGGCATCGGAGATCTCCGAGGCGATGAGCACCCCGAAGAAGCCGTTGAACGCGGCCTGCACGACCACGAAGACCAGCACGGCGATGAGCCTGCCCGGCATCGTCATGCGCAGCGGGGGCGCGGCTTCGCCGCTCATCAAGGGTTCGTCGGTCATCATCGTTCACCTTCCGTGCACGCCTTCGGGCACGGCGGACGATAAGGGCACCGGCGCGGGACCCCTCCCGGACGCTACTCGTCGAAGTCGCGCTCCACGAGGCCCTTCACCCGCTCCAGCGCCTGGCCGGCGCCGGCGCCCTTCGCGAGCACCTCGATGCGATCGCCCTGGCGCGCGCCGAGCGACATCAGCGCGAGCACGCTGTGCGCGTCGGCCTCCTGCTCGCCGAGCCGCACGGTGACCTCGGCGTCGAGCCCGGCCAGCGCGCGCACCAGCAGCGCGGCGGGCCGCGCGTGCAGGCCGACGTCGTTGCGCAGCGTCAGCTCGACGGAGTCCGCCGCACCGGTGTCCGCGCTCGCGCTCGCTTCCGGGGGCGCCGCCGCCTTCGCGGCCGCCGCCGCGACCGCGGCCCGGTCGGCACCGCCCTGCGCCTCGACCGCGGCGGCCACCGCGCCCTCGACGAGGGGTGCGTCGACGACGACGGCGTCCACCTCGCCGTCGAGCGTTTCGACGGCGAGTTCGGCCGTCATCTGCGCGCTGCCGAGGTCGTAGAGGAGCACCACCCCGGCACCCGAGTCCGCCTCGCGAGCGGCCTGGGAGACCGCTTCGAAGTCGGTGCCGATACCACCGCCGTCCAGACCGCCCGCGGGGACCAGCTTGACGTCGGGCGCCATCTGCGCGGCCAGTTCGGCCACCCCGGCGGCGAGAGTCGCGCTGTGCGAAACGAAAACCAAGCCGACCGTGCTCACTTGGCAGCCTCCGCGAGCGCGCGCAGCACGAGCGCGGTCGACCGCGCTCCCGGATCGACGTGACCGACCGCCCTCTCCCCGAGGTAGGAGGCCCTTCCCTTGCGCGGCACCATGTCCACAGTGGACTCAGTACCGCGGTCGGCCGCGTCGGCGGCCGCGGTCAGCACGGCCGCGACCCCGTCCGCCACGGCGCCGCGAGCGGCTTCGACGGCGGGCAGCAGCGCGTCGACCATGGTGGCGTCGCCCGCTTCCGCCTTGCCCCTGGCCTGCACGCCTTCCAGCGCGGCGGCGAGCAGCTCCACCACCGCCTCGGCGTCCACTTCGGACCGATCGCCGAGCTTGGCCGCCGCGCGCAGGAACGCCGTGCCGTACAACGGGCCAGCCGCGCCGCCGACCTTCGAGATCAGCGTCGTCGCGGCCGTCTTCAGCACCGCGCCCGGCGTTTCCGGCACGGTCTCGATGGCGGTCACGATCGCGGTGAACCCGCGGTTGAGGTTCTCGCCGTGGTCCGCGTCGCCGATCGCCCTGTCCAGCTCGATCAGCTCGGTGCGGTGCTCGGCGACCACGGACGCGGCCGCCCGCAGCGCGTCGGCCACGGATTCGGTGGTGCAGGCCATCATCACACTCCCCGTCGCAGCGCCGCGGTGTGCACCGGCGCGTCCCAGAGTTCGGTCAGCTCGTCGTCGAGCTTCAGCAGCGTGAGACTGATTCCCTGCATCTCGAGGCTGGTGATGTACGGACCGACGAGCCTTCGCCTGACCACGATGCCACGCTCGGCGAGCAGCCGCTCGGCGATCCCGTGCGCGAGGTACAGCTCGATCGGCGGGGTGCCGCCCATCGAGTTCGTGAACAGCAGCACCTCGTCACCGGGTTCGAACGGCAGATCACCGGCGACGGCCTCGACCATCCTGGCCACGAGCGCGTCCGCGGGTTCGGCCTTGACCCGCTCGCGCCCCGGCTCGCCGTGGATGCCGATGCCGAACTCGATCTCGTCGTCGGCGAGGGTGAAGCTCGGCTCGCCGGCGTGCGGCACCGTCGGCGGCGTCAGCGCGACCCCGATCGACCGGACCTGCCCGATCACCTTGCGCGCCACCGCTTCCACCGCGTCCAGGCCGTCGCCGCGCTCGGCGGCGGCACCGGCGATCTTCTCCAGCAGCACCGTGCCGCCGACGCCGCGCCTGCCCGCGGTGAACGTCGAATCGGCTACCGCGACGTCGTCGTCGATCACCACGCTGCGCACGTCCGCGCCCTCGGCGGCGGCGAGCTCGGCCGCCGTCTCGAAGTTCAGCACGTCACCGGTGTAGTTCTTGACGATCAGCAGCGCGCCCGCGTCGCTCGCCGAAGCCCGCACGGCCGCCTGCACGGCGTCCGGGGTCGGCGAGGTGAAGACCGGGCCCGGTACCGCCGCGGCGAGCATGCCCAGCCCGACGAACCCGCCGTGCAGCGGCTCGTGGCCGGAACCGCCACCGGAGATCACCGCGACCTTGCCCGCGACCGGCGCGTCGGCGCGCACCACGACCGCGGGGTCCTCCTGCACGCGCAGGATGTCGGGATGGGCCAGCGCGAGCCCCCGCAAGGACTCCGCCACCACGGTTTCGGGATCGTTGATGATCTTCTTCATCACGGCCTCCAACTGCTCGATGGGTCTGCCCGGGACCGCGAGCCTACGGCTTCGGCAGCTTCTTCAGCACGTCCTTGGCGCCCTTGGCCGCCTTGCCGCACGGGTCGTCGGAAGAGGCCTGCGCGGAGTAGTTCTCGTAGGCGAACTTCACCAGCTCGGAAGTCTTGTCGTCCACCTTGCGGTGCGCCCATTCGAGGCTGCACGTCGAAGACGACTTGGAGGTCTCCTGGATCGCCTTCGTGCCGTCGACGTCCACCTCGGGGTTCTTGTCGCTCGGCCTGCTCGGCGCGGCGATCGTGAAGGACAGCGTCACCGTCGCACCGCCGGTCTTCGACCAGGTGCACCGGTGCAGCCCGATCGGCGTGGCCTTCGCGTCGGCACCGGCGATCTCCTTCAACACCGCGTCGCCGGGCACCGTGCACAGGTCCGTGCCGAGCGCCGAACCCGGTGCGACGTCGAACTGCGGCGGGCTGCTGTGCAGCTTCTGGAGCACCTTCTGCAGCGCCACCCCGGCGGGCTGACACGGTTCCCCGCCGGTGTAACTGCTCTGGACCTGCACACCGAGGTTGGGATCGCGCTGGGTGAGCGCCGAGACGTAGCAGTAGCCACCATTGGAGCTTTCGATCCTCGGCAGGCCCTCGACGACGCCGGTCTTGTCCTCGGGACCGGTGCTGATCGATTCGCCGATCGCGATCGACAGCCGGATCGTCTTGCCGCCGGCGTCCTTGATCTCGACCGAGCACTTGCTGAGGCCGAAGTCGTCCGTCTCGCCGACGGTGCCCAGATCGGCCAGCGTCGGCCCGGCGATCAGCTTGCACGGGTCGACGGTCCGCAGCTTCGCCGAGGCCACGGCCGGATCGGTGATCGGGCCTTCCGGCGCCTTTTCCGGCCCGCCACCGGCCTGCGCGGAGACGGTGGTGCGGGAGAAGTTGGCCTTGCCGAGGTCCTGACCCCCGCAGCCGCCGACGGTGACGGCGGCCGCGACGGTCAGGGAAAGCAGCGCGGTGCGGCGAAGCCGGCGGGCGCGAACAGTGGAGAACACGCCTGCACGGTATCGGCAGCGGCTTCGCCGCGCGCGCAGAACCTCGCTATTCGCCCGCGGGCGGGGCGTCACCGCTTTCCGGCTGCTCCGTGGGCACCTGCAGCGGGCGGGCCTTGGCCCACACCACGAACAGGATCGCGAACACCAGCATGCCGATGCCCGCCCACAGGTTGATGTTGACGTCCGCGGCCTTCGCCAGGTCGGCGTCGGTGGTGAACCCGATGCCCATGATCGTCAGCACCACGCCGTACACGCCGACCAGCAGCGCGATGATCATGCGGATGTCGAAGGCACCGGCCCGGCGCGTGGCCGGTTTCGATTCGGTCGCCATGGCTCACCCCTCCTAGAAGATGATGTTGAGGCCGATGGTCAGGATCAGCACGATGCCCGCGAGCAGGCCCGGCTTGCGGTACCAGCCCGCGTTCTCGCCGGTTTCGTCGTGCGTGCGCGTCTCCTTCGGCGTGAGCGAGTAGACGAGCCCGACCAGTTCCTTGTCCGCCTTGGGCTTCGTCGCGAGCGAGACGCCGACGCTGACCACCACGTCGACGACGAAGGCGGTGCCCGCGGCGACGAAGCTGATGCCCTGCCCGGTGAGGCCGAGGATCTCCGCCTGCGAAAGGCCCCAGACGGTGATCGCCGACGCGGTGCCGAGCACGAGCCCGATCCAGCCCGCGGCCGGGGTCATCCGCTTCCAGAACATGCCGAGGATGAACGTGGCGAACAGCGGCGCGTTGAAGAACGAGAACAGGTCCTGCAGGTAGTTCAGGATGTTGCCCGAGTTCGACGCGATGAACGCGGTGCCGATCGCCAGCACCGTGCCCACGACGGTGACCCTGCGGCCGAGGCGGAGGTAGTACCCGTCCGGCCGGTCCTTCTTCACGTACGTCTGCCAGATGTCGTAGGTGACGACCGTGTTGAAGGAGCTGAGGTTCGCCGCCATGCCCGCCATGAACGACGCGAGCAGACCGGCGATCGCGACGCCCAGCATGCCGTTGGGCAGCAGGTCGCGCATGAGCAGCAGGATCGCGTTGTTGGGCGTGACGCCGGTCGGCGCGTCGCCGCCGTCGAGGAGCACCTGCTTGTCCTGCACGTACTCGGACACGGTGACCGCGGCGATCATGCCGGGGATGATCACGATGAACGGCACCAGCATCTTCGGGAACGCGCCGATGATCGGCGTGCGGCGCGCCGCGGACATGCTCTTCGACGCCATGGCGCGCTGGACCTCGACGAAGTTCGTCGTCCAGTACCCGAACGAGAGCACGAACCCGAGGCCGAAGACCAGCCCGAGCACCGACAGGAAGTTGTTGCCGAAGCCGGTGAGGTTGTCACCGGGCCACGAGTGCAACTGCTCGGAACCGCCGGGGCTGCCGGTGACCTTGTCGACGAGGCCCTGCCAGCCGCCGACCTTGACGAGGCCGACGATCGTCAGCGGCAGCAGCGCCGCCACGATCACGAAGAACTGCAGCACCTCGTTGTAGATGGCGGCCGAGAGCCCGCCGAGCGCGGTGTAGGAGAGCACGATGACCGCGGCGATCACGATCGACAGCCAGATCGGCCAGCCCAGCAGCAGGTTCACCACGCTCGCGAGCAGGAACAGGTTCGCGCCCGCGATCAGGATCTGGGCCGCGGCGAAGCTGACGCCGTTGACCAGGTGCGCCGGTTTGCCGAAGCGGCGGCGCATGAACTCCGGGACGCTGCGCACCTTCGAGCCGTAGTAGAACGGCATCATCACGATGCCGAGGAACAGCATCGCGGGGATGGCGCCGATCCAGAAGTAGTGCACCGTCGGCAAGCCGTACAGCACACCGTTGGCGGACATGCCCATGATCTCGACGGCACCGAGGTTCGCCGAAATGAACGCCAGGCCGGTGACCCAGGCGGGCAACGAGCGACCGGACAGGAGGAAGTCGAGACTCGACGACACCTGCCTTCGCGCGAGGTACCCGATGCCGAGCACCAGTACGAAATAGAACGCGAGCAGCACGTAGTCGATGGCGCTCGCGTTGAGGCGCAGGTTCGCCTCAGCCAGCACATGCACCCGAGCCACCTCCAGATCCCGAGGACGTCCACAACGGTGAAGACGTCAGCAACCGAACAACACTGAACAACAAACATCACGGCGAAGCCGCCCGCGGACCTTACTGCATTAATTCAGCCACGGGAATCCAACCGCACCCTCGCTTCCCGCGCCCGGTCAAGCACAGAGTGCACCCATCGGAGCGAAGGCAACAGCACTGAACAGGCGAAACGCGCCGCCCGATGCCGGGGCGGCGCGTTTCGAGGGAGGTCAGAAGAGGCGGAACTCGTCCGATTCGATACCGCGGAGCGCGTCGTAGTCGAGGGTCAGGCACCGGATCCCGCGGTCCTCCGCAAGGGTCTTGGCCTGCGGTTTTATCAGCTGAGCGGCGAACACGCCCTGGACCGGGGCAAGGAGCGGGTCACGATTCAACAACTCCAGGTACCGGGTGAGCTGTTCGACGCCGTCGATCTCGCCCCGGCGCTTGATCTCGACCGCCACCGACTTGCCCTCGCCGTCGCGGGCCATGATGTCCACCGGCCCGATCGCGGTCGGGAACTCGCGGCGCACGAGCGTGTAGCCGTCGCCGAGTTCGGTGATGTGCTCGGCGAGCAGCTCCTGCAGGTGCGCCTCGACACCGTCCTTGACCAGGCCGGGTTCGGCGCCGAGCTCGTGCGCGGAGTCGTGCAGCAGCTCGTCGATCGTGATCACCAGCTTCTCGCCGGTCTTGTTCTGCACGGTCCACACGGCACCGTCCTCGATGAGCCAGCACGGCGGGCTCATCCAGTTCAGCGGCTTGTAGGCACGGTCGTCGGAGTGCACGGACACCGAGCCGTCGGCCTTCACCAGCAGCAGCCTGGTGGCCATGGGGAGATGGGCGGTGAGCCGGCCGGCGTAGTCGACCTGGCATCGAGCGATCACGAGGCGCACCCGGCGAGGGTAGGCGACGGCGCCGGACGGGTGGCCGCCCGGTACCGCGTGGCGCGCCGGACGCGGTTCGGTCACGCCGCCGGGACGGGCCACCTCCCCGGGGCCGCGGACGTGTCCACCGCACGACGGCATCGCCACCGAACTCCCTTTCACCGCGAATACGTTCCAGGGGGATTTTCATGTCTTTTTTTCAGCAGGCCGGGAAATCACGGAACCGCACGGGCAGTCCTGGCGTGCACCGCCGCACTGCTCGTCGGGATCACTGCGTCCGGGGTCGCCTCGGCGGCGGCACCGTCCCCGCAAGCGCGCGATTTCACCTTGGACGGCAAGGAAGACCTCGTCACGCGCACCGCGGACGGCGCGTTGGTGGTGTTCCCGCACTCCGGCGGGTTCGACGGCGTGAAAACGCTGAAGAACGGCGTCCCGATCAATTACGGCTGGGGAAATTCGGCATGGATTTCCGCGGCCGACTTCACCGGCGGCAATATCCGGATGTACCCGCATTCGGGGCGGTTCGACGGCACGAACACGCTCGGGCCGCGCGAAGTCAACTTCACCGGTGACGGCCTCGCCGACCTGCTCGTCGTGAAGGGCGACGGCAAGCTCGAAGGCTCGCGAGGTGGGGCGATCGGCTGTTCGCGTTCGAGCAGTTCAACGGCGGCTACACCGGGCTGACCGGCCCGGTCACCGGCGTCACCGACTTCGGCGGCGGCTGGGCCGAGTCGGGCACCAGGATCGCGCTCAAGGACCCGACCCTCGACGGCCGTCCCGATCTGATCACGGCGCCCGTCAGCAGATCGTGGTGCACCCGGACCAGGGCGGGCTGACCCCGCGCACCTTCGGCAGGCCCCGCCGAAGGCACCGTCATCAGCGACGTGGCCGCCCCCGCCATACTGGCCCCATGATCGAACGCGAAGACACCCGCGAGGTCTACCGGAACAACTGGATGACCGTGCGCGAAGACGCCATCCGCAGGCCGGACGGCTCACCCGGCATCTACGGCGTGGTGGACAAGCCCGACTTCGCACTGGTCATCCCGTCCGACGGCGACCGGCTGCACCTGGTCGAGCAGTTCCGCTACCCGATCGGGATCCGGCGGTGGGAGTTCCCCCAGGGCACCGCGCCGGACCGGGCCGAGCCGGAGCCTGGCGAACTGGCCGCCCGCGAACTGCGGGAGGAAACGGGCCTCACCGCGGGCTCCATGGTCGAACTCGGTGTGCTGGACCTGGCGCCGGGGACGTCGAGCCAGCGCGGCCGGGTTTTCCTCGCGACGGACCTGACCGAGGGCGCGCCGGAGCGCGAACTGGAGGAGCAGGACATGCGCGCGGCCTGGTTCACGCGGGCGGAGTTCGAAAAAATGGTGCTGTCCGGGGACATCACCGACGCGCAGTCGCTCGCCGCCTACTCGTTACTGCTCCTCCGCGGCTACTAGTCCGGCCACACCGGAGAGCGCTTCTCCAGGAACGCGGCCATGCCCTCCCGCGCGCCGGGGAGCTGGGACGCCGAAGCCATCACCTCGAGCGCGATCGCGTACGCGTCGGCTTCGGGGCGGTCGAGCTGGGCGTAAAGGGTCTGCTTGCCCATCGCCTTGCTGGCCCTGCTCCCCTTCGTCGCGCGTGCCAGCAGTTCCGCGACGGCGTCGTCGAGCTGCTCGTCCGGCACCACCCGGTTCACCAGTCCCCAGTCCAGCGCCGTTTCCGCGTCGACGACGTCACCGGTGAGCGCGAGCTCCATCAGGCGCTTGCGGCCGATCGACCTGGCGACCGGTACCGCGGGCGTGTGGCAGAACCAGCCGCCCTTCCCGCCCGGCAGCGCGAACCCGGCCGAGGCCGCGGCCACCGCGAGATCGCAGGTGGCGACGAGCTGGCAGCCCGCGGCCGTGGCGAGGCCGTGCACGCGCGCGACGACGACCTGCGGCACCGACTGCATGGTGTGCATCAGATCGGTGCACAGGCGCAACAGCTCGCGCACGCCCATCAGATCGCGCGCGGAAACGTCGCCGAAGTCGTGACCGGCGGAGAACACCGGGCCCGCGCCCGCGAGCACGATGCCCGTCGCGTCCGTCTCGCCCGCTTCCCGGAACGCGGCGAGCAGCTCCGCGAGATGCGCCGCGGACAACGAGTTGCGGCGGGAAGCGCGGTTCATGGTGATCGTGACGGTGTCGCCGTCACGCTTGACGAGAAGGTGTTCGTACTCGGCCATGCCCCCGACACTAACCCCGAAGACGGCGGGCGGGCAGTCCGCGTTCTCGGCCCTCGCGGGCGGGCGGGACGGGCCTGTTCATGCCCCGAAGGTGTCCTTCGCGGCGTCGGATTCCCTCAAGGGCACCTTCAGGGCATCCGGGTCCGCGAAGGTCGCAGTGATGATGTGTGCGCGTCGATTCCGGCGGGTTAGGTGGCGGAAGCGTGGCGCCGCCGGGGCTTGGCCCCTGAAAGGCACCTTCGGGGAATCTGACGCCGCCATCTCGCCCCTCGCAGCAGGCGGCACGGCGACGCTGATGCCCCGAAGGTGCCCTTCGCGGCATCAGATTCCCCCAAGGGCACCTTCAGGGCATGCGACCCCGGAACCGAGCAAGCCCCGCGAAAGCCACATCCGCGGGCATGCACACCCCTGAAGGCCCACTTTCGGGGCACCAGCCCGGACACGAGAAAGAGACGCGAGCTGCGAAATCCCAGCACATTCCCCGAAAGGCACCTCCGGGGAATCTGACGCCGCCATCTCGCCCCTCGCAGCAGGCGGCACGGCGACGCTGATGCCCCGAAGGTGCCCTTCGCGGCATCAGATTCCCCCAAGGGCACCTTCAGGGCATCCGGCCCCGGAACCGAGCAAGCCCCGCGAAGGCCACATCCGCGGACATGCACACCCCTGAAGGCGGAATGCGCGACGGGCCTCGCCTTGACTCGATAGAGCACCCTTCAGGCGTGCGGAGCCCCGTTTGAGGCAGCGGTGTCAGTCCGTCAGGCCCTTGGTTTCCCGCACCAGGCTGACGATGCCGTCCATGATGCCGGTCAGCTCGTAGTCCTTCGGCGTGAAGACGCGGGCGATCCCGCGCTCGGTCAGAAGCGCCGCGTCGTCGGGCGGGATGATGCCGCCGACGATCACCGGGATGTCCTCGGCACCGGCGGCGCGCAGGCCGTCGACCACCTCGGGGACCACTTCGAGATGCGATCCGGACAGCACCGACAGCCCGACCACGTGCACGCCCTCCTGGACGGCCGCCGCGACGATCTGCTCCGGGGTGAGCCGGATCCCCTGGTACACCACCTCGAACCCGACGTCCCTGGCACGGACGGCGACCTGCTCGGCGCCGTTGGAATGCCCGTCGAGCCCCGGTTTGCCGACCAGGATCCGCAGCCGCTCGCCCAGTTCCTCCTCGGTGCGGCGCACCCGTTCGCGGACGCGTTCCAGCTCCGCCGCACCCGCGCCGGAGGCCGACGCCGCGGACACCCCGGTCGGGGCCCGGTACTCGCCGAACACATCGCGCAGCGCGTGCGACCACTCGCCGGTGGTCACCCCCGCGCTCGCGCACGCCAGCGTCGCCTCGAAGAGGTTCGTGGTGGTTCCCGCGACCGCGCGGAGGTTGTCCAAGGCGGCGGTCACCGCGTCGTTGTCCCGCTGCTCGCGCCATTCTTCGAGCGCGGCGACGGCCTGCTTCTCCACGGCGGGGTCGATCGTCTCGATCGCCTTCGCGCCTTCGGCCTGCAGCGGGCTCGGCTCGGTGGTCTCGAACTTGTTGACCCCGACGAGGATCCGCTCGCCGCCTTCCATCCCGCGCCGGTACTCCGCGAGCGAGGAAACCAGCTGCGACTTCATGTAGCCGCTTTCCACGGCCGAGACCGCGCCGCCCATTTCGAGCACGCGGTCGATCTCCTCGCGCGCGCCTGCCCTGATCTCGTCCACTTTGGACTCGATCACGCGCGAACCGTCGAAGATGTCCTCGTACTCCAGCAAATCCGTCTCGTAGGCGAGCACCTGCTGCATGCGCAGCGCCCACTGCTGGTCCCACGGCCGCGGCAGGCCGAGCGCCTCGTTCCACGCCGGGAGCTGGATCGCACGGGCCCGCGAGCCCCGCGAAAGGGACACGGCGAGCATTTCCAGCACGATGCGCTGGACGTTGTTCTCCGGCTGCGCCTCGGTCAGGCCGAGCGAGTTCACCTGGACGCCGTACCGCAGGCGGCGCGCCTTCGCGTCCGTGACGCCGTACCGGTCACGTGTGATCTCGTCCCACAGCGCGGTGAACGCGCGCATCTTCGACATCTCTTCGACGAACCGCACGCCGGCGTTGACGAAGAACGAGATCCGCGCGACCACCCTGGCCATGTCGGCTTCCTCGACCTGGCCGGAGTCGCGGACCGCGTCGAGCACGGCGATCGCGGTGCACAGCGCGTAGGCGACCTCCTGCGTCGGCGTGGCACCCGCCTCCTGCAGGTGGTAGCTGCAGATGTTGATCGGGTTCCACTTCGGCACGTGGTGCACGGTCCACGCGATCATGTCGGTGATCAGGCGCAGGCTCGGCCCGGGCGGGAAGATGTACGTGCCGCGGGACAGGTACTCCTTGATGATGTCGTTCTGCGTGGTGCCGGTGAGCTTCGCGAGCACCTCGTCCACGTCGCGCCCCTCGGCCTGCGCCTGTTCCTTCGCGACCGTGACGTAGAGCGCCAGCAGCCACATCGCGGGCGCGTTGATCGTCATCGAGGTGTTGGCCTCGGCGAGCGGGATGCCGTCGAAGAGGCGCCGCATGTCGCCGATGTGCGCGACCGGCACGCCGACCTTGCCGACCTCGCCCTTCGCGAGCTTGTGGTCGGCGTCGTAGCCGGTCTGGGTCGGCAGGTCGAACGCGACGGACAGACCGGTCTGCCCCTTGGCCAGGTTGCGCCGGTACAGCTCGTTCGAGGCGGCGGCGGACGAGTGCCCGGCGTAGGTGCGCATCACCCACGGCCGGTCACGTTCGCGATCGGTTGGATAGGGCACGGGGCACCTCCGCGGTGGACGTCTCGATGGAGTGTACCCGCCAGTAACTTATCTGGCCGAGTGGAACTCACCACGTCAGCGCGGGCACTGTGACCGAAATCCGCGAGCCTCCGGCGGGTCCCCGCGGTTACGGTCGGGGCCGTGACTTGGAGTCTTTACGGTAGTTTCCTGATCATCGTGGTCCTCGTCGTGCTCGCGCCGGGCCCGGACACGATGGTCATGCTCAAGAACGCGCTCGCGGGCGGTGCCAGGGGCGGGCTGCTGGCCATCTTCGGCATCGTCGCGGGCAACCTCGTGCAGGGCAGCGCGGCCGCGCTGGGCCTCGGCGTGCTGCTGACCAGGTCGCAGCCGGTGTTCATCACCCTGAAGTGGGTCGGCGCCGCGTACCTCGCGTACCTGGGCGTGCAGGCGATCCGCGGCGCGCTGCGCGGCACCTACCAGGAGGTCGCCGAGCAGCAGCGCGGCAAGGCGAGCGGCTTCCGGCGCTGGCGCGAAGGCTTCCTGTCGAACATCACCAACCCGAAGGTGCTCGTGCTGTACCTGTCGGTGCTGCCGCAGTTCCTCGACCCGGCCACGACCACCACGCTCGACGCGCTGGCGCTCGCCTACACCGTCGCCGTGCTGGGCGGGGTCTGGCTGCTCACGTTGCTCTTCTTCGTGCACCGCGTGCGCGCCTGGCTGAACCGCCGCCGCGTGCGCCGCGCGCTCGACGGCGCGACCGGCACCGCTCTGATCGGCTTCGGCGCCGCCCTCGCCCTGGAATCCTCGTAACCCTCGCCCGCGAGGGCCGATTTCGCGGCGCTCATGTCCCTGACTGTGCTCTTCGGGCCCAGCTTCCCCGACGGTCACGGTCATGATGTGTGCGCGTCGATTCGAGTGCGATGGGTGCCGGAAGCGCGGAGCCGCCCGGGCTTGGTCCCTGAAGGTCGCCTTCGGGGAATCTGACGCCGCGATCTCGCCCCTCACGGCGCGCGGCAGGGTGCTGGTGATGCCCTGAAGGACGCCTTCGCGGCGTCAGGTTCCCTCAAGGGCCCCTTCAGGGCATGCCCCCGGAGCCGAGCCCAGAAGCCGCCCGCCTGCCCCCTGAGCGGCGCTCGCCCGCTTACCCCCGAGTGCCGCGCCCCCGGCAGCGCAAATTCTGACGCGCGATAATGGACCAGTGTCTTGGGGTCTGTACTGGAGTTTCGTGCTGCTCGTAGCGTTGCTGGCGATCGCACCGGGGCCGGACAGCATGGTCGTGCTGAAGAACGCGCTGTCCGGTGGCGCGCGCGGCGGGCTGCACGCGGCGGGCGGGATCGCGTGCGCCAACGTGCTGCAGGGCACCGCCGCCGCGCTGGGTCTCGGCGCGCTGATCACGCGGTCGCAGCCGGTGTTCCAGACGGTGCGCTGGCTCGGCGTCGCCTATCTCTGCTACCTGGGGTTCCAGGCGCTGCGCGGGGCGTGGAAGGGGAACTACGACCAGCTCGACGATCCGCGCCGCGCGGGGACCAAGGCGTTCCGGCGCTGGCGCGAGGGGTTCCTCTCGAACATGACCAACCCCAAGGTGCTGGTCATGTACCTCTCCTTGTTGCCGCAGTTCCTGCACCCCGGGGTGACGACCGCGGGCGACGCGCTGCTGCTCGCCTACACGGTCGCCGTGCTGGGCGGGGCCTGGCAGCTGGCGCTGTTGTTCCTGGTGCACCGGGTCCGGAACTGGATCTCGCGGCGCCGGGTGCGCCGCGGCCTCGACGGCGCGACGGGCGCGATCCTCATCGGCTTCGGCGCCGCCATGGCACTGGAATCCTGACACCCGCACCGAAATCCATGCCGTGGAGGATGCTCCCGCAGAGGTCAAGGCGAGGTCCTCCGCGCGTTCCCGAAAGGGGGCGTTCGGGAAGGGGGCTTTCGGCGACGTGCCTGTCGCGGATGTGCCTTCGCGGGGCCTGCTCGGCTCCGGGGCGCATGCCCCGAAGGGGCCCTTGAAAGAATCTGACGCCGCGAAGGCGTCCTTCGGGGCATAAGCCCAGCCCGCAACGTCGCTCAGGCGCGGTCGGGTTCGCCCGCCACGCGTTCGATCGTGGCGCCGAGTCGGTTCAGGTTCTCCACGAAGTGCGGGTACCCGCGGTCGATGTGGAAGACGTCCCAGACCTCGGTGGTGCCGTCGGCGCACAGCCCGGCGAGCACGAGCCCCGCGCCCGCACGGATGTCCGAGGCCCACACGGGGGCGCTGGAAAGCTGTTCGACACCGCGTACGACCGCGTGGTGGCCGTCCGTCCTCGCGTCGGCGGACAGGCGCACCATTTCCTCGATGAACCGGAACCGCGCCTCGTAGACGTTCTCCGTGATCATCGACGTGCCGTCGGAGACGGCGGAGAGCGCGACCGCGAACGGCTGGAGATCGGTCGCGAAGCCGGGGTAGGGCAGCGTCACGAAGTCGACCGACTTGGGCCGGTCGTCCTGCACGACGCGGAAACCCTTGTCGTCGAACGTGGTGATCTCCGCACCGGCGAGGCGCAGCTTGTCGAGCACCAGGTCGAGGTGGTGCGGGTTGACCCCGCGCACGGTCAGGTCGCCCCGGGTCATCGCGGCGGCGAAGGCCCAGGTGGCGCCGACGATCCGGTCTCCGATGACGCGGTGCTCGGTCGGCTGGAGCGCGTCGACGCCGTGCACCGTCAGCGTGGAGGTGCCGGCGCCTTCGATCTTGGCGCCCATTTCGGTGAGCATCGTGCAGATGTCGGCGATCTCGGGCTCGCGCGCGGCGTTGTCGATCACCGTGGTGCCCGCCGCGAGCACGGCGGCCATGAGGATGTTCTCGGTGGCGCCGACGCTGGGGAAGTCGAGCCAGATCTGCGCGCCGTGCAGGCCGTCCGCCTGCGCCACCACGCACCCGTGCTCGATGGTGCTGGTGGCGCCGAGCTTGCGAAGGCCGTTCTGGTGCATGTCGAGCGGCCGCGAGCCGATCGCGTCCCCGCCCGGCAGCGCGACGACGGCGCGCTTGAGCCGACCGACGAGCGGCCCGAGCACGCACACCGACGCGCGCAGCTTCCCCATCGCGGCCGAATCCGCGCGGTGCGAAAGCTCCGAGGGCGTGGTGATGCGCGCGGTGTCACCGTCGATTTCGACCTCGCACCCGACGCTGCGCAGGACGTCGCCCATCAGGGGCACGTCCAGGATCTGCGGGCAGTTCGTGATCGTGGTGGTGCCTTCGGCCAGCAGTGCCGCGGCCATCAACTTCAGCACGCTGTTCTTGGCTCCGACTACATCGACTTCGCCTACCAGCCGTGCGCCGCCGTGGACGTCGAAGTGCTCGCTCATGGGCGTCAATCATGCCTGCCGCCGTGCGCGCACGATCTCCGGGGCACTCACTGGACGGCCACACCTTGATCGTCAAAGAAAACGCGGGCGCCGACCGGAAACCCGTAGACTCCACGGCATGGTCGTACGCATCAACCGCGTGTACACGAAGGTCGGCGACAGCGGCACCACGGCGCTCGGCGACGGGTCCCGCGTCCCGAAGACCTCACCGCGGCTCGGCGCCTACGCCGAAGTCGACGAGACGAATTCGGTGCTCGGCCTCGCGATCGCGGTCGGCGGGCTGACCGACGAGATCGCGGCCGTGCTGCGCACGATCCAGAACGACCTCTTCGACGTCGGCGCGGACCTGTGCGCGCCGATCGCCGAGAACCCGCCCTACCCCCCGCTCCGCATCACCGAGCGCTACGTGGAGCGGCTCGAAGGCTGGTGCGACGAGTTCAACGAGCGCCTGCCGAAGCTGAAGTCGTTCATCCTGCCCGGCGGCACGCCCGGCGCGGCCTTCCTGCACCAGGCGCGCACGGTGTCGCGGCGGGCGGAACGCGCGGGCTGGGCGCTCGTGGAAGCGGACGCCGAGCACACGAACGTGCTCGCGGTGCGCTACCTGAACCGCCTGTCGGATCTGCTGTTCATCCTCGCGCGGCTGGCGAACCCGGACGGCGACGTGCTGTGGCAGCCCGGCGGTGCCGACGCCACGAGCTAGGGTGGCGCCGATCAGGACCGGGGCGGTGAGGGACACCGGCGAGGTTCGCGAGGACCTCCCGTGAGAAGGCGTCGTCCAGTGCATCGGCAGCCACTTCACGCGCCGTCCGTTTCGCTTCGGCTATCTCGTCCTTGTCTTCGATGACAATGCTGGCGAGCCCGCCTTCGACGTACACAACCGGATCGTGGTCGGTGAACTCCATCAGCCGGAACCACGCGCACCTCGATGTGCGGACGGTCCGCGGCAAGAACCAGGTGCAGCATCTGCTCGTGCATCACCTGCGCGCCACCGAGCGGCGTCCGGAGAGCCTGTTCGCGAATCAGAAAGGTGAACCGCGGTGGGTTCCTCCGCCGGAGCAGCCGTTGGCGTTCCTGTCGAATTTCGATCCGCTTCGCGATTTCGGGCTCGGCGAGCGGCGCGAAGCCGCCATCACGGCGCGCGTGTACTCCTCGGTCTGCAGCAAGCCGGGTATCAGAGCCGGAGCGACCATGGTGATCGACCGAGCGGACTGCTCGTGGAAGATCACGTTGCTGAGCATCGTCGTCCGCGCGCGGTATGCCGTCGTGCCCTGTGCCGAACGCACGATCTCGGCGACCTCGCTGACCGGCACCCCGCAATACGCGAGATAGGCGTTCACCGTCAGGTCGGAGAAATCGCCCCGGCCCGCTTCCATCCGGGAGATCTTGCTCTGCTGCCAGCCGGTCCGACGTGCCAGGTCGACCCCGGTCATCCCCGCGTTTTCGCGACGCCGCCTCAGCTCGCCGCCCAGTTCCCGGCTTGTCGCCGTGGATTCCCGCATGCCCATGGCAGCGCAGAGTAGAACCGGGGGACTGCCAACCTCGGTAGCCCCACGCGAGGTCCACCCCAAGGGAGCACGGCTTGCACCGCGCGCAAATCGAGCGAGGGGCGAGTTCGCGGCGTCAGACTCCCCGAAGGCCACCTTCGGGGCACAGGCACGGATCACCGGCATAAGTGCATCCGTCGTGAGCATGGGCAGGCCGTGCGGAATGCGCTCCGGCGTCTTCTCACACCGCCCCGCCCCTGTCATCTGCCCGGGACAGCCCGGTTTTCGCCACTGGCGGCCACGAGCGCGTCGCCGAGTTCGGTTCGCGCGGAGAACACCTGCCTGCCCTCGCGCCTGCCGACCGCCAGCCCGGCGGCGCGCAGCGCGGCGAGGTGCTGGGAAACGCCCCCGGTCGTCATCCCCGTCCTGGCGGCCAGCTCGGTGGTGGTCGCCGGGCTGTCCAGGAACGCCAGAAGCCGCGCGCGCCCGGTGCCGAGCACACCCGCGAGCGCGTTCGCGGCGCCGTCGTCGCGCTCCCACAGGGTGCCGACCCCGCGCGCCGGGTAGAACAGCGTCGGCTGCCACGGCTCCGCGGTCACCGTGAACACCTCCGGCCACGCGAAGACCGACGGCACCAGCACCAGCCCGCGGCCCCGCGCGGAGCGGACGTGCGAGTACGGCCGATGCGTGACGCGGACGGTGCCCGCTTCCCACCGGACGTCGGCGTGCACGTCGGCGAACAGCGCACGCGCCCCACCGGAAGTGATCTTCCGCGCGCGGTAGGACACGTCGGCTTCGAGCAGCCCGCGCAGGCGTGGCCAGTGCGGCGCGAGCGCGGCGGACCAGAACCGTTCGACGGCGGCGGCCAGGTGCGCCAGCCCCTTCTCCGGCTCGTCGTACAGCGCGCGCACGGCCCGGCCGCGCCACGCGCCACTGGCGTCGAGGTCCGCGCGAACCTGCGCCGGTGCGACCGCGCGAAGCCGCTCGAGTTCGTCGGCCAGCTCCGCGACGGGCGTTTCGGGCGGCACCGTGACGAAGTCCGGCGTGCGGGCGGACCGGGTCACCAGATCGGTGAGCAGGCCGATGTCCACGTCGGCCACCGCGGCGCGCGCGGCCACCACCCACGGCAGGTGCAGCGAATGCCGCGACGGGTCCCGCATCGCCCGCACCCCGGCGACGACCTCCCACAGCGGGGAAATCGCGAGCCGCGTGCGCAGCGCGTCTTCGGCGGTGAAGGTCAGCGTCAACATCTCTTAGTCACAACTAAGAAGATAGACCGTGGACGATCAGCCGGACACGATCGTCGTCATGACGGCGGCACGACTTCCCGGCGCGTTCTGGGTGCTGTTCGCGGGGCAGTTCGTGAACCGGATCGGCAACGTCGTCGTCGCGTTCCTGGCGTTCTACCTTGCCGCACGCGGACTTTCGGCAGCCGAAGGCGCCGTCGTCGTCGCGGTGTTCGGCACGGCGGGGGTGCTCAGCCAGCCGGTCGGCGGCGCGCTCGCGGACCGGTTCGGCGCCAGGGCCGCGCTCGTGCTCGGCATGCTGGGCACCGCGGGCTGCCTCGTGCTGCTCGGTTCCGCCACCTCACTCCCGTGGCTCATCGCGGGCGCGGCGTCGCTCGGCGTCGTCGGCGATCTGTACCGCCCGGCAAGCGCGGCACTGCTCGTCGCGATCGTCCCGCCGTCGGAACGGCTGCGCGCGTTCGGCCTGGTGTACTGGGCGGTCAACCTCGGCTTCCCGATCGCGGGCGCCGCGGGCGGGCTGCTGGCCTCCACCGGCTATTGGACCCTGTTCGTGCTGGACGCCGCGACCTGCGTGCTGTTCGCCGCCGTCATCGCGGTCGGCGTACCCGGTGGCGCGCGCCCGATCCGGCGCGGCGGCGGCTATCGCGCGGCGCTGCGCGACCGGTCGCTGCTGGCGCTGACCGCGATGACCTTCGGTTACGTCGCGGTGGTCAACCAGAGCACGGTCGGCGTCGCGTTCGCGGTCCGCGACGCCGGGCTCGGACCCGCGACCTACGCCTTCGTCGCGATCGTCAACGGGGCCGGAATCGTGGTGCTGCAACCGATGTGCGCCCGTGCGCTCCGGCGGTGGCCGCCGATGCGCGTACTGGCGTGCTCGATGCTGGTGATCGGCGGCGGCATGGCGCTCACCGGACTGGCCAGCACGCCTGCCGCGTTCGCGGTCACCGTGCTCGTGTGGACGCTCGGCGAAGCGGGCACCGGCGGGGTCACCGCGGCGCTCGCCGCCGATCTCGCGCCGGACGGGGCGCAGGGCCGCTACCAGGCCGTGCTCGGCTGGGGTGCCGGGATGGCGAAGCTGGCCGCCACCACGCTCGGTGGCGGGCTCTACGCCTTCGCCGGCGCTCCCGTCCTGTGGATCACCTGCCTTGCCGTCGGAATCGCGGGCTGCGCTTTCGCCCTGGCCATGTCCGAACGAATCGAAAGGCGCCGCCATGCGACTGAACCCGTTGGGCCGCACCGGAATCAAGGTGAGCAGGCTGTGCATCGGCACGATGATGTTCGGCCGGGACGGCAATCGCGATCACGATGACGCGATCGCGATCATCCGCGCCGCGCTCGACGCCGGGATCACCACCGTCGACACCGCGGACGCCTACTCGGCGGGCGAAACCGAGACCATCGTGGGCAAGGCCCTCCACGGGCGGCGCGACGACGTCGTGCTCGCGACGAAGGTCCACTTCCCGCTGGGCGACGACCCGAACCGCGGCGGCAATTCGCGGCGGTGGATCACGCGCGCGATCGAAGACAGCCTTCGGCGGCTGCGCACCGATCACGTCGACCTGTACCAGGTGCACCGCCCCGATCCGGCCACCGACATCGACGAAACGCTCGGCGCGCTCTCGGATCTGGTGCGGGCGGGGAAGGTGCGGGCGATCGGTACTTCGACGTTCGCCGCCGAGGAAATCGTCGAAGCGCAGTGGGTGGCCGAGGCTCGCGGGCGGGAGCGGTTCCGGTCGGAGCAGCCCGCGTACTCGCTGCTGGCACGAGGCGTCGAGGAATCCGTGCTGCCGACCTGTGCGCGGTACGGGATGGGCGTGCTCACGTGGGGACCGCTGGCCGGCGGGCTGCTCACCGGCCGCTACCGCCGCGACCGGCCGATCGACCTGACCGCGGGCCGCCCGAACCGCTACCCGCACCGGTTCGACCCCGCCATCGCGGCGAACGCGCGCAAACTGGACGCCGTCGAGTCCCTCCTCGCACTCGCCGCCGAAACGGGGATCTCCCCGGTACAGCTCGCGATCGGATTCGTGCTGGCACATCCCGCGGTCAGCACCGCGATCATCGGCCCACGCACGGCCTCGCACCTGGACACCCTGCTGGCCGCCGCGGATCTCGACCTCAGCGCCGAGGTGCTCGACCGCATCGACGAGATCGTGCCGCCCGGCACCACGTTCAACCGGCTCGACGCGGGCTCACCATTGCCGCCCTCACTCGCCGACCCCGCGTCGCGCCGGAGAACTCTCCGCTGACCGCCAGCCGTCCGGCTGGCTTAATCCCCGAAGGTCACCTTCGGGGAATCTGATGCCGCGAAGGCGCCCTTGCGGGCATGTGCCGGGGCAGCGCAGCACCATGCCACGCGCCGCGAAGAGCGAGAATCAGCTCGCGCGCGGAAGACGGCGGCCCGGCGGGGCGGATTCGAGCCAGGACAGGAAGCCGGTGAGCGCACCGGGACCCATGGCGATCTCGATGGCTTCCTGACTGTCCGACTCGCAGCGCAGCACGGTCGAGCCGGACGGGACGGCGTAGGACTCGGTGCCGATGGGGTCCCGGCGGTCCGCGATTTCCAGTGCGTGGCGTTCGAAGACCCGGTCCGGGCCGGAGCGCAGGCTCCACACGCGGTACCAGGCGAACGCGTCACCCTCGTAGCGGCCGATCCCGAGGTGCCAGCCGGCGCGGGCGCTGTCGGGGCGCCAGCGCAACGCGACGCTGACGCCGCCGTTCTTCCGCATCCGCACCCAGCGCAGCGAGTACCACACCGCCACGACGACGAGCACGACCAGGAGCCCCAGGACAACCACGGTGATCTCCACGGCCGGCTCCCGCTCGTCGCCGTACTAGGCCGACTGCCCGGCGGCGCGGAGGCGTGCGCTTGCTCTGGCCCGATCGGCCTCGTCGCCGGCCGCGGAAAGCTCGGAACGAGCCTGCTCGACGTCGATCTCGTCGGCCAGCTCCGCCGACTCGGCGAGGATGCTCACGCCGGTACCGGTGACGGACAGGAAGCCACCGTGCACGGCGGCCGTGAACGTGTCACCGTCCGTGGTGTCCACCTTGACCACGCCACCCTCGACAAGCTGACCGAGCACCGGTTCGTGACCGGCCATGATCCCGATCTCGCCCTCAGTGGTCTGGGCCACCACGAACGTGGCCTTGCCCGACCAGAGGCGCCGCTCGACGGCGACAAGCTCCACCGACATCTCAGCCACGTAGCTCTCCTTCACCTCGGGTCGCTCATCCCGAGTGTAATAGCTAATCGTTCAAGTAGGGGGAGACCGACAGATCCGGCCATCGGCCCCCGGTTACGACAGCGGGATCAGAATCCACAGTGGACACTGATCCCGCTGCCGAAACCCCGGTCACTTGCCGGTGATGTCCTTGTACTTCTTCTCGAGGTCTTCGAGGCCACCGATACCGAGGAACGCCTGCTCGGGGTAGTGGTCGAAGTCGCCCTTGGTGATCCGGTCGAACGACTCGATGGTCTCGGCCATCGGCACGGTCGAGCCGGGGATCTGGGTGAACGTCTCCGCGACCAGCATGTTCTGGGAGAGGAAGCGCTCGATGCGGCGCGCACGCTGCACGGTGAGCTTGTCCTCTTCCGAGAGCTCGTCCATACCGAGGATCGCGATGATGTCCTGCAGCTCCTTGTACTTCTGCAGGATCCGGATGACCTCGGAGGCGACCCGGTAGTGGTCCTCGCCGACGATCGCGGGGTCGAGGATCGTCGAGGTGGAGGCCAGCGGGTCCACCGCCGGGAAGATGCCCTTCTGGAACACCGACCGGGAAAGCTCGGTGGTGGCGTCCAGGTGCGCGAACGTGGTCGCGGGCGCCGGGTCGGTGTAGTCGTCCGCCGGCACGTAGATCGCCTGCATCGAGGTGATCGAACGGCCCTTGGTCGAGGTGATCCGCTCCTGCAGCTCACCCATCTCGTCGGCCAGCGTCGGCTGGTAGCCCACGGCCGAAGGCATGCGGCCCAGCAGGGTCGACACCTCGGAACCGGCCTGGGTGAACCGGAAGATGTTGTCGATGAACAGCAGCACGTCCTGGTTCTGGACGTCGCGGAAGTACTCCGCCATAGTCAGCGCGGACAGCGCGACCCGCATACGGGTGCCGGGCGGCTCGTCCATCTGACCGAAGACGAGCGCGGTGTCGTTGATGACGCCGTCCTCGCTCATCTCCAGGAACAGGTCGGTGCCCTCACGGGTGCGCTCGCCGACGCCGGCGAACACCGAGGTGCCACCGAAGTTCTTGGCGACACGGGTGATCATCTCCTTGATGAGCACCGTCTTGCCGACACCGGCACCGCCGAACAGGCCGATCTTGCCACCCTGCACGTACGGGGTGAGCAGGTCGATCACCTTGAGGCCGGTCTCCAGCATCGTGGTGCGGCCTTCGAGCTGGTCGAACGCCGGGGGCTTGCGGTGGATGCCCCAGCGCTCGAGGTCCGCGCCGTAGCCCGGCTCGTCGAGGCAGTCGCCGAGCGCGTTGTAGACGTGGCCCTTGACCTTGTCGCCGACCGGGACCGAGATCGGGCCGCCGGTGTCGGTGACCTCGGCGCCGCGGACGAGACCGTCCTGCGGGGCCAGCGAAACGGTCCTGACCAGGTTGTCACCGAGGTGCTGGGCGACCTCGAGGGTCACCGTCTTGCGCAGCTCCGCGAAGTCGATCTCGACCTTGAGCGCGTTGAACAGCGGGGGGACGGCGCCACGGGGGAACTCGACGTCGACGACCGGACCGGTCACCGAGACGATCCGGCCCTTGAGGGCGGTGGGGGTTTCTTGTGTGGCAGTCATCGCTCAGTCATCTCTCCTGTATTTGAAAACGACCTAGTCGTTTCCACCCGCAGCGGCGAGCGCATCCGCCCCACCGACGATTTCGCTGATCTCCTGGGTCACCTGCGCCTGACGCGCCTGGTTCGCGAGCCTGGTCAACTCGTTGACCAGATCGTTCGCGTTGTCCGAAGCCGCCTTCATGGCCGTACGGCGCGCGGCCAGCTCGGACGCCGCCGATTCCAGCAACGCCGCGAAGATCCGCGTGTTGATGTACTTCGGCAGCAACGCGGCCAGCAGGCGGTCCGCGCTCGGCTCGAACTCGTACGACGGCGCGATACCGGCGGGCTTGTCGTCGCCCTCTTCCGCGTACTCGACCTCGAGCGGAGCGATCCGCTTCGCGATCGGGACCTGCGTCAGCATCGACTTGAACTCGGTGTAGACGATGTGCAGTTCGTCCACCCCGAGCACGCCGTCGGCGCCGGGGCCGTTGCCGTCCTCGTCGTCCACGCCGGAGAGGAACGAGCCGACCAGCGTCTCGCCCACCTTCGCCGCGTCGTCGTAGCGCGGGCCCTGGGAGAACCCGGTCCAGCGGTCCGCGGTGTCACGGCCGCGGAACTGGTAGTAGTTCACGCCCTTGTCGCCGATCACGTAGACCAGCGGCTCCTTGCCCTGCTCGCGCAGCAGCGAAAGCAGCTCCTCGGTGGCACGCAGCACGTTCGCGTTGTAGCCACCGCAGAGGCCCTTGTCGCTCGTCACGACCAGCACCGCGGCGCGCTTCGGGTTCTCCCGCTCGGTGAGCAGCGGGTGATCGAGGCTGGACGCCGCGTCGGCCAACGCCGAGAGCACCTTGGTGATCTCTTCGGCGTACGGCCTCGAAGCCTCCATGCGGGCCTGCGCCTTGCCGATGCGCGAGGTCGCGATGAGCTCATAGGCCTTGGTGATCTTGCCGATCGACTTGGTCGCCCTGACCCGTTCGCGTAGCTCTCGAAGTTGTGCCATCCCTGGTACCCGGTTACTTCTTCGGTGCGGGCTTGTTGACCTTCACGGTCTCCTGCCCGACCTTGTCGGCGTCCATCGCGTCGGCGTCCACGCCGCCGAGGGTCTTGCCCTCGGAGGTGGTGAAGCCCTTCTTGAACTCGGTGGTGGCGGCCACGGCCTGCTCGGCGAGCTCGTCGGTCCACTTCTTCTCGTCGCGGATCTTGGCGAGGATCTCGTCGTGCTTGTGCCGGATGTTGTCGATCAGCTCGTGGTTGAACCGGGCGACGTCCTCGATCGGCACGTCGTCGAAGTGGCCCTTCGTCCCGAGGAACACGGTGACGACCTGCTGCTCGACCGGGATCGGCGAGTTCTGCGGCTGCTTGAGCAGCTCGTACAGGCGGGCACCGCGGTCGAGCTGCGCCTTCGAGGCCGCGTCGAGGTCGGACGCGAACGCCGCGAACGACTTGAGCTCCTCGTACTGCGACAGGTCGATCCGCAGCGAACCGGAAACCGTCTTCATCGCCTTGATCTGCGCGTCACCGCCGACTCGGGAGACCGAGGTGGTGACGTCGACCGCGGGGCGCTGACCCGAGTTGAACAGGTCCGACTGGAAGAAGCACTGGCCGTCGGTGATCGAGATGACGTTCGTCGGGATGTAGGCCGAGATGTCGTTGGCCTTCGTCTCGATGATCGGCAGCCCGGTCATCGAGCCCGCGCCCAGCTCGTCGTTCAGCTTGGCGCACCGCTCGAGGAGGCGCGAGTGCAAGTAGAAGACGTCGCCGGGGAACGCCTCGCGGCCCGGCGGGCGGCGCAGCAGCAGCGAGATCGCGCGGTAGGCCTCGGCCTGCTTGGTGAGGTCGTCGAACACGATGAGGACGTGCTTGCCCTCGTACATCCAGTGCTGGCCGAGCGCGGCACCGGTGAACGGCGCCAGCCACTTGAAGCCCGCGGAGTCCGAGGCGGGGGCCGCGACGATGGTGGTGTACTCCAGCGCGCCCGCGTCCTCGAGGGTCTTGCGGACGTTCGCGATCGTCGAGCCCTTCTGGCCGATCGCGACGTAGATGCAGCGCACCTGCTGCTTCGGGTCGCCGGTCTCCCAGTTGCGCTTCTGGTTGATGATCGTGTCGACGCAGACCGTGGTCTTACCGGTCTTGCGGTCGCCGATGATCAGCTGGCGCTGGCCGCGGCCGATCGGGGTCTGCGCGTCGATCGAGGTGATGCCGGTCTGCAGCGGCTCCGACACCGGCTGGCGCTGGACGACCGAGGCCGCCTGCAGCTCGAGCGCGCGGCGCTCGGTGGACTCGATGTCGCCGAGTCCGTCGATCGCCTTGCCGAGCGGGTCGATGGTGCGGCCGAGGAAGTTCTCGCCGACCGGGATCGAAAGGATCTGGCCGGTCCGCTTGACCTCCTGACCCTCCGCGATCTTCTCGAAGTTACCGAGGATGACCACACCCATCTGGCGGGGCTCCAGGTTCTGGGCCACGCCCAGCACCCCGCCGGGGAACTCCAGCAGCTCGTTCGCCATGGTCGAGGGCAGGCCCTCGACGTGGGCGACGCCGTCACTGGTGTCCACCACCGTGCCGACCTCTTCCCGGCTCACGTCCGGGGCATAACTGGAGACGTAGTTCTCGATCGCGCTCCGGATCTCATCCGAGGAGATCGTCAGCTCCGCCATTTCGTTCCCGCTCTCGCTTCGTTCTTGCCAGTGTCAAAAGTTTCGGGGTGTTCAGGCCAGTTGCCTGCGCAGCGCTTCGATCCGGCCTGCCGCGCTGCCGTCCATGACCTCGTCGCCGACCCTGACGATGAGCCCACCGCCGAGCTTGGGGTCGACCTCGATGCGCAACGAGATCTGCTTGCCGTAGATCGCGGCCAGCTTCTCGGCGAGCTGCGCCTGCTGCTCGCCGGACAGCTCGCTGGCCGTGGTCACATACGCGACCGCGCGCTCCCGCCGCTGGGCCGCCAGCTGCACGAGCTGGTCGAGGCCGTTCGCGACGCTGCGCCCGCGGTTGCGGAGGATCGCCTGTTCGGCGAGCTTCTCGGTGACCACGTCCACCTTGTCGGAGAACAGGTTCCGCACCAGCGCGCGCTTGGCTTCGGCGGGTGCCGTCTGCTCGGACAGCGCCCGTTCGAGCGCGGGCTCGCCGGCCACGATCCTGGCGACCCGGAACAGCTCGTCCTCGACGGTGTCGAGGTTGCCGGTCTTCTCCGCACTGGTCAGCAGCGCGGAGCGGCCGAGCGACTCGATCCCGTCGAGCAGTTCGCGGGGGCTGGACCACCGGCTGGACACCGCGGTTTCGAGCACCTTCAGCGACGGCGCGGAGAGCTTGCTCTCCAGCAGCGCCCTGACCAGGTTCTTCCGCGATTCCGGCGCCGACGAGGGGTCGGCGACCGCGCGGCGGAAGCCGATCTCGCCGGTCAGCAGGTCGACGACCGACAGCAGCTCCTCGCCGACGGTCGCCGGGTCGGTGCCCGCGTCGCCGAGAACCTCGCCGAGCGTGTTCTCGGCGAGGCCGAGCGCTTCACGGCTCGCAGCATGCAGCGTCATTTCAGTCCTATCTCCAACCCGCGGTCGTCGAACGCGTGATCATCTCCGGCGGCCTTACTTACCCGACCCGTTGGAACCGAGCTCGGCGAGGAACCGGTCGACCGTGCCGCGCTTGCGGGCTTCGTCCTGGAGCGACTCGCCGACGATGCGGCTGGCCAGCTCCACCGAGTTGCGGCCGATCTCCGACCTCAGCTCGGCGACGATCTGCGCCCGCTGAGCCTGCAGCTGGGCCTCGCCCTGCGCCACGATGCGCTTCGACTCTTCCTGAGCCTCGGCGCGCAGCTCTTCCTTGATCTGCTCGGCTTCGAGCCGGGCGTCGTCACGGATCTTGGCGGCCTCGGACCGGGCTTCGGCCAGTTGCGCCTTGTACTTCTCGAGCGCTTCTTCGGCCTCGGCCTGAGCCTTCTCGGCCCGCTCGATGCCGCCTTCGATCTTCTCGGCCCGCTCCGCGTACATCTTCTCGAAGCGCGGTGCCACGAACTTCCAGATGATGAACAGCAGCACGAGGAACGAGATGAGCCCGATGATGAGTTCCGGGACATCCGGAAGGACCGGGTTCTTCGCTTCCGCGGCCAGGTTCACTGAGGCGTTCACCATGACGTCTCCCTAGGTGAGGCGTCAGCTCAGGACGCGATGAAGTAGAGCACGAAGCCCAGCAGCGCGAGCACCTCGGTGAAGATGAAGGTCGAGAAGCCGAGGTTGGTCAGCTTGCCCTGCGCCTCGGGCTGGCGGGCGGTGCCGTTGATGACGGCGGCGAAGACGAGACCCACACCGATACCGGGGCCGATCGCGGCGAGGCCGTAGCCGATGGCGGCGAGACCGCTGTCGCTGACGGTCTTCGCGGCTTCCTGGGCCAAAACAATGCTGCTCACTTGCGTTTCCTTCCAACTCGGTCCGCAACTACGCGGATCGGGGGCTTTGGTTTATCCGTGTCTCCCGGCGGGAGAGGTCCTGCCGCTATTTTCGGTTAGTGCTCGCTCGCCACCGCGGCGCCGATGAATCCGGCGGCGAGGAGGGCGAAGATGTAGGCCTGCAGAATCTGGATGAACACTTCCAGCAGCGACATCGCGATCGCGATCACGAACGCGAGGACCGAGGTGCCCTTCAGGCCCCAGTTGGCCTGCTCCAGCAGGAAGTGGCCGCCGATGGTGAAGACCGCGATGATCAGGTGACCGGCCAGCATCGCGGCGAACACTCGGATGGCCAGCGTCAGCGGGTTCAGCACGAACTTCTGGAAGAACTCGATGATGATCAGCAGCGGCAGTACCCAGGTCGGGATGTTCGGCAGCACGAGCTGGTGCTTGATGTAGCCGAAGAAACCGTGCCTGCGAATACCCGCGATGTGGTAGACCGGGTAGACCACGAGCACCGAGAGGGCGATCGGGAAGCCGATGTGCGCCATCGTGGGGTACTGGATGAACGGGATCATCCCGAACAGGTTGTTCACCAGCACGAAGGTGAAGATGGTCAGGATCAGCGGAATGTACGGCCGGAAGTTCTCGGAGCCGATCTGCTGGCGCGCGATGCTGTTGCGCCCGAAGTCGTATGCCGACTCGGCCAGGAACTGCGACTTCGACGGCACGACCTTGAGGTTCCGCGAAGCCAGCAGGAAGTAAGCCGCAATGATGATCATCGCCAGGACGACCAGCAGCATCGGCTTGGTCACCGGGCCGAAGATCTCTGGCAGGTCGAGGTCCTGGGGGCCTGGGGGGATGAACTCGCCGCCCGAGGCTGATACCAGCGCGCCCAACGGGGCTCCTTCCGGTTCTCCCGGCCGGCGTTCACTCCGCCGGGGGAATCGTCACGATCTGGACTTAACGTACCCGATACGTTTCGGGTACTCGGAGGCGGCTGCCCCTCCAGTAACGTGGCCCGGAAGCGGGAACGACGATATGGCTGATCGCCACGCTGCTACCCGGAGTTCGTCAACTGGGAGTGCGACCATGGCCGCCCCCGCGAAACGGACCATATCAGCCGGGCGGAGGACGCCGTACAGGCGTACTCCTAAAGCGAGCTGTTGGGGATGACGGTGGGGGTCTTCGTGGTCATGAACGCCCTGCCCTCCACCGTCGCGGCCACCACGACGCAGGCGGCGAAGGTCAGCCCGAGGCTGTAGCGGTCGATCACCGTGACGCCCTTGAGCGCGAACATCAGACCGAAGAGGACGATCAGCTTGAGCGCGTAGCCGCCCATGACGGCCGCCATCGCGAACTGGGGCGACTGGTTCGCGCTGTACCGCATGATGGTCAGCGTCAGCAGCGACGACCCGAGTGCCAGCACCCCGCCGAGCACGGCGCCGACCAGGCCGTTGGTGCCCTTCACGATCGTCGCGATCACCACCGCGACGACGGTCACGATCGGCAGCGCGATCAGGGTCGCCTTCTTCATCGCGGCCTGCAGCTTCAGCACGGACGCGGCGTGCGGGTTCTCCGGCTCGCCGGTCTGAGCCTGCTCGGTCTGGGCGTCACTCACTGCACTGCTCCCTGGTCGCGAAGGCCCCAGTCTAGACCTCGGCTTCGGCCGTCCCCTACGGTGCCCTGTTCCGCGACCTCATGCGCGGGATGACGGTCACCAGCACGGCCAGCAGCAGCCCGGCGATCACGAGCCAGAACACCAGCGCGGTGTCGAACAGGGTCACCGACACGGCGCCGAAGGCCAGCAGCGCCGCGAACAGGTAAGCCAGCAGCACGGCACGGCGCTGGGAGTGCGCGATCTCGAGCAGCCGGTGGTGCAGGTGCATCTTGTCCGCGGCGAACGGGCTCTCCCCGCGCCGGGTGCGCCGGACGACCGCCATCAGCAGGTCGAGCAGGGGCAGGAAGAGCACCGCGGCCACCACGAACAGCGGCGAGAGCAGCGCCAGGGTGTCCGACGGCCCGAACTGGGTGTAGTTGATCTTGCCGGACGCCGAGGTGCTGGCCGCGGCGAGCATCAGCCCGATCATCATCGAGCCGGAGTCGCCCATGAAGATCTTCGCGGGCTGGAAGTTGTGCGGCAGGAACCCGAGACAGGCCCCCGCGAGCGTCGACGCGATCAGCGCCGGCGGGTAGCTGCCGACGTCGCCGCCGGACGAGGCCAGGATGCCGAGCGAGAACGCGCAGGTGGCGGCCGCCGCGATGAAGCCGAGCCCGCTCGCGAGCCCGTCGAGGCCGTCGACGAAGTTCATCGCGTTGACCATCACGACCACCAGCAGCACGGCGAGCAGCCCGCCCTGGTTGCGGTCGAGCACGAGCACCGAGCCGAGGATGTCGCCGTCGCCGCCCCACGGGACCCAGAAGCTGTTCCACTGCACGCCGAAGATGACCAGGATGCCGGCGCACATCACCTGGCCCGCGAGCTTGGTCCAGGCGTCGAGCTCGAACCGGTCGTCGAGCGCGCCGATGAGCACGATGACGCCGCCGCCGAGCAGCACGCCGACGGGGTCGAGCGAGTACTCGAAGGCGCGGCGCAGCACCGGGAGCTGGTGCGCGAGCGCCATGCCGCCGCACACGCCGAAGTACATCGCGAGCCCGCCCATGCGGGGGATCGGGATGACGTGCACGTCGCGCGCACGCGGGTTGGCGATCGCGCCGACCCTGGTGGCGAAGCGGCGGACCAGTCCGGTCAGCAGGAAGGTCAGTGTCGCCGAGATGAGGGCGACGAGGACGTACTCCCGGATCGGGAGACCGGCGTTCAGGGTGGGCACGGCCGCGTCAGTCCTCCGGGTTCCGTTGCACGGGCGGCGTCACGCTACCGCGCCCGTCGTGAGGTTTCGGTGGTACCTCACGCCGGGTCCGCGATCGGCACACCGAGCACTTCGGACACTTGTTCGCGTGACACCGCGCCCTCGCGCAGCAGCAGCGGTTCGGTGCCGGTGAGGTCGACGATCGAGGACGGGACGGGCTCGCCAGACGGGCCGCCGTCGAGGTACACCGCGACGGAGTCGCCGAGCTGCTCGCGCGCTTCCTCGACGTTCGACGCCGGCGGGCGGCCGGAGACGTTCGCGCTGGAGACGGCCATCGGGCCGACGTCGCGCAGCAGTTCGAGCGCCACCGGGTGCAGCGGCATCCGCAGCATCACCGTGCCGCGCGTGCTGCCGAGGTCCCAGTTCAGGCTCGGCGCGTGCGGCACCACGATGGAGAGGTCACCGGGCCAGAACGCCTCGACGAGCGCGCGCGCCTGCGGCGGCACGCCGAGCACCAGACCGTCCACTGTGGACCACGAGCCGACCAGCACGCCGACCGGGAGGTCGGGGCCGCGGTTCTTGGCGCGCAGGAGCGACTGCACCGCGCCCGCGTCGAAGGCGTCCGCGCCGATGCCGTAGACGGTGTCGGTCGGCAGCACCACCAGCCTGCTCGACCGGACCGCGCCCGCCGCCGCCGCGAGCCCGTCCGCCCTGCTGTCGTGTCGTCCGCAGTCGTACACCGCACTCATAGCGCGGAACTCTAGTCCCGCGCGCCGTCAGCCCCTGCGGGCGGTGACGAATCGGGGACGGCCGGCGAGGTCCTGGTGCGCCTCCACCGAGGAAAGCACCCGGCGAGCGGACAGCAGCGTCGGCACCGCGGTGCCGTGCGTGTCGTCGTGCTCGATCGCGAGCCCGCCGCCCGGCCGCAGCAGCCGCGCGGACAGCGCGATCGCGTGCCGGATCACCGCGAGCCCGCCTTCCTGGGCGAAGACCGCGTGCGCGGGGTCGTGCTGGGACACCTCCGGCGGCACCGCGGTGCCGGGCGGGACGTACGGCGGGTTGCACAGCACCAGGTCGACCAGGCCGTCCAGCTCGGCGAAGATCGTGGGATCGCCGATGTCGCCGGAGTAGAGCCGGATCGGGGTGTCCCCCGCCGCGACGCGGGCGTCGGCGTTGTGCCGCGCCCAGGCGAGCGCCTGGCTGTCGATGTCCACGGCGTACACCACGGCGTCCGCCTTCGCGTGCGCCACCGCGAGCGCGAGGGCGCCCGAACCGGTGCACAGGTCGACGACGACCGGGTACTCGCGACCGCGCAGCAGCTTGAGGCCCCATTCGAGGAGCAGTTCCGTCTCCGGGCGCGGCACGAAGACGCCGGGGCCGACGTCGAGCGTGATGCCGCCCATCGCCGCCCATCCGGTGAGGTGCTGCAGCGGCACCCGCTTGGCGCGCTGCGCGACGAGCTGGCCGATCGCGTCGACGACGGGCGAGTCCACCAGCGGCACGAGCGGCAGGCGCCCGCGTTCGACCCCGAGGACGTGCGCGGCGATGAGCTCCGCGTCGGTGCGCGGGGAGGACACGCCTGCGTCGTCGAGAATCCTGGTCGCCTCCATGATCGCCAGGCGCAGCGGTTGTCGCTTCACGGGTCAAGACTGGCACATGCCGGGCACGTACCCCGTGCCTGCTGGAGCGTGTCGTCCGGTTCGGGGGCCGCACCCCTGGCAGACGGTCACCCGCGTGTCGGCCTTCACATCGGTGTCAGGCCTCCGGCACCGGTCGGACTCCGCGCGCCATCTCGCCGCTGGGGTGGTCGGATGTTCACCGGAACGGGGATCGGCCATGCCGAACTCCAGAGCCGCCAGGAAGCGCGGTGAGGATCCGGTTCGCCCCGCCGGACGGATCATCCACAGTGGATCAACAGGTCCCGGCACGACTCGTTCGCGCGCGCCGAGCAAGTGACCACAATGGACAGATTGCCCGGTGGCCGCGTGATGCCGGGAGCCTTCCCCTGCCGACGAATGGCGGAGATCCGGCCCGGCTCCAGCCGAATTCGCCGGGTACGCTGCCGAACTGTCCACAAGCGACATATCGGCCGGGACGGGGTCGCTCACATGCCCCGAAGGTGACCTTCGGGGCCGTGGGCGCCGCGGATTCGGTCCTCATGAGCCTTCTCTGCTCCGGTGCTCATTCCCTGAAGGGGCCTTTGGGGGAATCTGCCGCCACAATCCCGCCCCTCACGACACGCGGCATGGTGCTGCTGATGCCCTCAAGGACCCCTTCACGGCACCAGATTCCCCCAAGGACCCCTTCAGGGCAGACACTCCGAGAACACAGCGGACCCACAACGGTCACATCCACGGCAGCCACGCCCGTAAAGGCCCCTTTCGGGACACCAACGCGGACACAGGCAAGAAACACAAGCAGCGAAATCCCAGCCCATACCCCCAAGGACACCTTCAGGCAATCTCACGCCACAATCCCACCCCTCACGACACGCGACATCGCGACGCCGATGCCCCCAAGGACCCCTTCACGGCACCAGATTCCCCCAAGGACCCCTTCAGGGCAGACACTCCGAGAACACAGCGGACCCACAACGGTCACATCCACGGCAGCC
>NZ_BAAANN010000023.1:0-22545 GCF_039529815.1 Amycolatopsis minnesotensis | reverse complement strand
CCCAAGGACCCCTTCACGGCACCAGATTCCCCCAAGGACCCCTTCAGGGCGAACACTCCGAGAACACAGCGGACCCACAACGGTCACATCCACGGCATCCACGCCCGTAAAGGCCCCTTCGGGGCAGGCGCGGCGGACCTCGCGACCTCTCCAGGAGCCCCTTCAGGGGCCCAGATGCCCCGAGGGGTACCTATGGGGCATGAACGAGCCGCGAAAAGCGGTCAGCCCGCGTGTTCGGACAGCCGTTCCTCGCGGTCCGCGGTGAGCAGGGCTTCCAGCACGCCGTCGAGGTCGCCGTCCAGCACCTGGTCCAGGTTGTACGCCTTGTAGTTCACCCGGTGGTCGGCGATCCGGTTCTCGGCGAAGTTGTAGGTGCGGATCCGCTCGGAGCGGTCCACGGTGCGCACCTGCGAGCGGCGGGCGTCCGAGGCCTTCGCGGCGGCTTCCTCTTCGGCGATCGACTGCAGCCGCGCCTGCAGGACCTGCAGCGCGCGCGCCCGGTTCTGGATCTGCGACTTTTCGTTCTGGCACGACACCACGATGCCGGTCGGCAGGTGCGTGATCCGGACGGCCGAGTCGGTGGTGTTCACGCTCTGCCCGCCGGGGCCCGAGGACCGGAACACGTCGATGCGCAGGTCGTTCGGGTCGATCTCGACCTCGACGTCCTCGGGTTCCGGGTAGATCAGGACACCCGCCGCGGAGGTGTGGATGCGGCCCTGGGACTCGGTGGCGGGCACCCGCTGCACGCGGTGCACGCCGCCTTCGAACTTCAGCCTCGCCCACACGCCTTCGGGATCGGAGCCCTTCGCCTTGATGGACACCGTCGCGTCCTTGTAGCCGCCCAGGTCGGAGTCCACCGAGTCGAGCACCTCGGCCTTCCAGCCGTGGCGCTCGGCGTAGCGCAGGTACATGCGCAGCAGGTCGCCCGCGAACAGCGCGGACTCCTCGCCGCCCTCACCGGACTTGATCTCCATCACCACGTCGGACCCGTCGTAGGGGTCGCGCGGCAGCAGCAGCTCGGTCAGCTTGGCTTCCAGCACTGGGATGCGCGCGCCGATCTCCTCGGCCTCCGCGGCGAACCCGGGGTCCTCGCCTGCCAGCTCCTTGGCCGCGGCCTGGTCCTCGCGCGCCGACTCAAGCTCGCTGATCGCGTTCACCACCGGGGTCAGCTCCGCGTGCCGCCTGCCCAGCTTGCGCGCCTTGGCCTGGTCGGCGTGCACCTCCGGCTCCGCGAGCTGGCGCTCGAGATCCGCGTACTCGTCGAGCAGGCCCTTGAGCGAACTCGAATCCATGGTTCACGCCCTTCCGGCGGTGGTACCTCGGCCCTGGCACAAGAAAACGGCGCCCACCCCCGGTGCGGGAGTGGGCGCCGTCGGCGAAGCTACTTGGCGTCGGCCTTCTTCTGGCGCTTGCCGTAGCGAGCCTCGAAGCGCGCGACCCGGCCGCCGGTGTCCAGGATCTTCTGCTTGCCGGTGTAGAACGGGTGGCAGTTCGAGCAGATTTCCACGTGGATGGCGCCGGAGGTCTTGGTGCTCCGGGTGGTGAAGGTGTTGCCACAACCGCAGGTGACCTGGGTCGGCACGTACTCGGGGTGAATACCGCTCTTCATGGTGTCCTCTCTCAGGTGGCCGCCGGGTCCCCGTCAGGTGTTCGCACGAGGTGAACCGGAGCCGGACGTCAGCGGGTGATTCTGCCAGACGGGCTGGCAGTGGCGTCAACGCGCCCCCGCTGACGGGTATTCCCGTACACCCGGTCACCACGCGTGTACGGAATTTGTATCCCGCTGGGGCACGGTGTCCGGTGTCAGTGAATTGCCCACATGCACGCCAGGAGGCGGACCATGGTCAAGCACACGAAGACACTCCTCGCCCGCGCCGGGATCACCGCGTTCGCCGTGGCCGCGCTGGTCGCCGGGCCCGTCGCGAGCGCGACCGCCGCACCGGCCGCACCGGCCGCCGCGATCACCGCGTCGGACGTCAACGAGGCCGCGGGCGCGTTCAGCACCGCACCCGAAGCGGCCATCCAGGGCGCCGCTGACGGCACCCCGGCGGGCGCCATCCAGTGGTACAAGAACCACATGGGCAGTACCGGCTGGCAGGGCCTCTGCGAAAAGGCCGTGGAGAACGCCTACGGCGTCACCGGCGTCTGGGCTTCGGCCAACGCGCACTGGAACGGCGCGCCGCACCACTCCGGCGCCGCACCGCTCGGCGCGTTCGTCTACTGGAACATCAGCGCGTACGGCCACGTGGGCATCTCCGACGGCAAGGGCGGCTTCTACGCCACCAGCGTCGGCGGCAAGATCGGTCACGCCACGAGCGTGAACTACTTCAACAACTACCGCGGCTGGACGCCGGCCGCGGTCCCGAGCCGCTGATCGGCCGGAAAAGGCGATAAATGCCGAGTGGCCTTTCTCCACGGCGGAAGAAAGGCCACTCGGCATTTCGTATTACTAATCGTCGTCGGGACCCAGCGCGGTCTTCGAAACCGTCATCAGGAACTCGATGTTGGTCTTCGTCTTCCGCAGGCGCGAGATCAGCAGGTCGATGGCCTGCTGCGAATCCAGCGCGGTGAGCACCCTGGACAGCTTGTGCATCACGGCCAGCTCGTCCGGCGAGAGCAGCAGCTCCTCCTTGCGGGTGCCGGACGGGTTGACGTCGACCGCGGGGAACACCCTGCGCTCGGCGATCTTGCGGTCGAGCTTGAGCTCCGCGTTACCGGTGCCCTTGAACTCCTCGAAGATGACCGTGTCACCGGTCGAGCCGGTCTCCACCATCGCGGTGGCGAAGATCGTCAGCGAGCCGCCGTTCTCGATGTTGCGCGCCGCGCCGAGGAACCGCTTCGGCGGGAACAGCGCGGTCGAGTCGACACCACCGGACAGGATCCGGCCGGACGCCGGCGCCGCCAGGTTGTAGGCACGGCCGAGGCGGGTGATCGAGTCGAGCAGCACCACCACGTCCATGCCCATCTCCACCAGGCGCTTCGCGCGCTCGATGGAGAGTTCGGCGACCGAGGTGTGGTCTGACGGCGGCCGGTCGAAGGTGGAGGCGATGACCTCGCCCTTCACCGACCGCTGCATGTCGGTGACCTCTTCGGGGCGTTCGTCGACCAGCACCACCATCAGGTGGCACTCCGGGTTGTTCGTGGAGATCGCGTTCGCGATGTCCTGCATGATCGTGGTCTTACCGGCCTTCGGCGGCGACACGATCAGCGCGCGCTGCCCCTTGCCGACCGGCATCACCAGGTCGATCACGCGGGTGGTGAGCTTGTGCTGCTCGGTCTCCAGCCGCAGGCGCTCGTTCGGGTACAGCGGCGTCAGCTTGGTGAACTCGGGCCGCTTCTTCGCGGCGTCCGGCTCGAGGCCGTTGATGCTGTCCACCCGTACCAGCGGGTTGAACTTCTGCCGCTGCTGCTCGCCGTCGCGCGGCTGGCGCACCACACCGGTGATCGCGTCACCGCGGCGCAGACCGAACTTGCGCACCAGCGAAAGCGACACGTACACGTCGTTCGGGCCCGCGAGGTACCCGGAGGTCCGCACGAACGCGTAGTTGTCGAGCACGTCGAGGATGCCCGCGACCGGCAGCAGGACGTCGTCCTCGCGGATCTCGGTGTCCGGGCTGCCGCCCTCGCGCCCACCGCTGCCGCCACGACGACGGCGGTCGCGGAACCGGCGGCCCCTGCGGCCGCCTTCCTCGTCGTCGTCCTGGGCGCCGCCGCGGTTCTGGTCCGCGTTGCGGTTGTTCTGCTGGTTCCGCTGGTTGCGGTCGTTCCGCTCGTTCCGCTCGTTCCGGTCGTTCCGGTCGTTCTGCCGGTCGTTGCGGTCGTTCCGCTCACTGCGGTCGTTCCGCTCGTTGCGGCCACCGCCCTGCTGGTCGCCACCGCCGCGCTGACCGCGGTTGTCGGCGCCCTGCTGCTGGTTGCCACCGTCGGAACCGCCCGAACCGCCCGAAGCGCGGTTCGACCCGCGACGACGGCGGCCACCTTCGCGACGGCCGCCTTCCTCGCCGGACGAGGAGTCGGTGTTCGCGTCGGTGCGCTCGTTCGAGCGGTTTTCCTGCGGTTCCGGGGTTTCCGGCGCCTTCGCTTCGGGTGCCTTGGCCTCGGGTGCCTTCGCCGCCGGGGCCTCGCTCTTGACCTCGGCGTTCTTCGGCTCCGAGTCGTTCGCGGCCTTCGGCTCACGACGCGTGCGAGCCTTCGGCGCCTCTTCGGCCGAAATGCCCTCCAGCGGCAGCGTGTCACCGCCGGCGGCCGCCTGGCGACGCTTGGTCTTGCCCTGGCGCTCGCGAATAGCGGCGATCAGATCCCCCTTGCGCATGCCGCCGGTGTCGCCGACGCCCAGCTCGGTGGCCAGTTCACGAAGATCGGCGATGACCATTCCGGACAGTCCGCCGGACCGGCGCTTCGGCGCGGCCGCGCCGTTCGCCTGCTCCCCCGAATCGGACGCAGCTGATTCCGAGCCCTGCACTTCGCCGCTCAAAAGATCGGTGTTGCTCACACATGTCCTTCCTGACCGATCCACGCCTCCAGGTGGATCAGCGGACTGCCGCTCGCATCCGAATCGCGAGACGGCATTTTTACCGGGTCCTCCCTTACGGAAAGCCCTGCTTCCCGATGCGGACCCCTCGGCCGAGATGCAGCCACAGCGGCAGAGCCGCCAGCACGGGAGTGTGCGTGCTCCGTCCGGAGTACGCGGAATTCGGCACCGCCATATCCGCCTGCGTCGATCCGCTGACCGGTGCGGAACTGGCGGACCAACTTGAGACACCCAACCGGGAGAAGCTCCCGGGACCGGTGCCGGTGCGGAATGCGCACGGTGATCGAACGCCCCCGAGGGTAGACCCGCACGTGCCGCTGTGCAACAACCACCCCCCTCGAGGCCATCGCGTGTTATCGCACCTCAACCTTGACGCCGCCGAGGTCAATCGCCAGCTCGGCGAGGCTGAACCCGCGCGTGTCGGCCCGTTCGGGCAGCCGCCCGTCCACGGTCAGCGCCAGCACGGTCGGCCCGGCGCCGGAGACCGCCGCGGCGATTCCGTTGTCACGCAACGCATCCACCAGCGCGACGCTCTCGGGCAGCGCGGGTGCGCGGTAGTGCTGGTGCAACCGGTCCTCGGTCGCGGCGAGCAGCAGGTCGGGACGCGCGGTGAGCGCGTGCACGGCCAGCGCGGCGCGACCGGCGGTGAACGCGGCGTCGGCGTGCGGGACCGCGCCGGGCAGCAGGCCCCGCGTCGCGTCCGTCGACGACCGCAGCTCCGGGATCGCGAGCACGGGACGGATGCCGGGGTGCGGTTCGAGCCGTTCCGCGCGGAACCGCCCGTGCTCGGACCACGCGATCACGAGACCGCCCAGCAGGCTCGCCGCCGCGTTGTCGGCGTGGCCTTCGAACTCCGCCGCGAGCTGCAGCGCGTCGGCGTCCAGCGGGCGACCGGCGAGCGCGTAGCCCGCGGCGACGCCGGAGACCACCGCGGCCGCCGACGAGCCGAGGCCCCTGGCGTGCGGGATCGCGTTGCGGCAGCGCAGGTGCAGGCCGGGCGGGCGGACGTCCCAGTGCGCGCAGGCGCGCCGGATCGCCCGCGCCACGAGGTGGCTCTCGTCGGTGGGCACGTCCGCGACGCCGCCCGCGCCCGCGTCGACCACCTCGATCTTCAGCCCGTGGTCGATCGCGGTGACTTCGACCACGTCGTGCAGACCGAGCGCCATGCCCAGCGCGTCGAACCCCGGCCCGAGATTGGCCGTCGACGCGGGCACGGTGACCCGGTACGAGGTCACGAAAGCTCCAGCGCGGCGGCGACGGCGCTCGGGTCGACGGCGAGCGGCTCCACCTCGACGTTCCCTTCGAGCGCCGTCGACGGGTCCTTCAGCCCGTGGCCGGTCACCGTGCACACCACGGTGGAGCCCTTCGGGACGCGGCCGTCCGCCGCGGTCATCAACAGGCCCGCGACACTGGTCGCCGAAGCCGGTTCGACGAACACGCCTTCCTTACGCGCCAGCAGGTGGTAGGCCTCGAGGATCTTGGCGTCGGTGGCCGCGGCGAAGAGCCCGCCGCTGCCGTTCTTCGCCTTCACCGCGAGGTCCCACGAAGCCGGGCTGCCGACCCGGATCGCGGTGGCCACCGTCTCCGGCTCCGCGACCGGTTCGCCGTGCACGAGTGGCGCCGCGCCCGCGGCCTGGAAGCCGAACATGCGCGGGGTGTCCTTCACCACACCGTCGGCGGCGTATTCGGCGTACCCGGCCCAGTAGGCGCTGATGTTGCCCGCGTTGCCGACCGGGAGGCAGTGAATGTCCGGCGCCTCGCCGAGTGCGTCGCAGATCTCCCACGCCGCGGTCTTCTGGCCGATCAGCCGGACCGGGTTCACCGAGTTCACCAGCGTCACCGGGTAGTCGGCCGCGGTCTTGCGCGCGAGCTCGAGGCAGTCGTCGAAGTTGCCGTCGACCTGCAGGATCCTGGCGCCGTGCACGACCGCCTGCGCCATCTTGCCGAGCGCGATCTTGCCCTGGGGCACCAGCACGGCCGAGGTGAGCCCGGCGCGTGCGGCGTAAGCCGACGCCGACGCCGAGGTGTTGCCGGTGGACGCGCAGATCACCGCCTTGAGGCCGCTCGCGAGCGCGTGCGTGATCGCCACGGTCATCCCGCGGTCCTTGAACGAGCCGGTGGGGTTCGCGCCCTCCACCTTCAGGTACACCGTGCAGCCGGTCAGCCCCGACAGGTGCGGCGCGGGAAGCAGCGGGGTGTTCCCCTCGCCGAGGGTGACGATCCTCGCGCCCTCGGGGATCGGGATCCGGTCAGGGTAGGCCTCGATGATGCCGGTCATCGCCGTCAGTCCTCGCCTTCCACGCGCATCACGCTGACGACCTCGCGCACGACGTCCAGCTTTCCGATCTCGTCCACGGTCGCCTGCAGCGCCGCGTCCTGCGCCAGGTGCGTCACGATCACCAGGCTCGCCGTCGAGTGCTTGTCGCGCTGGCGGACCGTCGCGATGCTCACGTCGTGCGCGGCGAAGACCTGCGCGACCTGCGCGAGCACGCCCGCGCGATCGGCGACGTCGAGGCTGATGTGGTACCTGGTCGGGGTCTGGCCCATCGGCCGCACCCGCAGCCCGGCGTGCGCGCTCTCGCGCGGGCCGCGCCCGCCGACCACCCGGTTGCGCGCCACCGCGACCAGGTCGCCGAGCACCGCGCTCGCGGTCGGCGACCCGCCGGCGCCCTGGCCGTAGAACATCAGCTCGCCCGCCGCGTCGGCCTCGACGTAGACCGCGTTGAACGCGCCGCCGACGCCGGCGAGCTGGTGCGACCGCGGGATCATCACCGGGTGCACCCGCGCCGAGACGGACTCGGTGCCGTCCTCGCTCGTCACGCGTTCGCAGATGGCGAGCAGTTTCACCGTGCGGCCAAGGAGTTTCGCCGCCCCGATGTCCGACGCGGTGACGCCCGCGATGCCCTCGCGGTGCACGTCGGAGGCGGTGACCCTGGTGTGGAAGGCGAGCGAGGCGAGGATCGCGGCCTTCGACGCCGCGTCGTAGCCGTCGACGTCGGCGGTCGGATCGGCCTCGGCGTACCCGAGCCTGCTGGCCTCGTCGAGCGTCTCGGCGTAGCCTGCGCCCGTCGAGTCCATTGCGGACAGGATGAAGTTGGTGGTGCCGTTGACGATTCCCATCACCCTGGTGATGCGGTCACCGGCGAGCGACTCGCGCAGCGGCCGCAGCAGCGGGATCGCCCCGGCAACCGAGGCTTCGAAGTAGAGGTCCGCGCCGGAGGCGTCCGCCGCCTCGGCGAGTTCGGCGGTGTGCTCGGCGAGCAGCGCCTTGTTCGCCGTGACGACCGATTTTCCCCTGCGCAGCGCGGAAAGCAGCCATTCGAGCGTCGGCTCGATCCCGCCGACCAGTTCGACCACGACGTCCACATCGGACTCGACGAGCGCTGCCGCGTCCGCGGTCAGCAGGTGCGCGGGGAGTTCGGGGTGCTTGTCGGGGCGGCGGACCGCGATCCCGGCCAGCTCGACCGGCGCGCCCGCCCGCGCGGCGAACTCGTCGGCCTGCTCGGTGAGCAGCCTCGCCACCTCGCTGCCGACCGTGCCGCAGCCGAGCAGCGCGACCCTGAGCGCGCGCCCGTCCACCGTCGCTGGGGAGCCGCTCACGAAACCTCCAGGCGCAACATGTCCTCCGTCGTCTCCCGCCTCAGCAGCACGCGCGCGCTGCCGTTGCGCACCGCGACCACCGCCGGCTTCGGCTGCCGGTTGTAGCCGCTCGCCATCGAGTAGCAGTAGGCGCCCGTCGCGGCGACCGCGACCAGGTCACCGGGAGCAAGGGTGTCGGGAAGCCAGCAGTCGCGGACCACGATGTCACCGGACTCACAGTGTTTTCCCACCACTCGGGACAACGCGGCCGCCACGGGCTGCGAACCGTCGTCGTCGCTCGCGCGCGAGACCAGCCGGACGTCGTACACCGCGTCGTAGAGCGCGGTGCGGATGTTGTCGCTCATCCCGCCGTCGACGCTGACGTAGCGGCGCACCGCGTTGTCGCCGAGCGAGACGTCCTTGATGGTGCCGACCTCGTAGAGCGTGACGGTGCCGGGCCCGGCGATCGCGCGGCCGGGCTCGCCCGCGATCTTCGGCACCGGCAGGCCGGCGAACTCGCACTCCTTGCGGACCATCTCCCTGATCTGGGTGATCATCTGCGCCGGCGGCGGCGGGTTGTCCTTGTCGGTGTAGGCGATCCCGAACCCGCCACCGAGGTCCACAATGGACATCTGCTCGAGCAGACCGGAACCGTGCTCCTTGCCGATCTCGGCGAGCAGGCCGACGACGCGGCGCGCGGCGACCTCGAAGCCGTCCGCGTCGAAGATCTGCGAGCCGATGTGGCTGTGCAGGCCGACCAGCCGCAGCGAAGACACGTTGAGCACGCGGCGCACCGCCTCGGCGGCGTCACCGGAGGCGAGCGAGAACCCGAACTTCTGGTCCTCGTGCGCGGTGGCGATGAACTCGTGCGTGTGCGCCTCGACGCCGACCGTCACCCTGATCAGCACGTTCTGCACGACGTCGCGCTTCGCGGCCACGTCGGCGAGCCTGGCGATCTCGTAGAACGAGTCGACCACCACCGTGCCGACGCCCGCCCCGACCGCGGTTTCCAGCTCCTCGACCGACTTGTTGTTGCCGTGGAAGGTGATCCGCTCGACCGGGAAGTCCGCGCGAAGGGCGATCGCCAGTTCGCCGCCGCTGCAGACGTCGAGGCTCAGGCCCTGCCCGGCCACCCAGCGGGCGATCTCCGTGGACAGGAACGCCTTCGACGCGTAGTGCACGAGCGACGGATCGTCGAACGCCTCGGCGTACTCCGCGCAGCGCGACTTGAAGTCGGCCTCGTCGACGACGAACAGCGGCGTGCCGAAGGTCTCGGCCAGCTCGCGCACGTCGACACCGGCGATGCGCACCACACCGTCCGGCGCGCGATAGGTGTTGCGGGGCCAGACCTTCGGGTACAGCCGGTCGAGTTCCGCCGCGCTCGAAGGCGGGAAGCCCGCCGTGTCGACGTGCTGGTGGACGTCGGCGTACCGCGGACCCGCGGGGTGAGCCATGGAGAATTCCCCTATTCAGACGAGTGGGCGGGCTACATCCGCTCCGGCGCGGAAACGCCGAGCAGGGCGAGGCCGTTGGCGAACACCTGGCGCGCGGCGTCGCACAGGGTCAGCCGCGCGTGGGTGAGCGGCGTCGCCTCCTCGTCGCCCTGCGGCAGCACGCGCGCCACGTCGTAGAACTTGTGGTAAGCGGCGGCCAAGCCTTCCAGGTAGCGCGCGACGCGGTGCGGTTCCCGCAGTTCGGCGGCGCGCTTGAGCACGGTCGGGAACTCTCCGATGGTGCGGATCAGCTCCCCTTCGCGCTGGTGGGTGAGCAGGCCGAGATCGGCGTCCGGATCGGACTTGATGCCGAGATCGGCGGCGTTGCGGCTCAGCGAGCACAGCCGCGCGTGCGCGTACTGGACGTAGTACACGGGATTGTCGTTGGTGTGCTTGCGAAGCAGATCGAGGTCGATGTCCAAAGTGGAGTCGACGGAGTACCGCGTCAGCTCGTAGCGCGCGGCGTCCACGCCGACCGCCTCGACCAGGTCCTCCATCGTGATCACGGTGCCCGCGCGCTTGCTCATCCGCACCGGCTTGCCGTCGCTGACCAGGTTGACCATCTGCCCGATCAGCACCTCGACCAGATCGGGGTCGTCGCCCATCGCGGCCGCGGCCGCCTTCAGCCGCGCGATGTAGCCGTGGTGGTCCGCGCCCAGCATGTACAGGCACAGGTCGAACCCGCGCTTCAGCTTGTCCTGCAGGTAGGCGATGTCACCGGCGATGTAGGCGGGGTTGCCGTCGTTCTTGATGACGACGCGGTCCTTGTCGTCGCCGTAGCCGCTGGTCCGCAGCCACCACGCGCCGTCTTCGAGGTAGAGCTTGTCGTTGTCCTTCAGGTACTGGACGGCCTTTTCGACCTCGCCGGAGGCGTGCAGCGAGTCCTCGTGGAAGAACACGTCGAAATCGGTGCCGAAATCGTGCAGGCTCTGCTTGATCTCGGTGAACATCAGCTCGACGCCGATCTTGCGGAACGCCTCGTGCCGCTCGGCCTCGTCCAGCGAGAGCGCGCTCGGCTCCTGGCGCAGCACCTCGGCCGCGATGTCGGTGATGTAGCCGCCCGCGTAACCGTCCTCCGGCGCGGGCTCGCCCTTCGCCGCGGCGATCAGCGAGCGGACGAAGCGGTCGATCTGCGCGCCGGCGTCGTTGAAGTAGTACTCCCGGGTCACTTCGCCGCCCTGCGCGGACAGGATGCGGCCGAGCGCGTCGCCGACCGCGGCCCAGCGCGTGCCGCCGAGGTGGATCGGGCCGGTCGGGTTCGCCGAGACGAACTCGAGGTTGATCTTGCGCCCGGCCAGCAGGTCGCCGCGGCCGTAGGCGGCACCGGCGGCGAGCACCCGGCGGACCTGCTCGCCCTGCGCGTCCGCGGCGAGCCGGAGGTTCAGGAAACCGGGGCCCGCGACCTCGGCCGCGGTGATGCCGTCGGTGGCCGCGAGGCGCTCCGCCAGCGCGTCGGCGAAGTCCCGCGGCTTGAGGCCGACCTTCTTCGCCACTTGGAGCGCCAGGTTGGTCGCGTAGTCGCCGTGCTCGGGGTTGCGGGGACGCTCGATGGTGACGGCCGCGGGCAGCGCGGCGTGTTCGAGACCGCGCGCGTCGAGAACCTCGACTGCGGCGGAACGGACCAGGTCAGCAAGGGCGTCGGGAGTCACCTGACCAAGTCTATGGTCCGGGTCGAGCCAGTTCTCACCCCGCCCGGCGCAGCACTCCCATCAGGTGTTCGTCAGGTGTTGACGTGCGCCTGACACGCGGTCCTTACACTGGCACCCCGAGCAGATCACGTGTCCTCGAAGAATGCGGGAGCCATGGCCAGCGGCACGAAGAAGACAGGGACGCCGAAGAAGGTGTCCAAGGCGACCCGCAGCACCTCGGTGGTGAGCAAGAAGGGTCCGCCGTGGGGCACCATCGTCGCCGTGGTCGGCGTGGTGGCGCTACTCGCGTCGGTGCTCATCTACTACTACGTGAACACCGCCGACAAGCGCGAGCAGAAGTCCCGCGACGAGGCCGCGGCCGCGTTCAAGCCGTCGCAGGAGAACCCGGACCCGTCGCTGAAGATCCCGGGCATCGTGACCGCGCAGTACCAGGGCAGCGTGCACCTCAAGCCGACCGAGCGCGTCGCCTACGACAAGACGCCGCCCTTCGGCGGCCCGCACGACAGCTACTGGGCCACCTGCACCGGCATCGTCTACCCGAACGCGGTGCGCACCGAGAACATGGTGCACTCGCTCGAGCACGGCGCCGTGTGGATCGCCTACAACCCGCAGCAGGTCACCGGTGAAGCGGTGAACAAGCTCAAGGCCCGCGCGGACGGCAAGCAGTACACGATGATGTCGCCCTACCCCGGCCTCGACAAGCCGATCTCGCTGCAGGCGTGGGGGCACCAGCTGAAGGTCGACTCTCCCGACGACGAGCGCATCGACCAGTTCGTCGCGGCGCTGCGCCAGAACAACAACACCTATCCGGAGACCGGCGCGAGCTGCGACGCGATGGGCCCCGGCGCGTTCGACCCGAGCAATCCGCCGCCGTTCGACCCGACGCCGCCGGGCAAGGACGCGAAGCCGATGGACTACAAGGGTTCACCGGACGCGCAGGGCGAGCAGCAGCCGGGCCAGATGCCGGGTCAGCAACCCGGCCAGCCGGGCCAGCCCGGCCAGCCGCAGGTGCCGACCGGACCGGCCGCGCCGCCCGCCGCCCCGCCGAAGACCGGGGGCTGACCCGGTTTGACCGCTACGGACACCGGGCCCGACGAGCCCGTCAAAGGCACCCGAGGCACCCGAGGCACCCGAGGCACCGAAGAGGCCGCCGGTGCGCCCGAGCGCCCGGCGTGGTCGCGCACGGTGATCATCGGGGCCGCGATCGTCGCGGTCCTGCTGGTCGGCGCGACCGTCGGCCTGCTGCTGAGCCAGTCGCTGCAGGACGACTCGCCCGCCACGCCCAGCGCGGACTCGGTCGAGGTCGGCTTCGCACAGGACATGTCGACGCACCACGTCCAGGCCGTCACGATGGCGAACTGGGCGCGCGACCACTCGACCGACCCCGAGGTGCGCAACCTCGCGTTCGACATCGAGACGACGCAGAACGAACAGGTCGGCCGCATGAAGGGCTGGCTCATGCTGTGGGACCAGCCGGAGCAGGCCATCGGCAACACGATGAAGTGGATGTCCGGCGGCGAGATGAGCGGGCACGGCGGCATGAGCATGCCGTCCAGCGGTGACGGCGTCCCGGTGACCCAGATGCCCGGCATGGCCTCCTCGGCCGAGTTGGAGAAGCTGCGCTCGCTCACCGGCAAGGCGCTCGACGTCGAGTTCCTGCAGCTGATGCTGCGCCACCACCAGGGCGGCACGCCGATGGCGACCTACGCGCAGGAGCGCACCAACCTGCCCGCGCTGAAGACGCTGACCGGCAACATCCTGAAGTCGCAGGGCGCCGAGATCACCGTCATGACCCAGATGCTGGCCGAGCGCGGCGCCAAGCCGCTGCCCGCGCCCTGACCGTCACCAGGACAGCTCGCCGCACCGCTTCGCCGACTCGCCCGGTTCCACCTGCAAGGTGGCGTGGTCGATGCGGTACCGGGTGGCGAGCACGTCCTGCGCGGCCACCAGCACGACCGACGGCTCGGCGCCCGCGTCCAGCGTCAGGTGCGCCGAGGCGACCTCCATGCCCGAGGTGAGCGTCCAGACGTGCAGGTCGTGCACGTCGGTGACGCCGGGCAGCGCGGCGAGATCGGTGTTGATCTCGCTGACGTCGACGTCGATCGGGGCGTGCTGGAAGAGGATCCGCAGCGCCCGGCGCGCGAGCGCGTAGGTGCGCGGCAGCACGAACAGCCCGATCGCGACCCCGATGATCGGGTCCGCGTAGCGCCAGCCCGTGGTGAGCGTGATCGCGCCGCTGATCAGCACCCCGACCGAGCCGATGAGATCGGCGAGGACCTCGAGGTAGGCGCCGCGGACGTTGATGCTTTCCTCCGCGCCGGAACGCAGGAGCGAGAACGAAACCAGGTTCGCGACCAGCCCGGCGGCCGCGGCGAGCAGCACCGGCAGCCCCGGCACCTCCGGCGGGTTGGCGAACCGGTCGATCGCCTCGTAGACCACGTACCCGGCCACCCCGAACAGCAGCACCGCGTTCGCGAGCGCGGCCAGCACCTCGGCGCGGTAGACCCCGAACGTGCGGCTGAACGTGGGGCCGCTGCGCTTGGCGAGCACGATCGCGGCCAGCGCCATGCCGACGCCGAGCACGTCGGTGAGCATGTGCGCGGCGTCCGACAGGAGCGCCAGCGAGGACGTGGTGAGCCCGACGACGAACTCCAGCACCATGAACGCCGCGCCGATCGCCAGCGCCGCCGTCAGCTTGCGGACGTGCTTGCCCGACGCGCTGCCCTGCTGTGCCGCGATCCCGTGGCCGTGTCCGTGACCCATCAGTCGCCCTCCGTCCGACACGAGGGAATATATAGTGACATGCGCATGTATGCAACAGAGGGGAGCCTAACCTTGGTCAAGATACCGCTTCCGGCCCCGCCAACGGTTCCCCCGAGCGGGTACCTCGACGCGATCCGGGTTACTCCAACCCCCCGTAAACCCGTTGCCGCCGTGCGCTAGTCTTCTGAGAGTCGCGCAAGCGCGCCCTCGTAGCTCAGGGGATAGAGCACTGCCCTCCGGAGGCAGGTGTCGCAGGTTCGAATCCTGCCGAGGGCACACTGGTCAAGCCCTCCTTTCGATCGAGAGAGGAGGCAGCGTGGTGCCGCTCGTGGTGCGAATGGCTCTGGCGCCTGCCCCATGACCGTTCGGGCAAGTACGTACGTCCCCGTCCGGCGTCGCCCAAGAGGGCGAATTGAGGCACTGTCTAGCGGGACCCAATGCCGAGAAGCAGGCCGAGCACGCGCTGCGGCAGCTGGTTGTTCAGGTTGACGAGGGAACCCACCCGCAGACCAGTGCCACCATCTCGAAGATCCTCGACGAGGAAATCAAATACATGAAGGTGGTCGAGAGCGCTCGACGCACTCTCAAGCGCCACGCGAATAGTCACATTTTGCCGCTGATCGGCAATATCCCCGGGCGATCACTCGACACTGAAGAGCCGGATCGATATTGCGCCGAACTCCGCTGCCGACACCATTGCGAGAGCCCTTACACTCAGCGCCGAACAAATCGACGGCATACTTGCGACGGCCGCTGCGGTCCCCCACGTCTGCACCTCTCTCGAAGACTGGACGATCCGGAAGATTCATTCTTCCTGTCCAAAGCGTTCGAACGCGCACGGTGCCGCAAATGGGTGAACACTAATCCTATGGCACTCGCGCCGCCGGTGGTGACGATGCGCAGAAGGCCCGCACCGAGCCGGTGCCGGACGTGCACCTGCGCCCGATCCAGTCCCGGCGGGACCGAATAGTGGTTGCCGCGAAAGGAACCAGTTCCTGCGCGGTCACCACCCGGGTCACGTCGAACTCGGCGGGGAACGCCACCCGCAGCAGCTCGGCTTCAGGCAGCGGGGTTGCTGGGTGGTGGTTGGTCGAGTGCCGGGCGGCGGATTCCGGTGTGGGGATCGGTCAGTCGTCGCGGGTTTGCGGAACTCTTCGATCAGCACGGGGTACTGCTCCCCACCGTGCCCGGCGGCGATCGAGCGATCGGCCATCGCCTTGATCAACTTGGGCAGCTCGGCGTTGACGCCCACCGCTTCGCTCTCCTCGATGAGGTGTGCCATCGCCCGTGCGTCGGTCTCCAGGGCCGATACCTCCGCCGGGAAGGAGCCGCTGTCGATCTGCCCGGCATACCCGGGTAGCCATCCGGCCACCGTGGCGGCGATCTGCCGCGCGAACGGCGCATACGTCGCGGCGTCGACACCGGCCGTCCCGAGCAGGGCGGTGCCCTGGAGCCAGGCGTTCAGCACGCTCCACATCATGGCCAGGCCCGCCACGTCGTACAGGGACGCCAGCCCGTGGTCCGCACCGAGGTAGGTGCTGGTGCCGAGCGCGTCGAGTGCCGACTTGTGCGCCTCGAAGTCCGGCTGCGGCCCGCTGTGCAGAATCACCGCCTCGGCGGTCCCGATCGCCGGCGGGACGGCCATGATGGCGCCGTCCAGGTAACGGGCGCCGCGCTGCCCGGCCCACTGGGCGGTCTGGCGGTCGTGGGCCGAGTCGTCCGAGGTCAGGTTGATCAACAGCGTGCCGTCCAGTTCGGCATCGCTCGCGCCGAGCAGCTCGTGCACGGCCTGGTAGTCGGTGAGGCAGACGATCGTCAGGGCACCTGCCTGGAGCGCGTCGCCCACCGTTGGCGCCGGCCGCGCACCCTCGGCCACCAGCGGGTCGGCCTTGGCGGCCGTACGGTTCCATACGGTGGTGGGATGCCCGGCTTTCAGGAACGCGCCGGCAAGTGCCCGGCCCATCAGTTGCGCTACTACGAGGCCCAGGGCCTGCTGGAGGCGGACCGCGGCGCGAACGGTTACCGCGAGTACGACGAGGACGCCGTGCTGCGGGTGAAGCAGATCCGGCACCTCCTTGGTGCCGGCCTGTCCTCCGAGGACATCTCGTACCTGCTGCCCTGTGCGGCCGGAGAGGTCCCGGAGCTGCTCGGGTGTCCCGAGTTGCTGGCCGCGATGCGGTCACGGCTGCAGCGACTGGACGAGCGGATGGACCGGCTCGCGCAATCCCGCGGCGCTCTTGCCGACTACATCGTTGCGGCCGAAAAAACGGGCGGCGAAAGCCATCCACCCTTCGACGGTGCCGAGCCGGAGCCCGTCACCGCCTGAACAGCCAGGGTCCGCCTCGTCCAAGCGTTATCGCGGCAAGCCCGAACAACGCAATTGGCGAGCACTGCGATTCCGCAGGGCGTTTTCTCCTTTGTCTCACGGCGATGCCGCCTTAGCTGACCCTGCCCCTTGGTGCACAGATTCGTTCCGAAATGTCCCATGCCGTCGCCCGGCGCTACCGTCGGCAAGCGGCTGTGGCTAAAGAGGGGCCTATGAGTGCGCAAGTCCCCGTAGCGGCGGCCGAGTGGACCGTGTTCCTGCGTGGCTACAGTTCGAAATTCCTGGACGACTCGAGTTTGTTGCGCGCGTTCGAGGAGAACGGCGCCGGAGAGTTCGTCAGGAGCCACGTCCAGCGTGAGGGCTGGATCGGCTATGAGCCGGTCAGTGCGGACGCTGTTGTCGCTGTTGAAGAGCGGCTTGGCACTCGACTGCCCCCGACGTACCGGAACTTCCTGTTGGCCAGCAACGGCTTTGGCTATGTCGCCGATGTCGATCTGCTCAACGTGGACGAGATCGGGTGGCTTTCCGAACGCGACCCGGACCTCGTGGAAGCGTGGAGCTCCGCTCTTGACGACAGTGAGCGCCAGATGCTCGAGCGGAGCTTGTTGATCGCACAGGACGACGGCGGGCCCGGCGTCCACTGGCTGCTGCATCCCGGCGACGCGGCGGAAGACGGCGAGTGGGCCGCGTACGAGTGGTTTACCGGTGACGGCAGCCGCCCCGGTGATGATCGTTACGACAGCTTTGGTGCGCTGATGGTGCAGGCGACTCAGCGATTGGACACCGATCCGGCTGAGCAGGAACAAACCGACTCTCCCGCGCACGCGGATCGTGGCGTCCACTGTGCCCAACCGGACTCGCCACGGCACTCGGCGCCGTTTGACCGCACTCGTCAGGTGGCGTCCGGAAGGATCAGTCCCGTGCACATCGACCGGCTCGACCATCTGACTCTGACCGTCGTGGATCAGGACGCCACGATCGACTTCTATACACGGGTGCTGGGCATGGAGGCGGTCGTTTTCGGCGAGGGCCGCACGGCGCTCGCCTTCGGCGATAACAGGATCGGCCTGCGAGTCGCCGGACAGGACACCGAAGACGCCACGGCCGCCAGTCCTGGTCCGGGCACCGCCGAGTTGTGCTTCGTCGTGGACGAACCCGTGCTGCTCCTGATCGACAAGCTCGGAGAGCAGGGGGTGGGCATCGAGGCGGGCCCCGCCCGCAGTACCGGTGCACGCGGCACGATTTACAGCCTCCATCTGCGTGACCCCGACGGGAACCTGATCAAGCTGAGCAACTACCTCGACTGAACGGCCTTATTCGCCATCGAGCGGACTGCTCCAGATTCCGCATGACTTCCCGGTTCGAGCGCTTCTGGGCCGACCCGCCGTGCCCGCTAGAACGAAACCCGTTGCGTGTCGTCCACCCTGGCCACCGAGTCCTGGTCGAAGAACTTCCGGTAGTCGGCGCGGATCTCTTCGATTTCGCCATTGGCCTTCTGGTCGCTCGGCGGGTAGAACAGCACGATCACGTAGGTAGCTTCCTTGACGATTTCCGCGCCGCGCTTCCACTGGCCCGTGGCCGTGAACCGGGTCAGGCCGTCCGGGAAGGCGGGGGTGATCTCCTTGTCCACGAAGTTCTCGAAGTCCTCCGGGGTGACCACCCCACCCGTCGGCTTCTCGGTGCCGAAATACAGTTCCGTCCGCTTGGCCGGAGTCCCGGCCGCTTGCCCGGCGGCGGGCTCGGTGCCCGGCGAGATGGCCGAAGCGGAGGCGACACCGCCGCCCAGCCCGATCACCAAGGCGGTGGCGGCGGCGAACGCGGTCCTTCGCGACTTCTCCATGGCGGTCCCCTTTCCTTGCCTCCAACGGAAACTACGGGATCTCTTCGCCGCCGCGAAGAACCCGTTCGGCGGTCACCCGGTCACCCGGATCGGTGATCCACATCCCATGGCTAGTTACAATACAATGCAGGTCTGTATTGTAACTAGCCATGGGATTGGATGACGACACGCGGGCCGCCCGGCCCCCCGGCAGACCGCGCAACGCGCGGGCGGACGAGGCGATCCTCACCGCGGCGATCGACCTGCTGCTCGAACGGGGCGTCAGCCAGGTCAGCGTCGAGCAGGTGGCGCGGCTCGCCGGGGTCACGCGCGCCACGGTCTACCGCCGCTTCCCGAACCTGACCGCGTTGCTGGTCGGTGCGATCGAGTGGGAGTACCGCGACGCGGACGACGCCGCACCGGACTGGCCGGACGTCGAGGCCATGGTCGCGAGCTGGGCGGCGCAGCTGGGCAGTCCCCGCGACCGGAAGCTGATGCGCCGCCTGTACGCGACGGTGGACGACTACCCGGAGCTGCTCCAGGCCTACGCGGACGCGCGCGGTCACCGGGGGGCCGAGTCGGTGCGCGCCACCCTTGACCGGGCCCGGCGCGACGGCAGGCTGCCTTCGCACGTGGATCCCGTTGTCCTGCAACAGATCCTCGGCGGCGCCGCACTGCTCTACGTGAGCGTCCACCCCGACACCAGCGGCGAAGACGCGATCGAGGCGTACTTCACCGACGTTCTCCGGCAAGCCGGCTACCGGCCGGCCGCAGCGCATGAAGGAGTGCAAGACGATGACTGACTCGAACCGGATCGTGGTGGCGGGAATGCCCGCCGCCGGCCACGTCAACCCGAGCCTGCCGATCGTGCGCGAGCTGACGCGCCGCGGCTTCGAGGTCACCTACTACACCGGCGAGGAGTTCCGGGCGCCGGTCGAGGACGCCGGCTGCGAATTCCGCGGCTATCCGGCGAACACTATCGGCCCGGCCGACATCGCCGAGGCCACCCGCACCGGCGGACCCGTCAAGGTGGTGGCCAAGGTGCTGAAGGCCACCGAATCGCTGCTGCCGCTCCTCCAGTCCGATTTGGACACTCGGCGCCCGGCCGCGCTGGCGTTCGACTCCAACGCGCTGTGGGGCCGGATGGCCGCGGCGAGCCTCGACCTGCCGATGATCTCGCTGATGACGACCATGCTGGTCGGCGGCAAGGCCATGGCCCGCCTGAACGCGCGCGAATGGGCCCACTTCCTCGGCGAGGCCGTTCCCGGTGTGCCCGCGGCGTGGTCGGGGAAGCGCCGCGTGGTGCGGCGCTTCGGCAAGCGGGCGTACCCGCCCTCGCCGACCCTGCCGATGCGGGGCGACCTGACGATCTTCCCGGTGCCGCGCTGGATGCAGTCGGCCGATCCGCGGATCGACGGCGGCTGCCACTACGTCGGGCCGACTATCCGCCCGCAGAGCGAGGACGCGCCGCTCGACGACGAGCTGGCCGCCTTCGCGGACGGCTCCGAACCGTTGGTACTGGTGTCCTTGGGCACCCTGCACGCCGGTAGCGACGCGTTCTTCCACGCCTGTTTCGAGGCGCTGGGCGAGCTGCCCGCACGGGTGCTGCTCGCGGTCGGTTCGCACACCGATCCGGCGCGGCTGGGGCAGGCCCCGGCGAACACGCTCGTCCGGTCCTCGGTGCCACAGCTCGAAGTGCTGCGGCGCGCCGCCGTGTTCGTCACGCACGGCGGGATGAACAGCGCGCTGGAAGGGCTGGCCTGCGGGGTGCCGCTGGTCGTGGTCCCGCAGCAGATCGAACAGCTGGTCATCGGCGAGGCGGTGGCCGGCCGCGGCGCCGGGGTCGTGCTGCGGCACAACCTGTCCGACCGGCCGGTACCGGTCGCGGAACTGCGCGCCGCCGTCGAAAACGCCCTGACCGGCCCGGCCCAGCGCGAAGCGGCGCAGACGATCGGCGCCTCCCTCAGCGAGGAGGGCGGAGCGGCCGCGGCGGCGACCGCCATCCAGGACCACCTCAAGACCGCGACCGGGTGACGGTGACGCCGCCGCCCGGCTGCCAGGGCTTCAGCCCGCGGGCGGCGCGGCCAGCACCGTGCACGGAACGGCGGCGAGCAGAAGCGAACCGGGTCGCGAAGGCGACTGCGCATACCGCGGTGTCCGGCTCTATGCCGAGCTTGACGAACGCGGTGGCCTCCCAGACGGAGAAGCCGAAGAACGGCTCGATGGTGAGATCGGCCCAGATACCGTCGAAACAGGACACCGCGTTCGTGACGTGCACGGTGAGCCCGCGGCGCCTCCTCCAGGATCCGGTGCGGCACGAGCGCGCCGACCGTGGAGCCGCCCCCGGTGGCCAGCGCGAGGTCCAGCCATTGGTCCACTCCTGGTCCAACGTCCGGGTCGGCGCCTTCGCTTCGGTCGGGCGCGCGGTGAGGTGCTCGACGAGTTGCCTTGCGTCGTAAGGGTTTCCGGTCGCCATCAGCTGCTTGAACGAATCCCGGCGCGGCGACACCGGCCGCGGCAGGCGCGCGGGGAACGGAGCACGTCATTCCGTCCACAGTGGACCAAAGTCGCGGGTCCCGGTCCCGGACGGGAATGGCCCGTGCGCACCTCCGCGCTCGCGGCCCCCTCGGCTGCGCCGAACGTCCGGTCACACACCGGAGTCGTCAAGGCCGGCCCACTGCGCCATTCGTGGGAACCGCACGGTACGCGCCACAGTTCATGACCATTCGCCCCTCGGCCTGGACAAGCCGTGGGTTCGCACCGATATCATCGGGCCGGTGACCCGACTGAACCCCCCGACGAAGGCGTGCACCGCGCCCCACCCGGCACGAGGTGTCCACCCTCTCCCACCACCCGCGCCTTTCCCGCTCGTGTTTCCTGCCGAGGTCTCGCGCGCCTGACCCCGGTCTTCGAAGGAAACCGGGGGCCTGAACCGAGCGAGTTCGCGCGCTCGCGGGATTTCGCGCCCGCAGCCGGGTTCGCCGCTCGCATTTCGACCATGAGGATTTATGGATCAACCGCTCTTGATCGTCGCCGTCTCCGTCCTGCTCGTCGTCGCGGTGCTGCTGGTGGTACTGCTGGTGCGCCAGCGCGGTATCACCGCGCGGGCACGCGCGATGACCGACGCACTGCACCACGAACTGCGCGCCCATCAGGCTGAACAGGAGCACCTGACGCGGAGCAGGCTGCCCTCGCTCATCGAGTCGATCGCCGATCCGGCGGTGTCCGTGCCGGGGCCGTTGGCGCCGGGGAACGGCGATCCGCACGGTGTCGTGCTGTCGATGGTCGCCGACTACGTGCGGCAGGCGAGGTCCGGCGCCGCGCAGGCGGCCGCGTCGACGCTGAAGGCGATGATGCGCTCGGTCCAGAACCTGGCCAACGAGCAGCAGGTCGCGATCTCGGAAGCCGAGCAGCGCCACGACGACCCGGCGGTGCTCGCCGACCTGCTGAAGATCGACCACGCGAACTCCCAGCTCGCGCGGCGCGCGCAGGCCACCGCGGTGCTGTGCGGGTCGTGGCCAGGCCAGCAGCGTTCGGCGTCCACCCTGACCGACGTGGCGCGGGGCGCGACCTCGCGGATCCGGGACTTCCCGCGGGTGGCGATCCCCGCGACCTCGGACACCGCGGTGGTCAGCCGCGCGGTGGAGCCGGTGGTACTCGCGGTGGCGGAGCTGCTCGACAACGGCGCCAGGCACTCGCAGCCGGGTTCGAAGGTCGAGGTCAACTTCCAGCAGGCGCACAACGGCCTCGCGATCGTCATCGACGACGCCGGTGTCGGCATGACGGTGGAGGCGGTGCAGCGCGCGACATGGCTGCTGGCCCAGCGGGGCGCGCAGGACATCGCGGGCCTCGGCGACCCGCCGCGGATCGGGTTCGCGGTCATCGGCATCCTGGCCGCCCGCTACGGCTTCTCGGTTTCGGTGGACACGCGGTCGCCCTACGGCGGTGTCCGCGCGGTGGTGTTCCTGCCCAGCGAACTGCTCACCAGGGAAAGCGCGCCGAGCAAGATCACCACACCGGTCTCGCGGGTGCTGGAGCCCGGCCGGCAGGACCAGCCGCCGGAGCGGGAACCGGCCGAGGCCAAGGCGACCGCCCCCGCCGAAGACCTCGGCAGGACCGAGAACGGGCTGCCGAGGCGCAGGCGGCGCGCGCCCGCCGCGGAGTTCGCTCCGCCGCCACCCGCCCGCGCGGAACCCGCGGCCACGCAGACCCCGGCCACCCTGGCGGCGTGGCAGCGCGGCACCCGTGCCGGCCGGGAAACCACGCCCGCTCCCGCAGATTTCGAAAGGGACACTCAGTGACCGATCCGTCCAACAAGCTCGGGTGGATGCTCGACGACGCCCTGCAGATGCCCGAGACGCTCTACGCGGTGCTGCTCTCGGCCG